>CAXSED010000062.1:0-26472 GCA_964236475.1 uncultured Chthoniobacterales bacterium
CTCTACGAAAAGCGAAGCCCCGTCAGCGCCAAGCTCAGCCTGGCCCTCCTGAGCGATTCCCGCTTCAACCGCCAGGGCAAGCTCATCCTGGTCACCGCCACCACGCCCACGGTCTCCGGCGAAGGCAAGACCGTCACCTCCATTGGCCTGGTCCAGGGGCTCGAGCGCATCGGCAAGCGTGCCATCCTCTCCTCGCGCGAGCCGTCGCTGGGTCCTGTCTTCGGTCTGAAGGGCGGTGCCGCTGGCGGCGGCCTTTCGCAGGTCGAGCCTGCGGAAAAGATCAACCTGCACTTCCACGGCGATTTCCACGCGATCACCTCCGCGCACAACCTGCTCGCGGCGCTCATCGACGCGCACCTCTTCCACGGCAACGAGCTGGACCTCGACCCCGACGGCATCACCTGGCCCCGCACGCTTGACATGAACGACCGCGCCCTGCGCAGGGTCACCGTCGGCGTCACCCCGCCCGACAAACGCCAGCGTGACGGCAACAACCGCCCGAGCGGCTTCCTGATCACCGCCGCCTCCGAGATCATGGCCATCCTCGCGCTCGCCTCCGGCCGCGCAGACCTCCGCGCGCGTCTGGCCCGCATCGTCATCGGCCAGAACCGCCAGGGCCAGCCCGTCCGCGCCGCCGACCTCCAGGCTACCGGCCCCATGATGGCCCTGCTGGCCGAAGCCCTGTTGCCCAACCTCGTCCAGACCACCGAAGGCACTCCGGCCACGGTGCACTGCGGCCCCTTTGCCAACATCGCGCACGGCACCAGTTCGGTCATTTCGCAGCAGATGGGGCTGCGCTTGGCCGATTACGTCGTCAACGAAACTGGCTTCGCCTCCGACCTCGGTTTCGAGAAGTACATGGACCTGGTCCGCCCGCTCTCGGGCATCCAGCCTGCCGCCGCAGTCCTCGTCACGACCGTCCAGAGCGTCCGGCAGCAGGGCGAAGGCGACCTCACACGCGGCGTTGCCAACCTCGAACGACACATTGCCATCGTCCGCAGCTTTGGTCTGCCCGTCGTGGTCGCCATCAACCGCTTCCCCAAAGACACGGAAGGGGAACTCGACACCCTGCGGATGGTCTGCGAAGCGCGTGGCGCCGCCTTCGCGCTTTCGGAGGCCTACGCCAAGGGAGGTGCCGGAGCCGAGGCCCTCGCCCACAAAGTGGTTGAGGTCATCGAGGAGAACCCGGCCCCCGAGCTGACCACCACCTACGCGCCGACCGACTCCGCCGAAGAGAAGATCACCAAAGTGGCGCGGCGAATCTACGGCGCGAGCGGCATCGCGCTGAACGAACAGGCTCAGGCGAACCTTGCCCGCTTCACCCGCTGGGGCTTCGGCCATCTGCCGGTCTGCATCGCCAAAACCCAGTACTCGCTGACGGACGATCCCAAGCGCCCCGGTGCTCCCACCGGCTGGATGCTGCACGTCACCGACGTTGCTCTCTCTGCCGGCGCGGGTTTCCTGGTCGTCGTCGCCGGGGCCATGATGCTCATGCCCGGCCTGCCCAAACTCTCCCGCGCGCTGGCCATCGATGTCGACGAGCACGGCGAGATCACCGGCATGCAGTAAATTCTGGGATTTGTCATTCGCAAAGACGGTGGACGAGGGAGCGGTCAACGCTAAATTCGCTCGCGCCGGGGATTGTTGGTAGCTTGAAGCAGCCGCACAGGAGAGTGAGCAGTTCTTTTCCCGGTGGACCGGGTGTGTCGTCTCGGTGATCTCGACATGCGCTTGCGAAACCATCCCCAGCGTAGCGCGATTTCAGAGATGACCCCGTCAGCGCCGCCGCGACGAGTCGATCCCGCCGAGGATCAGGTCAATCCCGGCGAGAAAATCCACGCGGTCGTCGTGGGCGCGCAACTGTCCGGCGACGCTGCGGGTAAACGGGTACTCCTTTGGATCGAGCTGCGACCACGCGGTCGCCGCCGCGTCCAGGAAGTCGGCCCGGTCGATGCCTCGCGCCCGGGCAAACTGTCCGTTGGCCGCGTTCTGCCCGCCGACGCCAAGGATGTAGCTCCCCAACGCGGACACCGTGGCCCACCGTGCTTCGTCCGGTACGCCCAGCGCGTAAACCTGCTGGCCGAGGTGTTCGATGATGCGGACCAGCGGTGAGTGCCACTCGGCCTGCATCAGCGCCGAGCCGACCCACGGATGAGCCTCCATCGCGTCGAACAGGCCCAGCGCGAGGGCGCGAAGGGTGGCCTGCGGCGTTGGGCCGACCACATGTATCTCCAGCGTGCGAGCGACGATGGCGTCGCAGGCGGCGGTCAGCAACTCGCCTTTGTTGGCAATGTGCCAGTAGATCGCCCCGGGGCCGGTGGCAAGCCGTTCGGACAGGGTGCGGAAGGTCAGCCCCTCTTCTCCGCTGCGATCCAGGATCTTAATGGCTGCTTCGATGATGCGATCACGCGAGAGTGCTTCTTTCCGTCGCTGGCTGCCACGCGCTTTTTTGACCATGCCTCATCTTGACACATGTGGAACGTCGTTCCAAGATATGGAACGGCGTTCCATGCTGGCGGCAGAGTTTCCGGGGATGGCGTACGACCAAAGGAATCAAGATGAACGCTCCAGTCACGATCATCGGGGCCGGACTCGGCGGCCTGATGCTTGCGCGCGTTCTCCACGTGCATGGAATCGCCGCGACGATCTACGAAGCGGAAGCCGCGCCGAACGCGCGTCCACAGGGCGGCATGCTCGACATCCACGAGCACAACGGGCAGCTTGCCCTCCAGGCGGCGGGACTCTTCGCAGAGTTCCGCGAGATCGTCCACCCCGGCGGTCAGGCCACACGGGTCCTCGACAAGAATGGCAACGTCCTGCTGGATGAACCCGACGACGGCACCGGCGGGCGGCCCGAGGTACCCCGAGGAGAGCTTCGACGGATTTTGCTTGAATCACTTCCCGCCGACACGGTTCGCTGGGGACACCAACTCAGAGCGGTGTCCTCGCTCGGCGGCGGACGGCACCTGCTGACCTTTGCGGATGGCTCTGTGGTGACGACCGACCTCCTCGTGGGTGCCGACGGCGCCTGGTCGAGAGTGCGTCCCCTTCTTTCCGAGGCGACGCCGGCCTACACCGGCACCTCGTTCGTCGAGACGTGGCTGTTTGACAGCGACACCCGTCACCCGGCGAGCGCGCAAGCGGTTGGCGCTGGCGCGCTGTTTGCGCTGGCACCGGGAAAAGGCATTCTCGCGCACCGTGAGCCCGGTGGCGTGCTGCACGCTTATGTGGAGTTGAACAAGCCAAAGGATTGGATTGACCGCATCGACTTTTCCGATCCGGCGACCGCGCGGACCTGCGTTGCCGAGGAGTTCGACGGCTGGGCTCCAGAATTGACCGCGCTCATTACCGACGGGGAGACGGACCCTGTGCCTCGCCCCATCCATGCGCTCCCGGCCGAGCACCGATGGATTCGCGTGCCCGGAGTGACACTGCTCGGCGATGCGGCGCACCTGATGGCGCCGTCTGGCGAAGGGGCCAATCTCGCCATGTTCGACGGCGCGGAACTCGGGCAGGCTATCGCCGCCAACCTCAATGACGTGGAAGCCGCGCTCGCCGCGTATGAAAAGGAGCTTTTCCCCCGTAGCGCGGCCGAGGCGGCGGAGGCGGAAAGGGTACTTGAGGCGTGCCTCGGCCACAACGCACCCCAGAGCCTGCTTGACTTCTTCGCCAGCTACCAGCCCGCACAGTAGACGACCTGCACGCCAGCAAATCGTACCCTTCGGCGGATCGGCGGCCAACTTGGGCGACATGGTCACGTACTGCAACCCGGACCTGCGCGGCCAGTCGCTGCTGATCTTCACCAACGACAACACATCCGAGAAGCAGACCAAGAGACTTGGATGGATCAGGTGCCGCGTGGCGAGAAAGCAGCGGGTTCCGCCAGCCGCGCCTCCCGCGCCTGGAAGATCCCGGCGAAAGCCGCCCGGTGGTAGAAGGCCACCACGAGCCAGAGCACCGTCAGGATCAATGGCAGCGGCAAACCTTCGGGAGCCATGAAGGCGTGGAAGCACACGATGTTGACGAGCACGGGAGCGAGCAAGGTGAGCGCCAGGGGCACGTAGCGGTTGGCCAGCAGCAGGGCGCCCGGCACGATCTGGAGCAGGTAGACCACCACGAGATAGTGGGAAACGAACAGCGCGCCCAAGTACTGCCCGGCCAGCGGTTCCTTGGGCGGCGGCACCGGCAGGAAGTGCAGGAAGCCGTTGAGGCCGAAGACGAGGAAGACGAAGCCGAGCAAGCAGCGGGCGATGAGGACGGTGATTTTCATGGTGGATAGTGGGAGACAACGCTCCAATTCAACGAACGAAGCCTAAGCAACATTTGTTGTCAATCACGGAAATCAACAAATGTCGTCCAGGCGTGCAAATCTGGCGAAATCAGCTAAAGTGTTGCCATGGCTGACCCTTGCGCAAAGTACCTGGACCCCCGCGTGCGTCGCACCCGCCAGCTACTCCAAGACGCGCTGCAGAAAGTGTTGGAGACGAAGCCTTTTGAGGAGCTTTCCGTCCAGGACATCGCCGAGGCGGCCACGGTCAATCGCGCCACCTTTTATGATCACTATTCCGACAAGTTCGCGCTGCTTGAGTGCATGGTCGGCAGCCATTTCCACGCACTGTTGACAAAGCGGGGCGTGTCCTTCAATGGCACCTGCACAAACGCCTTGCGAGCTATCGCGCTCGGGGTTTGTGACTATCTGGCCAGCATGCCGGCGATGGAATGCGAACGCCAACGCCAGCTCGAGCCTCACCTGGAAAGCGCGGTGATTGCCATCGTGCGTGCCATGCTCCTCGATGGGTTCAAGAGTCACCCCTCCGTGCACGCGGTCTCGCCCGAGATGATTGCCACGACCGCAAGTTGGGCCATCTACGGCGGAGCCAAGGAGTGGGTGAAGACCCCAAGGCGTCCATCCTCGGAACAGGCTGCCGACATGGTGATGACGCTGATCGTCCCGATCTGCTCGCTGCCAGGGGCCACTCCGCAAGACACCCGTCATCTGGTCGGGGCAAGCTAATTTTGCCTGCCCGACCGGGCCGCGTGATGGATTGCGATCGTTGATCCTGCCGTTGATTTTGCAGGGAAGATAGGGTGGACCCGTCTCACTCTTCCCGCAGGAGTTTCGACGGATCAACGGCCAGCGCCCGCAAGGCAGGAAGGGTGGTCGCTGCCAGGCCCAACAACGCCATTGTAAGCACCACGCCGCCCATCACCAGGGGGTCCTGCGGATCGGCCTGATACACCATCCTCCGCAGCAGTTGGTCGGCAAAGACACTCGACAGCAATCCGGCCAACGATCCGACGCCGAGCAACACCATTGGCCGTCCCACCGCTGCCCTCAGCACCCGCGCCTTCGACGCGCCGAGGGCCATGCGGATACCCAGTTCCTTCATCCGACGACTCACGTTGTATGCGGCCATGCCGAAGACCCCCGTCACCGCCAGCATCGCTGCCAGCAATCCCATCACGCATAAAGTAACGGTCGCGGCCCGCGCCGGGAACAGCTCGAGTCCGAGCGCATCCGGCCAACTCTGCACGGCGACCGGCGTGTCCGGTGCGAGAGCGGCCAGGGTGCGTTCGAGCGCCGCCGCCGTCTCGTTCTGCGCCCGTGGTGAACGCACCACGAAGATCGGGCCTTTCATCTCGCTTTGCGACCACGGCAGATAGGCCGCCGGCTGGGTGGTTTCCTGCATGTCGTGATACTTGCCATCCTCCGCGATGCCCACGACTTCGGTCAACCGCCCGGACACGATGAAGCGTTGCCCGATGGCTGGCGCGCTGCCCCACATCTTCCGGGCAAAGGCCGCGTTGACGACGGCCACAAACGGGGTTTGGGCGGTGTCATACCCGGAAATGTCCCGCCCGTCCAGGAGCCGCGTGCCAGCCGCTTCCAGGTAGCCCGGCGACATCGTAAACACGTAGGGCGACATCACCGCGTTGTCGAGCGTGAACCCGGTCGTTCCCGGCGGGAAGATCGGCACCCCATGCAGTCCGCCGGTCATCGGCACCCGGCTCACGGCACCCGCCGCCACCGTCCCGGGGACTCCCCGCACGGCCTCAAGCATCGCTTGCTCTTTCAGGAACACCGCGTTGCCATCCGGCTCCATCTGGCTCAGGTCCGTCTCGGCCAGCAACGCGCCCTGCGGATGGAAGCCCATCGGGGCGTGCAGCAAACGCACCATGCCACGCACCGCCACCAGCGAAGCCATGACCAGCAGCGTGCAGATGGCGATCTGCGCGCCGAGCAACAGGTCCCGCAAGGTAAAACCGCGCAGGAACATGGCGTCCACCGATCCACTTTTCATCGCGTGCGACGGGTCGCTCCGCCACACTTGCCGCGCCGGCGCCATTCCGAAGAACAGCGCGCTGACCATGGTCAAGATCAGGGCGGATAAGTACACCCGCGCGTCCACCCCCACCGCCAGATGGCCGTAAGACGACTGCCACCGGTTCAGCATCCCCAGCAGCAGTCCCGCCGCCCACAGCCCCGCCGCACCCCCCAGCAGCGACACCACCGTTGCTTCGGTCAGGAGTTGCCGCAAGAGCCTGCCCCGACTCGCTCCCAGGGCTGCCCGGATGGCCAACTCCCGCCGGCGGTCCGACGCGCGCGCAGCAAACAGGCTGGCCAGGTTGGCGCACGCCGCCGTCAGCACCAACAGCGCCAACACGCTCACGCTGAAAAGAAACCCACGGATCACGTCGCCGTTGTCGCCGTAGAGACCCGGGTGGATCAGCCGCAGCGACAGCCCCTTGTCGGTTTGCGGATATTCCCTTGCCAGTTCGACCGCAATCGCGTTCAGGTTTTCCGTCGCTTGCCGGGGCGTCGCACCGGGTTTGAGCCGTCCAAACATCGTCACCGCGACGGTGTCCCGGTTCGACAGATAATCCCAACCCTCCAGCGGGACCTCGTTGACCATGGGAATCCAGTAGTCCGGCCAGACGAATTGCTCCGTGCCGTGAAACCGAGCCGGGGCCACACCGATCACCGTAAACAATGCCTTGTTGAGTTGGACGGTCGTTCCGATGACGCCCGGGTCCGCCTGAAACTCGTTGCGCCACAGCCCATCGCTCAACACCACGTAGGGCGCGGAACCAGGACCGTGCTCATCCACCGCGTGGAAGAACCTGCCTGCCTGCGGTTGCACTCCTAGCACATCAAAATAGTTGCCGGTGGTTTCCACGCCGGAAACGTTCCTCACCGCGTGCTGCCAGCTCAGCCGCGCGCTGGAGTACCCGTTGTAGCCAGCCATCCCGCTAAAGGCGGTGTTTCGCTGCTGAAAGTCCCTCAACGCAGGGTACGAAGTGGTCAACAGCCGTCCCTTCGCCCAAGCTTGTTGGCGCACCTGGTAGAGACCCGGCGGATCGCTGACATCCAGCGGGTGCAGGAGGACCGCGTTGACCACGCCGAAGACGACGATGTTCGTCCCGATGCCCAACATCAGGCTGACCACGGCCACGAGCGTAAACGCGGGCGACTTCCAGAGCACTCGGAGCGCATAGCGACCGTCCCGTAGCAGGTCCTCCAAAAAGGGCAGGCTGGCCTCGGCGTGGTAGTCTGCCCGCACCGCTTCCACGGCTCCGAACTTCAGGCGGGCCTGGCGCGCGGCCTCCCTGGGAGCCATGCCGGCGCGGATGTTCTCCTCCGTCTGCGCGGCAAGGTGCGCTTCGACCTCTTCCCGGAGGCGTGCGCTGCCGTGGCGCTTGGTCACGAAATTGAACAGCCGCCTGAATGGTCGTTTTAAAAAGGTCATGCCAAGTCCTCCGCCTTCACGGCCAGGAAGCGTGCGATGATCGACACCGTTTGCTCCCAGGTGCGCTTCTCGGCGGCGAGGAGTTTGCGTCCCGCGCCTGTCAGTCGGTAGAAACGGGCGCGGCGGTTGTTTTCCGAAGGACCCCATTCTGAGGCGATGGCACCCTCCTGCTCCAGTCGCAGCAGGACAGGGTAAAGCGTGCCTTGGTTGACGGAAAGCAGGTCGCCGCTGATCTGCTCGATGCGCCGGGCGACGCCATAGCCGTGCAGCGGCCCGAGCACGTCGAGGGTCTTGAGAACCATCAGGGCGAGGGTTCCTTGTTGGACATCCTTCTTCTGTTTCATGCGACTTCGTTTCGTCGTTTCATTTGGTTTCCAACAGGAAAATGCCGTTGTTCCATTGGGAAAGCAACAGGTAATTTCCAAGCGTTTGGAACGCGGAGTTTGATCAACGCTTGGCCGCCTTGTTCTCGCGGGCTAATCTGCCGGAAACGTTGGCGGCAAGATCACGAACGACTCAGGCTGACCAGTTGTAGACCCTGCTCACAAGAGCGGCGCAACCTCTGCCTCGAAGATTGCAGGCTCCGTGAAGCCCCGGTGACCTTTCACCACTTTGCCTGACCGGTTGATGATGAAAGTGGTCGGCAAGGCGGCCACCCCATCATAAGCGGCAACCACTGCCTCGTCGCCCAGGACCACGGGATAAGTCATCCCTTGCTGTTTGACAAACTTTTGGACGAAAGCAGCACCCTCCTCGTCCAGCGAGACACCGATCACGACCAGTCCGCGGTCACCAAACTTCTTTTGCAACGCGATGAACCCGGGAATCTCGTCGCGGCATGGCGCGCACCAAGTTGCCCAGAAATCCAGGATGACCACTTTTCCTTTGAAATCGGAGAGACTAACGCTCTTACCATCCAGATCATTGAGCTTCCATTTGGGAGCGGTCGGATAGTCGCCGGACCCCTCTCCCGCAGCACGGACAAAGGGTGACGATACGAGGCAGGACGCGAGGACCGTTGCGATCAGCAAACTCATGACCCTAAATTGGGATGCAGACAGGTGAGCGAGGCCTCGCAGTGCGTTGGAAGGAGTGTTCATGGAACGAATGTTCGACGTGGCTGGCCCAAACTTCTCGCGTCAACGGATGAAGCAGGCAAGAGGACCGAAGGGCGTATAGCGGAACGTCGATCATCGGCCTATCTCTTGAAAATCGTTTGAACCGCCTCATGAAAAACCTTCTCCGCCCGTTTGCCCTCGCGCTCTGTCTCCTGGGATTCATCGTCGTTCCGTGTCGAGCCGATCCGCCGGTAAACGTCGATGGAAACGGTTTGGCCATCCAGGGTTACGATCCGGTCGGATATGCCATCGACAACAAACCGGTGAAGGGCGACGGAAATTTTCAGAGCGTTTATCAAGGGGGGACCTATCGCTTCGCTTCCGCCGAGCACAAGGCTCTCTTCGACAAGGAACCGGCCAAGTATGCTCCGCAGTTTGGCGGCTTCTGCGCCTACGGAGTTTCGCAGGGTCACACCGTCGCCTCCGATCCGACCGTCTTTGAAATCGTGGACGGGCGGTTGTTGCTTCAGTACGGCGGTGGCGCCCGCGACGCGTTCAACCATGACCAGGCGGGCAACCTCAAGAAGGCGGATGTCAACTGGTCCGGGATCGTGGAAAAAAAAGCAAAGTAATGCGCGCCTTCTTATTGATCCTCGCCTTGGCCATCGTCCTGGCAGGACCGTTGCGGGCAGCCACCTTTCAAAGCGGTGACACGCAGGTCGCTCTGCTGGAACTGTACACTTCCGAGGGTTGCAGCTCGTGCCCTCCCGCCGAGGCGAAGTTCGCCAAGCTGCGAGACGACCCGGAATTGTGGAAGGCGTTCGTGCCGGTCGCCTTTCATGTCAACTATTGGGATCATCTCGGCTGGCCGGATCGCTTCGCCTCCAAGGCGTTCACCCAACGGCAGTACGACTACGCGGCCCGTTGGCCCGGCGGTTCGGTGTACACACCCGCTTTTGTCCAGAACGGCCACGAGGGCACGCGTCCGAGTCCGATCAACAAACCAGGACAGCTACGGGCGGACGTGAACCCCGACGGCCTGATCAGCGTCACCTTTCTGCCGACGGATGCGCCCGCCGGAGCGTTGGTCGTCGAAGCCGCCCCGCTGGCCAACGGGGTAACGAGCGACGTGCGCCGGGGCGAGAACGCCGGGCACAAACTGACCCATGAATTTGTCGCGCTGAACCTGACCCACGCCACGCTGGAAAAGCACGGCAACTCGTGGACGGCCTCGCTGGCGCTGCCGCCGCAAAGCGTCGCGCCGGTGTCGGCGCTGGCAGTCTGGGTGCATACGGCGGACAATCCGGTGGCTCTGCAAGCGGTCGGTGGCTGGTTGAAGAACCAGTCCGACGCCGCGAAGTCGCGCGACGCCCCGGCAAATTGAAGCGGCTGCCACCAATTTGTGCAAGGTTCGGGGATGCCGCCGGAGAAATCTACGAGTGAGCGTTCCCCCACCGACGGTGGCAGGCAGAAGACCGCCGGTCCAACCGGCAGGGCGGCGGACATCGACAAAAAACGCGCTCCCTTGACCACGTCTTCCTCCGTCACCACGCCTGCCGCTACCGTCCTGGTCGTCGACGATATCCCGGCCAACCTTTCGGTGCTGCTCGACCTGTTGACGGGCGCGGGCTTCGCGGTCTTGGTGGCCGACAGCGGCGAACGCGCCCTGTTGCAGGTTTCCCACCGGCGGCCCGACCTGATCCTGCTCGACGCCATGATGCCCGGCCTCGACGGATTCGAGACGTGCCGCCGCCTGCGGTCTGACCCTGCCACGAGCAACCTGCCCATCCTGTTCATGACGGCGCTGACCGATACCTCGGCGCGGCTGGCGGGCTTCGCCGCCGGGGCGGTGGACTACATCTCCAAACCGTTCGAGCCGGAGGAAGTCCTCGCCCGTCTGCGCGTGCAGTTGGAGTTGCAACGCCTGCGCCGCGCCCTGGAAACGGAGGTGCATTTGCGTCAAAGTGCCGAGGCGCAACTCGAACGTTCTCTTTCCCAGGCGGTGCTCATTGTGGATTCCGACGGCTACCTGGCTTTTTGCGCCCGGGCGGCGCGAGAGTTGTTGACCGGCTACTTGGACCGTTTCGATCCCGAGGAGCCGTTGCCGCCCGCGCTACTGCGGGGACAACCGATTGCCCGTCCTCCCAGTCCGGTGTGCCTGCGGGCACGCCGCTTTGCCGAAGCCGGCAACCACGGCGACGAGGCCGGGCTGACCGTTTTGTTGCTCAAAGAGGAAGCGCCTGATCCCAGCCTCCTGCTTTTGAACACGTTGGATCTGACCGAACGTGAAGCGGAGGTTCTCTATTGGGTCGCACAGGGCAAAACCTCGCCCGAAATCGCCATCATCCTCGGCGCAGCGCTCAAGACCGTGAAAAAACACCTCCAGCGGGTCTACGAAAAACTGGGCGTAGAGACCCGCACCGCCGCTGCCCTGCGCGCCAGCGAAGTTTTGAACCGCCACGGGATGAGCTAGAGATCGAGAGATATCAAAAGCTCAAAGTACGCCCAAAGGCGTATTTCGCGCGGCCACAAGTCCTGTTATCAAGTGTACAGCTCTCGTCTCCATGCAGTTGCCCATCGTTGGATAAGAGGCTCCGACCTCCAGCGCCGTTTGTATGACCAACCCATCTTCTGTCCCCCCGCGAACTAAGCTCTGGAAGTCATGGGTGCACGGAGCCGCCGCCGGGCTGCTGGGCGGTGTGACGATGCTGGCGTTCATGGCATTTCTGCGGCTGGCGTTTTCTGTCGCCACGCCGACCGAGATGATCTTTGACCGGGCGTTTCCGTTCGTGACGGTCAAGTTTTTCATCGGCGCGCTCGTGCGGGCCGGTAGCTATTCCCAGCTCAAGCTGCAAGGAGTTTACGGGGCGCTGACCGGGCAGATCGTGGCCGCCGTGGTGGGAGGAGTGGTCTACGCGATGTTTATCCGATGGCGCGCGCGCGCCGGAAATCGGGACCCGAAACACGCGTTGATCGACCCGCGCGGCTGGGGGTTGATCGCGCCGGGTGTGCTCGGGGTCTGGGTGTTGTTCGTCGGTTTGCTCTGGCCCCAATTGCTGACGAGCTACCATGGCCGCCCGCCTGCCGTGGCGACCGTGATCACCAGCCTTGGCCTGTTGGCGTCGTTCAGCGTTTGCGGGGTGGCGATCATGATTTTCCATGGTTTGCTGACAGTTCCGCCGCGTCCTGCCTCGACGCCTGCCGCCGATGAGCCGCCCTCGGCGGGCCTGACCCGAAGCCGCTTCCTGGCGGGGGGCTTCGGCGCGCTGGCGGCCGTGGCGCTCGGCGGCATGCTGCGGCGTCTCTATCAACTCGGCTCTTTCACTTACGACGGGACACAGTACGGCGGCCCGGAGGTGCAGCAGATCACGCCCACCGACAAGTTCTACCAAGTCACCAAGAACCTCGTGGACCCCGACGTGGCGCGGGACATTTGGCGTTTCGACATCGTCGGCAACGTCGAAACGCCCCGCGTCTGGACGTTTCACGAGTTGACGGCCTTACCCGCCGTCGAGCAGGAAACCACGATGCAATGCATCTCCTACGGTGTCGGCAGCGGGCTGATTTCCAACGCGGTTTGGAAGGGGATTCCTTTGCCCACCTTGCTGGCAATGGTCCAGCCGAAGTCCGACAGCGTGAGCGTGCTCTTCCATGCCGCCGACGGCTTCTTTGAAACTTTTCCCATGTCCAAGGCGAACGAACCGACGACGCTCGTGGCCTGGGAGATGAACGGCGAGCCGCTGCCGCCGCGCCACGGTTTTCCCATGCGGATGATCGTGCCCGGTATCTACGGGGAGCGCAACCCGAAGTGGGTCACCCGCCTGGAGTTCCTCGCCAAGGATGACCCGCGCTTGAAGATCAACCGTCACGGCATCGAAGGCGTGGGCTTCTATACAGAGCAGGGTTGGGGGCCGAACATCTTCGTGCCGACGACCAGCCGCATCGACGCCCCGCAGGTAGACGGCAACGAGTTCGCGGACTCCTTCACCGTGGGGGAAAAAGTGGAGTTTCGCGGCATGGCGTACGGAGGCGACAAGGGCATCAGCAAGGTGGAGGTCAGCACCGACGGAGGCCAGACCTACGCCGCCGCCGACATCCACCAGCCGGGGACAAAAATCAGTTGGAGCCTGTGGCGCTACGAATGGACGCCCACCCACCCCGCCGACGAGGTGCGCGTGTACGTCCGGGCAGTGAACGGCGAGGGCGAGCATCAGGTCGAGCAATTCCGCGACCAGGTACCGCACGGCGCGCTGGGCCTGCACTGGGTTCGCGGCAAGGTAGAGAACGCTTAGGATGACAAAGCCACGCCTCCGGCGCGTCGTGATCGGCCTGCTGGCCGGAGTGCTCGCCAGCCTCCCGCTCGCGGCGGCCTGGGGACACGCCGCGCTGGCGTGCGTGCTCGGCACGCTCGGCGGTGCGTTCTACGGGTTGTTCAACCCGCCGACGAAACAGCCGGGCGCATGGCTCGACGGCGTGTTTACGGCGGCGGTGTTGGGAATCCCGTTCTGGGGGGCGTGCAGCGTTTTTGCGCTGCCCGTTTTCACGGGCAAAGGTCCACAATGGACCGCCGAAGGCATGCGCGCGCTCTTTCCCGCGCTGGTCGGCTGGGTGCTGGCGGGTGGTCTGCTCGGATTGCTCGCCCCGCTGGGATCGTGGCTCGCGGCGCGCCTGCTCGGCGCGGAACCCGAGGGAATGCCGCCCGCGCCCGCCTTGGAAAAAACGAGGATTCTCATCCTCGGCGGCGGGTTCGCCGGGGTCGGCACCGCGAGCGAACTGGAGCGGCTGTTCCGCGCCGACCCTTCGGTGGAATTTACCCTGGTCAGCGAGACCAACGCCCTGCTGTTTACCCCGATGCTCACGGAGGTCGCCGCCAGCAGTCTGGAGCCGACGCACATTTCCAGTCCGTTGCGCACTAGCCTGCGCCGCACGCGGGTTGTGCGGGGCCGGGTCGTGGACATTGATCTGGACGGTCGTTGCGTGCGCGTGCAGCGCGGCCAGACCTCTCGGGACACCCCCGGCGAAACCGACGAATTTCCTTACGACCACGTCGTCCTCGCCCTGGGCGCGGTTGCCAATTACCTCGGCAACGACGCGGTGCGCGAGCACTCGCTGGACTTCAAATCGCTGGGCGATGCCATCAGGATTCGCAACGCCGTGATCGCCGCCTTCGACGCCGCCGACTCGGAGCCGGACCCGGACAAACGCCGCGCGGGCCTGACTTTCGTCATCGCCGGAGGCGGGTTCTCCGGCGCGGAGTTGGCCGGGGCGCTCAACGATTTTGCGCGCGGAATCCTGGCGGACTATCCAGGCGTTTCCGCCGACGACCTGCGGGTGATCGTCGTGCATTCCCGGGAACGTATTTTACCCGAACTCAGCGCAAGCCTTGCCACCTACGCGCTGGATCGGATGCAGGCGCGGGGAGTCACCTTCAAGCTCAACGCCCGCGTGACCGACGCCCAGCGCGGAGCCGTGACGATCCAGGCCAAAGACAAGGACGGCACCGCCCCGGAACCCGAGGAGATCGCGGCGGGCACCCTCGTCTGGACGGCGGGAGCCGCCCCGGGTCCGGTGCTCAAGCGGCTGCCGGTCGAGCACGACAAACGCGGCGGGGTCGTCACCGATTCCACGCTGGCCGTGAAAGGCCGCCCCGGCGTCTGGGCGCTGGGTGACTGCGCCGCCGTGCCCGATGCAAAGACGGGTAAGCTGTGTCCCGGCACGGCGCAATTTGCCGTCCGGCAGGCTCCGCACCTCGCGCGCAACTTACATGCGGTCATCCACGGTCGCCCGGCGAAGCCCTTTCACTTTGAAGCGTTGGGCACGCTCTGCGTGGTCGGCCACCAGACCGCCTGCGCGGAGATTCGCGGGTGGCGTTTCAGCGGCTTCTTCGCCTGGGTGCTCTGGCGGGGAATCTACTGGGTGAAGCTGCCCGGCCTGGAACGCAAGGTGCGCGTTCTGAGCGACTGGCTGATCGAACTGTTCTTTCCACGCGACATCGTGCAGACGCTGGATTTCAGCGACGAGCGCGATCCGGCGGGGGAGCCCCCCCCGGGGCCGGAGCCGATGGGTGCTCCGTCTCTGCCTCGACCACCCGAACCTGCATGAAAACCGACCAGATTGCCTCGCCGCCCCGCCGCATTGATAACCCTCCCGAGGACCTGTTCGCCCGCTTCTTTCCAACCGGACTGGGAGGTCTGCTCGGGTTCACGGGAGGGTTGGCTTTTCACGTGGCCGGATTGGCGGGTCCGGTCGCGGGCCCAGTGGTCGGTGCGGCCATCGGCGCGGCCTTCGCCGCCCTGACGCCGGATAGGGTGAGAACCACCGGCAGCGGCCTGCTCTGGGGGCTGGCTTCCGCGCTGCTGCTGTGGTTCGTGACGATTTTTCCTTTCTCCGTGGGCAAGATGCCGATGATGGACGCGGCCCGCGCGCACTTTCCGTCACTCGTCGGCGCGCTGCTGCTGTTTGGTGCGCCGCTGGGCCTCACGCTCGGCGCTTATCGGGTCCGCGCGCGGGTGCAAAGTGCGGAGGGAGCCGGGCGGTTTTCCCTGATCCGTGCGCTGGCGTGCGGTGGACTGGCAGGCTTGTTGGGCGGAACCGGGTTCGCGTGGTGGATCGTGCGTTCGGGGCAATTGACGGCGGTCGCCGACCTGATCGGCTCGCGGTCGCCCGTGGCCGGGTTGGCGTTGCACTTTACCCTGGCATTGGTCATCGGCGGGTCCTTCGGGTTGTTCTTCCAGCAGGACGTGCGCGGCTACGGTTCAAGCATGGGTTGGGGATTGGCCTACGGAATTTTCTGGTGGTTCCTGGGACCGCTGACGCTTCTGGCGTTCGCGCAAGGACGGCTGCCGGACTGGAGTGCCGCCCGCGCGCGGGAACTTTTCGACCTCCTGCCCGCGCACATCGTCTACGGACTGCTGCTCGGGCTGATCTACGCGACGCTCGACCAGCTCTGGGTGACCCTGTTCATCGAGAGCGACCCGATCCGCCGCCAACCGGAAGGGCCGGGTTCGCGCACCTTGCGCTCCCTGTGGCGCGGGGCGGTGGCCGGGCTGGTGGGCGCGGTCGTGTTCATTCCGATGATCGCGGGGATCGACGGCTTCCAGCGGATCGCCGCGCTGGTCGGCGGCGGCTCCTTCTGGCTGGGGATGGTGATTCACCTGGCGGTTGGCGTGCTGCTCGGCATGAGCTACGGCTGGTTGTTCGAGCGCGAGTCGCCCACCTTCATCTCCGGGGTGGGCTGGGGCCTGCTCTACGGATTGATCTGGTGGTTCCTGGGGCCTTTCACTCTGTTCCAAACCGTGCTCGGCCGGCCCTTCACCTGGTCACCCGGCGCGGTGGCCAATTCGCTGCCTTCGCTGCTCGGGCACCTGCTCTATGGGATCAGCACCGCCGCGACGTTCCGGCTGCTGGAGCGCCGCCGGGAGCGGTGGGAACGGCTCGACCCGCGTTTCGCGGCCAGGGAGGAACGCCTCCGCCGGCCAGCGGGCACGCCCGCTCCCGCGCTCTGGTTCTTCGCCGTCGGCCTGGGCGTGCTGCTCCCCGTGCTGCTGGGCTAGGAAGGACGAGCCGAGGGCGACCCGACAATGCCTTTTGCAGGGCAGACTTCCGCCTCCAGGCGTGGTAAATCTTGGCGGTAATGGCAGACCATCCTTTCGTCCTCGCTTGGCAAGGCGTGTCTCGGACCACGGCATCAGCCGTGTTTCCCGGCTTGGCGGGGAAAATGTTTGCACCCGTGGAGGCCTGGTGGCGCGAGGCAAAAATGTGGACGCTCATGTACCGCGGCGGGCTGCTGGCAGGCACGTGCGGCGCGGTGGTTTTCGTGCTCTGGCGAGTGGTGGCAGCCCGCCGCGAACGCCTGCGGCTCGAGGCGTTGGTGGCCAGCCGCACGCGGCAGCTTCGCCAGAGTGAAGAACTCTTCCGTTCCATCTTCGAACATGCCACGGAGGGCATTTTCCAGTCCTCACTGGATGGCCGCAACCTGCGCGCCAACCAGGCGACGGCACGGCTCTGCGGCTATGCGGACCCCGAGCAGATGCAGCGGGAATTGGCCCATGCCGCCCACCAGTTTTACGTTGATCCGGCGCGGCGGCAGGAAATCAACGCCGCCGTGGCGCGCGACGGCGCGGTGATGGGCTGGGAATCCGAGATTTGCCGCCGGGATGGCAGCACGATCTGGATCAGCGAGAGCGTGCGCACGGTCGTCGATCCGGCCAGTGGCCAAACCGTCTACCAGGGCAGCATCGTGGACGTGACGGCGCGGCGGGAGATGCAGGCCGCGCAGGAACAGGCCCGCCTCGCCGCCGAAGCCGCCAACGCGGCCAAGAGCGTCTTCCTCACGCAGGTGACCCACGAACTGCGCACCCCGCTGACCGGCATCCTGAGCAACGCGCGCGTGGCGTTGCGCGACGGCAGTCTCGACGAGACGAACCGCTCCCGCTACGCGCTCATCGTCAGCAGCGGCGAACACCTCCTCACCCTCATCGACGAAATCCTCGATCTCTCGCGCATCGAGGCGGGACACATGGAATTGCGCCCCGGCCCGTTCTCCCTGGACGAGTTGCTGCACACGGTGGCCGAAGCCTTTGACTCGCGCGCCGCGGAAAAGCGGCTGGAGTTTCGTTGCGTGTTCGATCCGCTGCTGCCGGGCACGGTGCGCGGCGACCCACTGCGTTTGCGGCAGGTATTGGACAATCTGTTGGGCAACGCCTTCAAGTTCACGGTGAAGGGGAGCGTCGAGTTGCGCGTGAGCCGCACCGGCGCGACCGGCGTGCGCTTCGAGGTGGCTGACACCGGCATCGGCATTCCCGCCGACCAGTGCGCGGCGATTTTCGAGCCGTTTCGGCAGGTCGTGTCACCCCGTTTGCCGGATCAGCCTGGAGTCGGGTTGGGTCTGCACATCAGCACGCGGCTGATCCGCCCCATGGGCGGTGAACTGCGCGTGGAGAGTGTCCCCGGCCAGGGCAGCTGCTTCTTTTTCGAGCTGCCGCTACTGGCCGAGCATGCGGGGGTGGACGAGAGCGCCAATTTTGATCGTCGGCCCCCGGTGCGAGGGCAGGCCGCTCGGCGGGAGGCGGTGACGGCCTTTGCCCTGCCGCCTGCGGCGGAGATCGAGGCGCTGCTGACGCTTTCGCTGCAAGGGGATATTGTCCGGTTGCGGACCCGCCTCAAAGAGCTGGCCAACGCGGACCCGGCCTTCGAGGATTTTACACGCGAGGTGGACGCGCTGGCGCTCGGCTTTCGCATGGATGCGATCAGCGATTTCCTGGTGCGCCTTGGCAAGAGGGACGGGGACGGTGCCTGAGAAGTCCGCGCGGCAAGCAGGTGCGGAGACGACCGGGAAGCCAGGTGGCCGCCGCTTCGGGATTGCAAATCCCCGGCGAAAGGTTTGTGCTGCGTTCCATGCCTTATCAGCCCGACCCGGCTCTGCGGTCGTTCATCCAATCTCTGCCGAAAACGGAAACGCACATCCACCTGGAAGGCTCCATGCCCCTGGAATTGTGCCGGCGCGTGGACCCGGTGGCGTTCGCCCACGCGCCGCCCTATTGGGCGGACGATTACCGGTTCGATGGTTTCGCAGAATTCCAGGCGCAGTTCGACCAGTATTTCTTCAAATGGTACGTGTCGCCGGAAGCGTATCACGAAAGCTGCCGGACGATTTTCCGCAACCTCGTGGCGCAAAACTGCGTCTACCTTGAATGCAGTTTTCACCTCGGCACCGCCGAGCGCACGCGGGCATCCATGCGGGACATCGCCCGCGCCATTCATGCCGCCCGTCCACCGGAATTGGAGCTGCGACTGTTTCTCGGCATGTTCCGCGACCACTACGACAACCCTGCGCTGGCGAAAGTCATCGAAGAGGCGATCACCTGGGACGAAATCGCGGGGGTCGATCTGCACGGCTTTGAAAGCCCGGTGTTTCAGCCGTGGTCGGCGGACGTGTGGTCACGGGCGCGGGCGAATGGCAAGGTCCTCAAGGCGCACGCGGGCGAGTTTTCGGGGCCGGACGACGTGCGGCGCGCGGTGGTCGATCTCGGCGTGCGCCGGGTGCAGCACGGGTTGTCCGCGTTGGACGACCCGGCGGTGATGGACCTGTTGCGCGAGCACGACGCGACGCTGGACATGACGCCCATCAGCAACGTGAAGCTGCGCGCTGTGCCCTCCATGCGGGAGCATCCGATCCGGCGATTTATAGAGGCCGGGGTGCGCTGCACGGTCAGCACGGACGATCCGATGGTCTTCGGGAACTCGCTCGACGAGGAATACGCGGCGCTGGCGATGGACGTGGGTTTGAGCCGGGCGGAGTTGGTCCAGATCGCGGCCAACGGTTTCGCCGTGGCGGACCTGCCGACGGAAACAAAGACCGCTTATCTGGCGCGCCTCGCGGAAATGGCTGGCGCGTGAGTTTTCGCTTGCGTCTTTCGTGGCGGCTCGCGTTTAGTGAACCACGTTTGAGAGGGATGAATATGGATCACAAGCCACGCGCATATCGTTCACGCCGGAAGTTTCTCCAGCAGGCCGGGCTGGCCACCGGCGCGGCGGTTCTGGCGATGGCCAGCGGTGCCGCCCATGGGGCCGATGCGCCCACCCCCACCCCGGCGGCACCAGCCCGGCGGCCCACCCCCCCGGGGCCGGACCCGACCCCGGAACAGATGGCCCGGCACCTGCGCCATGCCAACGAGGTAGCCAAGCGCGCAAAGCAGTTCGGCCACCATCCTTTCGGCTGCATCCTGGTGGCGCCGGACCACGAGACCGTGCTGGAGGAGCAGGGCAATATCGACACGGTCAACCACGCCGAAGCGACGTTGGTGCGCACGGCCTGGAACAACTTTTCGCCCGAGTATCTGTGGGGCTGCACGCTCTACACCACCTTCGAGCCGTGCGTGATGTGCACCGGCACGATGTACTGGGCCAACGTGGGCCGGGTGGTGTACGGCGCGGCGGAGAAGCGGCTGCTCGAACTGACCGGCAGCAGCGAGCAGAACCCGACGCTCGACGTGCCTTGCCGCTACGTGTTCGAGCACAGCCAGAAGGACGTGAAGGTCTGGGGGCCGATCCCCGAGCTGGAGGCGGAACTCGTCGCGCCACACCTCGGCTTCTGGAAATAGCTTACCGTTTTCTCTGCATCGCCGCGATAAATTCGTCCGTGAACCGCGCCCCGTCGATGTCCGTCACGATCTCGACCGGCTGCTCACCCATGTGTGGAGCAGTTTTGTCCGAGTAGATGCGCGTGTTGCCGTAGTTCGCGCCGTGGTCGATATCCACGTCCATCCAGAACGTCTGACGCGCTTTGACGAGTGTCGGATCGGCCAGCACGGCGGCGGTCATCTCGTCCCAGAGCGGCACGCCACGCTGCGCGTATTTGTCTAGGTATTCGGTCAGCGGGGTCTTGACCGCGGTCACCCGCGCCAGCAACTCTTCGGTCAACACCACCCGCTCGGTGATCTCGCCCACGGCGACGATCTTGGCCCACGGCGCGTGCAGGGCGATGTACGCCGCCTCGGGGTCGAAGAAAATGTTGAAGTCCGGGTTGACCACGCCGTTGTAGCTCAGATCGGTGGCCAACGGAGCCTTGGAATCAGCGTTCGCGCCCGGGCGGCTGCCCATGAAAACCAACTGCTTGGCCAAGGTGGAAAACTCGGGGTCGAGCCGGATGGCCAGCGCGATGTTCGTAAACGGACCGCCGACGTAGATCGAAACCTGGTGCGGGTGCGCACGAACCTGCTCGATGAGAAAAGCCGCCGCCGTCTGCGTGGAAGGCTTGAGCTTCGTTTCTCCCTCCACCAGTGGCGGCACTTCAAACGGCCCGTGGGCACGGTAGGTTTTGAGAGGACTCTCCTCGGTGGTGTTGTACGCGCCCTTCCAGCCCAGCCGACCATAGAATTTCTGCCACAGTTCGGTGCGCGCCTGGCTGTTGATGAGAGGAAACACCGCGCCCGGCACCACCGGCACCTCCGGGCGGCCCATGATCTCCAGCAAACGGAGCGTGTGCGCGACCTCGTCGTCCCGCCAGGCGTCGCCGCTGACGACCGTCAAGCCCAGCACGCGCACGCGCGGATCGTTGAGCAGAACGATGGCCCCTTGCAGGTTGGTGGTAGCCGGGCCGGAATAATCGTTGTCCGCCACGACCAGCTCCTGCTCCGCACCCAAACCGGGGGATGACCAGCCGACCAGACATAAAATCGCCGCGCCGATTGCCCCGAGGCCGCGCCATCGTTCCCTGCCGCCGTGGAAGTTCATACTGCCGCGATTAAAGCAACCCGCGTCACGACGGGCAAAACATTTGTGGACAACTACCGTACTTTCGGCGGTTTGAGCGCCGTCGCCATCTGCTCGATGGCTAACCGCGCCCCCTCCTGGTATTGCGCCCAAACGTCCTGGGGCGTCGCGGTCGTCACCACATCGTACTGCTTGTGAGCGAAGAAGGGTCCCAGCTTCTTTTCCAGGCGACCATCGCGCAGCCGTTCGACGTAGAAGCGGCAGAGGATCTCCGTATCGGCGATTCCCCCGAGCCGGGTTCGTGACCACTCGGTCAGGTAGATACGCACCAACCGAGTGCCGGGCGGAAGTTTCGGCTCGTCGGGCACGGTGGCAGGAATATTGAGGTCCCGATTGATAACGATCACCGGGGGCAGTTTCCCTTCGTCAGCCACTTGGCGGAGAGCGGCGGCGAAAATCGGACCCCGCCGACGTTCATCCAGGCCGTTGAAGGCCGGTCCACTCGTTTGCGGCGGAAGCTGGTCGATTAGCGAAACACGGACCGGCTCCTGCGTGCGCGGAAGGTCTTTGGCGCGCGCTCTGGTGTCGAGCGGCACCAACCACAAAATCGCGAACGCGAGCAGGCAGGCGTTTGGCAGCAAGGAACGAACCTGTCGCGGCAGCATACCGGAGGATTCGCTTGATCGACGGCGCTTGGCCGGGGTTTCCGGCAGCGGCGCAGGATTTCCTTTATCCACGACTCCACGCCGGGCCTGCCCAACAAAACAGGGACGGCTTTGGCAAGCCGTCCCTGTTCATCGCGGAGCACCGCCTGGAATGACAGGCGCAGTTAGAACTTGATCTTGAACGTGCCTTCGACGTGGATCGGCTCGTCGGCAAAGATCGACTCGTTTCCGTAGATTGGATTCGCCGGATTCCAGTTGTGCTGGTTGGTGGCGTTGTAGATTCCCACCCGGGCCTCATAGTGCTTCAGAAATTGGTAGAACACGCTGAAATCCACGTTGTACTGCCAGTGGATCTTCACGGTGCCGTCATACGAGACATTCATGGGGCTGGTCACCTGCATATCGGCGGTGGCACCCAACCCAAAGTCCGTCTTGTAGCTCACCAACGTATTAAACAGGTGCTCGGGATAACCGGGCGTGCGGTAGCGGCCCACGAAACCGTCGCCGTTGTTGTTGACAAACGATCCCACGTCCGTGGTGAGAACCGTCCCCGGCGCCACGTTGTCGCTGGTCGTGATCGGCGTCACCTCATGGGTAAAGCCCGGGTCCAACGTGTGCGCATCCAGCAGGCTGTAGCTCGCGGTGGCGTAGACGTGCTTGTTCGGCTGATAGTCCGCCTCGAATTCCAGACCTTTCACGTCCACCTTCACGGACGAGCCGCCCTGCGAAGGATTCTCGCGGTTCTGCACGTAGCCCGTTCCCGTGAGGTACAGCGTGTTTTTCAGCAGCGAGAACTTCGCGCCCACCTCGTATAGATAGCTCGGCTGATGGAAGTCCTGCGGCGTGAAGGTCGGGCTGTAATCGCCACCGTCGCCGGTGTTGGTCGACTGGCTGAAGTTAAAGGTGAAGTAGGTGGTCAGCCAGGGGAAGGGCTTGTAAGTAGGACTGATGTTCGCGCTCGGCAACACCTGGGTCGTGGACATGACCTTGAACTCGCTCGCCGGGGTGCCCGGGGGCGTTTTCGAGTCGACGTACAGGATGTCCCCGCGCCCGCCGATAATCAGGCTGAGTTGGTCGTTGAACTTCAGGATGTCCTGAAAATACGGGCCGAACTCGTAGAGGTTGGAATGCGCGTTGTCGCCGTTGAGCGGCGAGAAGACGTAGCGCGCAGGCTCGCCCGGGATGTGCGAATCTCCGGCGGCAAGGTTCGTGGCCAACGGGATGAAGATGGACTGGGGACCCTTGGTAATGTCGAAGGCGTCGAAAGGCTCGACGGCGAACGTGTCGTAATTCGTGTTGTTCTGGTAGCGGAACTCCAGGCCGGTGTTGAGCTGGTTATGGAAGACCAGGCCGCCGTCGTCCTTCTTCATGTCCTTGGCGACATCCTTGGCGTCCTTGCCGTCCTTGGAAGTATGGAGATCCTTGGTGCTGCCGCCAAAGATCGGGATGTCGTTGTCGAAGATGAATTCCAGCCGGTTATCGACGGAGGCATTGTCCTTGAGAACCTCGTCGAACTGCTGCGAATTATACGTGCGCCGATCGATGCGCTGGTAGAGCGTGTTGTCGATGATCTTGAACCCTTCGTTGACGTTGAAGGTTTGGATCGCTTGGCCGTATTCGGTGTGGCCATAGGACCCGTCGTTTGGCCCGATGATGTGCAGCGCGTGGTCGATGTTGACGGTCGGACCGGCCACGACGGGGTTGAAGAACTCCCCGATGGCGTTGTTGCCGCCGGGAACCGTGCCGGTGATGTACTTATCGTTGTCGATCAGGTTCTGCGTGACGCGGTTGATTCCGTTGTTCTCGTTGTAATCGGCCTCGTTCCATTCCCCGTTGAGAGAGAGCGTGTATTTGGAGCTGGGCATCCAGGTGATCGCGGTGTAAGCCGCCTCGGATTGCTTGTGCGTATAATCGTAATAGCTGCCTGAATCCTCGCCCGTGTAACTGACGCGGAAGGCGAGTTGGTCCTTGATGATCGGACCACCGAAATCCGCGTTCCAGCGATAAACCTGATACTCACCGATGGTCGTGCCGACGTTGCCCTGCAGCTTGTCGAAGTACGGTTGTTTGGTGATCTCGTCCACGTAGCCGCCCACGTACTGCGATGCGCCGTACACCGCGTTGGCCGGTCCCTTGACGATGTCCACCGATTCGACGCTGTTGAAGTCGATCGGGAAACCGTTGCCGTTGCTGGTCAGGCCGCGGCGCATGCCGTTGATGAACACGTCGGCGGTCTGGCCGCGGATCGAGGGATTGGCGGGTGCGCCGAAGTTCGATTGCGTGTAGCTGTCGGAAGTCAGCTTGGAGAAGTCACGCGGGTCCTGGATGTCGATGGCGCTGAGCTGTTCGCGGGAAATGATGGTGACGTTGCGCGGGGTGTCCTGCACGGAGGTGTCCAGGCCGTAAACCGAATCGGTGGGCCGGGTCGTCGGCAGGATGCTTTCCTCAATGGGCACATCGTTGACGATGACCCGGTCGGCGTCGCCCGAAGCCGAATCGGCGGCGTCTGTCGGTGTTTGCGTCGCGCCACCGCCGGTGGTGGGTGACCCCGGCGTGTTGACCGCACCTTGCGCCAGCAAGGCGGGAAGCGGCGAAAAAAGAAACAACGAAAGTCCCGCGATGATTGTTTTTGAACCCATAGATTTCCCTGGTTTAAAGACGTGGTTTACTTCCCTTGGTGAATGCTGTTCACCCCTCAGCACGATAGCCGCCCTTCGTTAAAAATAGACGTCCTGCCGTGGCTGGACGGACGAATAAAGATTGTTTTGGCTTTCGACAAGATAAAAATGCGTTTGACCCGTCATTTTGTGTTTAACACGATCCTGTTAGGGACGTCTGAGCAGGGTGTTCTCTGGCGGCCAAGCGCCGGACCCTCAGGCGGCAAGATGCGATGAGAAGGCACGCTTCGGTGGGAGCGTGACGGTGCTTGGCACCTAACGGCTAAAACTCAGCGAGAGGCTGGTAAGGCAAAACTGGAGCTTGGAACCGACCTGCCGCCAGCCTCTATTCGCTGGAGCGCGTGATTAGGCCGGTAAGGTGTCCTTAGGAGCCGGGTGCCAACCTATCGTCATCTGGCATCTTGAGCAGTTCCAAAACATCCGTGCACCCGGAGGGAAATCAAACATCGCAGTTTTGCAGTTTGGGCAATATGGAGCCTGCTCGAAACCCGTGCCACTGCGTCGCCAAAGAACGCCGTTGTGGCCAACGAATTCGTTTGGAACGGATACTTTGAGTATCTTTTCACGCAATACTTCGTTGTAGCCTTTGACTGTCTCTAGCTCCTTAGTGAGTTCGGTGACCCGCTTCTCAAGCGTCGCATACTGCTCCTTTGCGAGTTCGATGCGCTCGCGCAAAATGGCTGCCGAACCACGCTCATTGATGAGCTTCTCAATGCTGTCGAAAGGTTCCATGACGTGTGAATGTTGCTGACCTAACGATCCCAAGTTCAGCGACAGAGGCTGGCCACGCAAGACTCGACTACGAGAAACACCTGCCGCCAGTTTGTGGTCGCTGGAGCGCTTTGTTAGGCCGCAGGCGTGCCATCGGTGAGCCAAACCTCGGTGCCGACAGGAACATCGTGCTTGGTGAGACCCGGCGGAAAGGAAAACTGGATGGGACGCTTCGGATCGTAGGGCGAGACCATCGCTATATCTTGGATGCAAGTGGACAGAATACTTCCGTCTGGTCGGCGCAACTCCAAGGGAGTGGCTTTGCTAATGCCCGGGGTCTCGGGTGGAATACCGGGAACAGCGACGATGAAGCGCCCGCCGATGTCGAACACGTCGGTGACGGTGTAGAAGAACTGCGGCATGATGCGGAGCGGCCTGACTGGTAATATACGAACCAAACTCGCAGAAAAAGGCGAGTGTCGCTCGTCCAATCCCCATTACACCGAGATTGCCCGCATCAGCAGGCTACTCTTCCTCGCTGGTCGTGAACGTCACGTTGTCCACCTTCGCCGCCGCCAGCGCGTTGAGCACGTCAATCGCCCGGCCATACTTCGCCTTCGGCTCGCTGGCAATCGTCACGGTCAAGACGCTTTTCGCCGCGTCGCTGCTCTGCTTGAGACGCATCAACGTCCCCGTCAATTTCGGCATCGCCGGGTCGTTCGGCGCGTCGAGTTCCTCGTCGTTGAGCGCCACCTGCCCGTCCTCCGCAATCGTGATGATCTGCTCGTCCGCGAAATCCGTGGAGTTAGATGTTTCCGCCGAACCGGGCAGCGTCGTGTTGAGTTCGTTTTCCACCTTCACCGCGCCCGCCATCACCATGAAAAACAGCATGATCACGAACACCACATCGATCATCGGCGCGATCTGGAACCCGACGTTCCCGTCACTGGAATTTTGTTTCAGCCGCATGGCGGATCGTCACTCCTTGTTGACCGTCGAGAACGCCACGTCCGAAATGCCCGCGTTGCCGCAGATGTTCATCACCCGCGCGATGGCGTCCGCCGTCGCGTTGCGGTCGCCCCGGATCACGGCGCGGTACTTCGGGTTGCTCGCCGCGCGCTGCTTGAGGATCGGCACCAGGTCCTCGGGGTGCGGGTAAGGCTGGTCGTCGAACCGGTATTCCGCCGTCTGCTTGGCCTCGTTCCAACGCACGTTGATGATCGCCTCCGAGCGCGCGTCGTCCTTCTTCACGGCGTTTGGCGCGACGGGCAGCACGATGCTCTTGTCCACCTTGAGCACCTGCGCGCTGGTGATCGTCATGAAGAAGATCAGAATTGTCAGCAGCACGTCCACCATGGGTGCGACCTGAAACTCCGGTTCGCCTTCTCCGCCGCCGCCT
>CAXSED010000063.1:0-25649 GCA_964236475.1 uncultured Chthoniobacterales bacterium
TTGGGCAGTTCGACCTCGTCGGTCAGCACGATGCGAATGTGGCTGGTGCGCTTGCGGATCGCACTGGAGCTACCACGAGCGCGCGATTTCATGCGGCGCATCGTCGGCCCCTCACCCACGGTGGCTTCTTTGACCACGAGCGTATCAACCTTGAGTTCGTTATTGTTTTCGGCGTTAGCGATGGCGCTCTTAAGCGTCTTGCCGACGAACAGGGCGGACTTCTTTGTGCTGAAGGCAATCAGGTCCAGCGCCGCCGAAGCCGACAGACCCTGGATCTCACGGGTCAATTCCCGCACCTTGAAGGCGGACATGCGCGCGCCGCGATAAACTGATAAGACTTCCATAAATTCGTTGGTTGCTGCTGCTTTCGTGATTCTGAGGGGGCGTTAAGATTGCACATCTATATGCATCGTGTCGCCTACTTTGACCTTTTCTGTATTTGAGCCGTACTCTTCGATGATCGCCCCGCTGATCTTTTCCCTCACGTCCACCACCCTGGCCCGAGCCACGAGATGATTACCGCGCTGGATGAGAAAGGGCATCCCGATCTTCACTCCCTGCTGGCTGCCGATGTTGCCAATCACCAAGGAAATATCTTCCTTCACGCTGATGACCTGCCCATTGTTCAACTCGCCCGCTGGCATCGCCGTTGCCCCGCTATCCTTGGCTGCTGTTTCGGCCACCGCTTCATTGGCGGCCCGGAGTTGCGCTTCAATTTCGAGGCGAATCTGCGGGTCTGCCGACGTGGCGGTTTTCAGGTAGAGAACGACGGTTTCCGTGAGTGCCACCATCCGCTCAGCGATCTTGTCCTTTTCGTCCCGGAGGAGTTTCAGGTCGCTGACAGATTTTAATAACCGCTGTTCGAGGGCTTCCTTGTTGTCACCGACGGCTGCGAGGCCCAAGGCCTCCATGCGCATCTTCAAGTCGCTGTAATTGCGGCGGAACACTTCGCATTCTGCGTTGGCTACTGCTAGGCTCTCGGTCAGGGTTTGGGTGGTTTGTTTGCTCAAATCATTACGCCGACGCAGGGCTTCGTTTTCTGTTTCGAAGGCGAGCAGCCGGTCTTGGGTCTCCTTGATTTGTTTTTTAAGGGCTTCGGTTTCTTCCGTAGTCGCTTTCGCCGTGCTGACGGAGCTTGGAGCGACGACCAATTGCGCGGAGGCTGACGCTGTCTTCAGAAAGACCACCGCGCCGAGCAGTGCCGCTGAAAACTGCCAGACGGACACGCGCATCGGAAGAAAGGTGAAAGAAAGTTACTTGGTGACCTTGGCGGTGTGCGCGCCGTGTTTCTTGAAGGTGCGGGTCGGGGAAAACTCGCCGAGCTTGTGGCCGACCATGTTTTCAGTGACGAACACCGAGGCAAAGATTTTGCCGTTGTGGACCAGGAAGGTGTGCCCGACGAAATCGGGGACGATCATGGACGAACGCGCCCAAGTTTTGATCGGCTTCTTGACCGCCGCAGCGTTCATCTTGTCGATCTTTTCGTAGAGATGACCCGCGACGAACGGGCCTTTTTTCAGTGAGCGTCCCATAAAGGATTAGAGTTAAGACTTCTTCTTGTCGGCGTTGCGATGAGCGACGATCCACTGCGAGGTGCTCTTGTGTTTGCGGCGGGTCTTGAAGCCCTTCGCCAACTGGCCCCACGGGGACATCGGATGATGGCGTCCGCCACCGCCCTTGCTCTTGCCCTGACCGCCACCCATTGGATGATCGACCGGGTTCATGACCATGCCGCGAACGTGCGGACGGCGACCCTGCCAGCGTGTACGCCCGGCCTTGCCGCTGCTCACGTTCATGTGGTCGATGTTGCCGACCTGGCCGATAGTCGCGTAAGCAGCCTCGTTGATCTTGCGGATTTCGCCCGAGGGCATCTTGACCAGCGCGTAACCGGCTTCCCGATTGTTCAGCACGACCTGCTGACCGGCGGAACGAGCAACCTGACCGCCGCGACCGGGGGTCAACTCGACGTTGTGAATCGCGGTGCCGAGCGGGATCGCGCTGAGCGGAAGGCTGTTGCCGAGTTCCGGCGGGGCTGTCGGGCCAGAGGTCACCGTTGCGCCGACTTTCAGGCCGTCCGGGGCGAGGATGTACGCTT
Source organism: uncultured Chthoniobacterales bacterium (assembly GCA_964236475.1). Lineage (GTDB taxonomy): Bacteria > Verrucomicrobiota > Verrucomicrobiia > Chthoniobacterales > SZAS-18 > CAHJWO01. The sequence continues at coordinate 2,096 of CAXSED010000063.1, forward strand.
TGACTTCATCGGCATATTTGATGAGAGCCAGACGCGCGCTGCGGATCGGGTCGTATTCAATGGCGATGACTTCCGCGTTGACGCCATGCTTCCGGCGCTTGAAGTCAACGAGGCGGATCTTCTGCTTGTGACCGCCGCCGATGTGGCGCGAGGTCATGCGACCGTTGTTGTTGCGGCCACCGCTCTTTTTGCGGGTGACAACGAGTGATTTTTCGGGCTTCGACTTGGTGATTTCGTCGAAGGCGGGCAGCGAGGTAAAGCGGCTGACGGGCGTCAGCGGGCGGCGGGTTTTGAGAGCCATATCCTGTTGGGAAATTTTAAGGTTTAGGCGAAATCGATCTTCTCGCCGGGAGCGAGCGTGACGACAGCTTTCTTCCAATGGGCGGTGCGGCCTTGGTCAGCGCGCTTCTGGCGCTTGAGCTTGCCGGAGTAGTTCATCGTGTTGACCGCGATGACCTTCTTCTTCATCAGCTGCTGGATCGCCGCTTTGATCTGAATTTTGTTCGCACGCGGGCTGACCTCGAAAACATACTTGTTTTCTTTTTCGCTCAGCAGCGTGGCTTTTTCCGTCAACCGGACGGAGCGGACTAAATCGAAGGGCTCGTTCATGGCAGCGCTTTGTTCTGAAAATTAAAGGGCGGGCTCGGCGACAACCGGCTTGCGGTCAGCGGCGGCGGTGCGGGCGGCGACTTCGTCGAGCGCCTCGCGGGTGATGAGAATTTTGTTGTAATGCAACAGGTTCTCGGTGTTGACCTGATCAGCGGTCGTGAGTTGCACGGCCTTGACGTTGCGGCCGGCCTTATAAGTGGTCTCATCGAAGCGACCCACGATGAGGACCTTCTTCTTCTCGTCGGTTGATTCGCCGACGAGCTTCAGGAACAGTTTAGTTTTCAGCTCTGCAACAACAAAACTTTCGATGACGGACACGTCACCGCTGATGATCCTGCTGCTGAGGGCTTTACGAAAAGCGAGACGCTTGACGCTCTTACTCGTCTTCTTGGCGTAGGAGCGCGGGTGCGGTCCGAAGACCACGCCGCCGCCGACGCGGACGGGGCTGCTCATGTAACCGGCGCGGGCGCGGCCGGTGCCCTTTTGTTTGTAGGGCTTCTTGCCGCTGCCGCTGACCGTCGCTTTGGTCTTGGTGCTGGCGGTGCCGCTGCGGCGGTTGGCGCGCATGGCCACCACCGCGTCGTGAACCGCCTGCGTGCCCTTGCCGTTGGCGATGATGTCGATCTTGGCGTCTTTGGCCGCCTCGGGAGTTAAAACTGTTGCACTCATAGTCGTGTGTTCCGGTTAAGAACTATTTCTTGTTCTTCTTGGCCGGGTTGACGGCTTTCTTGTCAGCTTCCTTCGGGCCAGCGGTGCCGAACTTGAAGCGGTCGGACTGGAGCTTTTTCACGGAAGGACGAACTTCCACGTAGCAGCCCTTGGCACCGGGGATTGCCCCGCTGATGAGGATCGCGCCATCGCTTTCGCGGATCTGCATGACAACGAGGTTCTGCGTGGTGCAGTTGTTGTCGCCCATGTGACCCGGCATGCCCTGGTTCTTCCAAATGCGGCCCGGGGTTGAACGGCAGCCGATGGAGCCGTTGCGGCGGTGGGTCTTGGAACCGTGGGCCGCGCCCTGGCCATCAAAATTGTGCTTGCGCATGACGCCCATAAAGCCTTTGCCCTTGGAGCGTCCGCTCACGTCGACGTACTGGCCAACCTCGAACTGGGTGACATTCAGGTTTACCTCGCCGTCCGCCTCGCCGTTTTGCAAACGGAACTCACGGATTACCTTCTTCGGCTCACTGCCAGCCTTCTCGAAGTGGCCCATTTCGCCCTTAGTGACGCGCTGTTTGAGCTGCGTGTGATAGCCGACCTGGATGGCGTTGTAGCCGTCCGTCTCGACGGTCTTGCGCTGGAGAAGCGCGTTGTTCTCTGCGGCGATGACGGTAACAGGGGTCAGCTTGCCAGCGGCATCGTAGATGCGCGTCATGCCGACCTTCTTACCAATGATTCCGATGCTCATAGTAGAGGAAGGTGTTTTGTGAGGGGCGGTACCCCTATCAGATCTTGATGGTGATGTCAACGCCCGCAGGCAAATTCAATTTCTTGAGTTCGTCGACGGTCTTGGCGGTCGGCTCAATAATGTCGAGCAAACGCTTGTGGGTGCGAATTTCAAACTGCTCCATCGACTTCTTATCGACGTGCGGGGAGCGGTTGACGGTGAATTTTTCGATCTGCGTCGGCAGCGGGATCGGCCCAGCGACCTTCGCGCCGGTGCGCTTGGCCGTTTCGACGATTTCGACGCTGGATTGATCGAGCATCCGGTGGTCAAAGCCTTTGAGGCGGATGCGAATACGTTGGCCGTTTGCCATAAATAAAGAGGTTGCGAGTTGCTAGAATTGCAGAGTTTGGCGCGGCTTACTTGGTTTCTTTCTGATCGAGCACGGCAGCCAACACGTTAGCGGGAACCTGCGCGAAATGGCTGGGCTCCATCGTGTAGGAGGCACGGCCCTTGGACAGCGAGCGGATAGCAGTCGCGTAGCCGAACATTTCGGCCAGCGGCACGTCGGCGGTGACGGCCACGTTGACGGCCTTCATCTCGGTGCCGTTGAGTTGCGCACGGCGGCGGCTCAAGTCACCCATGATGTCGCCCTGATAATCTTCGGGAGTCTCGACCTCGACCTTCATGATCGGTTCGAGCAGGATTGCCTTGGCCTTCTTGAAGCCGTCCTTCACCGCGAAGATCGCGGCGAGCTTGAACGCCATTTCGTTAGAATCCACGTCATGATAGGAGCCGTCGATGATGTCGACATTTACGTCCACCACCGGGTAGCCGCCGACGATGCCGTTGAGCACCGCTTCTTCGATCCCCTTCTTGCAAGCAGGGATGTATTCCTTCGGGATCGTGCCGCCGATAACCTTGTTCTCGATGGTGAGACCCTTGCCGCGTTCGTTGGGCTGGACGTTGACGATCACATGGCCGTATTGACCGCGGCCACCGGATTGCTTGATCAGCTTGCCTTCGCCGTTGGCGGGGAGCGTGATAGTTTCGCGGTAGGCAATCTGTGGCTTGCCGGAGTTGGCGTCCACCTTGAACTCGCGCAACATGCGGTCGCGGATGATTTCGAGGTGAAGCTCGCCCATCCCCGCGATGATCGTCTGACCAGTGTCCACATTGGTGAAAACGCGGAAGGTCGGGTCTTCTTCGGAAAGACGCTGAAGCGCATTACCCATCTTTTCCTGATCTACCTTCGTCTTCGGCTCAATGGCCATGCTGATGACCGGGTCGGGGAACGACGGCGGTTCGAGCAGGATGCCGTGGTCTTCGTTGCAGAGCGTATCACCCGTGGTGATGTTCTTGATGCCGACGATGGCCGCGATATCGCCCGAGTAACAGGTGTCGATGTCTTCGCGCTTGTCGGCCTGAATCTGGATGATGCGGCTGATGCGTTCGCGCTTGTTGGTGCGCGGGTTGTAGACGGTGTCGCCCTTGGACAGCTTGCCGCTGTACACGCGGAAGAACACCAGCTTGCCGACGAAAGGATCGCTCCAGAGCTTGAAAGCAAGCGAGCAGAAATTGGCGTTATCGTCCGAAAGCGCCTCGATGTGGTTTTCGAGATTGTCGGGGTCGAGACCCTGCGCGGGCGGAATGTCCAGCGGGCCGGGCAAGTAATCAACGACGGCGTCAAGGAGATATTGTACGCCCTTGTTTTTGAAGGCAGAACCACCCGCGACCGGGACGAACTTGTTCAGAATAGTCTGGCGACGGATTCCTGCTTTGAGCTGTTCCTTTGAAATCGGCTTTTCCTCCAGGAAAAGCATGCCAAGTTCTTCGTCGAGATCGGAGATGGCAGTAACGAGATCCAGGTAAGCGGACTCGGCGGCGTCCTTTAGATCGGCAGGGATTTCCTCGACGTTATAGGTCGAGCCCATCGTGTTGTCGTCCACGTAGACGATGGCTTTCTGGTTGACCACGTCGATCTGGCCCTTGAGGTAGTCTTCCTTGCCGATGGGGATGAGAATCGGCCAGGCGTTCGCGCCGAGCTTCTTGCGCATCTCGTCGATGCAATTTTCGAAGTTCGCGCCGATGCGGTCCATCTTGTTGACGAAACCGATGCGGGGCACCTTGTACTTGTTAGCCTGACGCCACACGGTTTCGGACTGCGGCTGCACGGCGGCCACAGCGTCGAACACGGCGATGGCACCGTCGAGCACGCGGAGCGAACGCTCCACCTCGGCGGTGAAATCCACGTGGCCGGGGGTGTCGATGATATTGACCCGCATCTGCTGGTCCTCGTACATCTTGTACACGCCATCCTGCTTGAGTTGCTTCCACGAACAGGTCGTGGCGGCACTCGTGATCGTGATACCACGTTCGCGCTCCTGCTCCATCCAGTCAGTGACAGTGGTGCCTTCGTGCACCTCGCCGATGCGATGAATCGCGCCGGTGTAGAAAAGGATACGCTCGGTCAGCGTGGTCTTGCCGGCGTCGATGTGCGCGGCGATCCCGATGTTACGGGTGCGCTCCATCGGGAACGCGCGATCCGGCGAATTCGGATTCTTGGTGCCTGGTTTGGAGGCTTCTAGCGTGGCTGCCATAAAATGAAGAAAGGTCGTGGAGACGAAACCGCCCGGTTTTCACACCGGGCGACGGTTCTTAGTAGCGGAAATGGGCGAAGGCGCGGTTGGCCTGGGCCATGCGGTGGGTGTCGTCACGCTTTTTGATGGCGTTGCCCTGACCGTTGGCGGCGTCCTTGATCTCGTTGGCGAGCGCATCGGTCAACCCAACACCACGGCGGGCGCTGGCGTAACCGACGAGCCAACGCATGGCGAGGCTGGTCTGACGCTCGGGTGAAACTTCGATGGGCACCTGGTAGGTTGCACCACCGACGCGGCGGCTTTTGACTTCCAAGCGGGGGCGCACGTTGTCGAGGGCCTTGTGGAGCACTTCGAGCGGATCAACCGTGTCGGAGTTCTCGCGGCTCTTTTCGATGGCGCTATAGACGATCTTTTCGGCGGTCGATTTCTTGCCGTCCTGCATGACGGTGGAGATCAACTGCGCCACGACGGGCGAGGCATACTGCGCATCGAGACGTTCGGGCTTTTTATGGACGCGGCGGCGGCGGGACATGGTAAGAAAAGGTAAAGGTTAAACGTTCGACCGATTATTTCTTGCCTTTGGCGGGTGCACCCTTGCCACCCTTGGCGTCGGTGGCCGCGCCGGGCTTCGGACGCTTCGCGCCGTATTTCGAGCGACCGCGACGACGCTTGTCGACGCCCTGGCTGTCCAACGTGCCGCGCACGATGTGGTAACGCACGCCGGGCAGGTCCTTGACCTTGCCGCCGCGCACCAGCACGATGCTGTGTTCCTGCAAATTGTGTCCCTCGCCGGGGATGTAGGCGATCACTTCCTGGCCGTTGGTGAGACGGACCTTGGCGACCTTGCGCAGAGCCGAGTTGGGTTTCTTGGGGGTGCGGGTCATCACCTGCACGCAGACACCGCGGCGCTGCGGGCAATTCGCCAGAGCGGGTGACTTGGATTTCACCTTTACCTTGGTGCGTCCTTTACGGACCAACTGGTTGATCGTGGGCATGGTCTGTTTCTAAAAAGTGATCGTCGTCTGTAGGGGAGTCCATCGTAACGGTCCGGGGAAGAATAGTCGCCGGACGGCACCGATAAAAAGTCCCGCCGGACTGCCGGCGGGTGCTCGTGGACTTCACCACTCAGGGAGCGAGCAATCTATCGGGTCTTTTTGGGCTCGCAAGCGGAATCTCGCGTCTTTTTCCAAAAAAGGCGATTCAAGCAAAAATTTCCTCTATCCGGACAAGCAAGCCAGTCGCGTGATCCTCTGCATCTCCGGATTTGATGATTTGAGGATAAGGACTTTGTGGACAGAAAATATCAATTTGTTTGAACATGGGATGTGCCACCCAGACGCTCGCAACGCCGTGCGTAAAATACAGATCCCTTTTGTCGATCAATTCCTCGAAGCTTTGTTGTCCTCCATTAATTTCGATAGCAAGGAGGGGTACGTCCCGGCAGCACTCAGGTTCGTGCATCCAATCGATCATCCGCTTCGGCATGACAGCGATGCTTGGCGTTAACAAGAGGCCATCTTGGAATTCTAAATCTAGCTCGCAGACAACAAGATAACGATCGTTGGCGCGTGAAAGGAAAGAGGCTCCAATCCGCGCTGCGACTATGCTTTGAGCAAGGTTCAAGCTTATTCTCCTGAGTTTTTTTATGTCATCCCTTCGTAGCTAACGGTTTGCATGGTAGCTTCGTGGGAGCATTTTTACCGCCTTTTCATGAGCTAGCCAAGGGCAATCCACCATGTTTGAACTCCTCTCCACCGATCAGCCTTGCAGCCTCGCCCGGCGCGGGCGGCTGACCACCGCACATGGCGTCATCAACACGCCCGCGTTCATGCCTGTGGGCACGCAGGGAACGGTCAAGGCGGTCAGCCCGGCGGAATTGCGGGAACTCCGGGCGCAGGTCATCCTCGGAAACACGTACCATTTGTTCGTCCGGCCCGGGCTGGACGTGATGCGGCATTTTGGCGGGCTGCACCAGTTCATGCGCTGGGACGGGCCGATCCTCACCGACTCAGGCGGCTACCAAGTGTTTTCCCTGGCGAAGATTCGGAAAATCACGGAGGAAGGCGTCCATTTTCAAAACCATCTCGACGGCACGCCGACCTTCATCGGACCGGAAACGGCGATGGAAATCCAGTCGGTGCTCGGCAGCGACATCAACATGGCGTTCGACGAGTGCCCGCCCTACCCTTGCGAGCACGATTACGCCGCGAAGTCGCTGGAGTTGACCACCCGCTGGGCGCGCCGCTGCCGCGACTGGGCACTGGCGCATCCGAACAGCGAGACGACCGGCCTGCCGCAACTGCGCTTCGGCATCGTGCAGGGGGCGACGTTCGCCGATTTGCGCGAGAAGGCCGCACGTTCGCTGGTCGAGATGGATTGGGACGGCTACGCGGTCGGCGGCGTGTCGGTGGGCGAACCGGAAACAGAAATGATGCTGGCCATCGAACGCGCCGTGCCGTTTTTGCCGAAGGACAAACCGCGTTACGCGATGGGCTTGGGCACGCCGCCGCAGATGCTGGAAATGGTGGCGCGCGGCGTGGACATGTTCGATTGCGTGCTACCGACGCGCATCGCTCGCAACGGCACGGCGTTCACGGCGGCGGGCACGCTCAACCTGCGCAACAACCAGTATATCAGCGACAAAGGTCCCATCGAGGAAGGCTGCGGGTGCCCGGCGTGCCGGGAGTTCAGCCGGGGGTATCTGCGGCACCTGTTGAAGGCGGAGGAAATTCTCGGGCTGCGGCTGGTGTCGTTGCACAACCTGCATTTTTATTTGCACCTGATGGAGCGGGTGCGCGCCGAGTTGGACGCGGGGACGTTCCAGGCATACCGGGAGCAATTCGTTGCGGGTTACCGCGTGCAGCAAACCCAAGCAGGCGGGGACAAGGCGGCCGTGGCCGTTACGCTGCTCAGCAGCGGGGAGGGCGCGGGCGAGAGTTCGCCCGACAGCGTCGCCTGAGTTTTCCGGTGCGATGATTCTGCCGACCGTGCACGAATTGATCAAATTGGAATGGGGACAACTGCGGGCCCGGCGCGCGCTACCGTGCATGGTGGCCATCGTAGTGTGTCTGGCGGCGGGGTTGCTCGCCGGTCACTCCGGCGCGGGAATGGTGGCGGCAGGCGGGGCGATGACCGTCGGGTTCGGCTCGTTCCAGTGGCTGGGCCGGTCGCGGATCGCGCCGATGCTCTGGGCCACGGGCGGCATGGCCATCTCGGCGGTGGCCGGTTCGCTGGTGGGACACTCTGGCCCCGGGGCGGTGATCAACGCAGCGGTCGCCGGTTTCGGCGCGGGCATCCTGCTGGCGCTGGGACCAGGCGCGTCGTGGATCGGCCAGCAATGCGCCATCGTCGCGCTGGTGGCCAGCGGTTATCCAGTCGGCTGGGACGTGGCGGTTTCCCGGGCGGGGCTGATCCTGGCGGGCGGCGCGTTGCAGACCGGCATCATGGTCGTGACGTGGCGGTGGCGGCGTTTCCAAATCGAGCAGACCGAACCCGACCCGTTCGATGGCATCGGCCCCGCCCTGCGCACCCTGTGGGCCAGTCTGACCTGGCATTCGGACGCCATGCACTACGCGTTGCGGCAGGGAACCACGCTGGCCGTCGCGGCGGGGATGGAGCACGCCACCGGCCTGCCCAACGGCTACTGGGTGCCCATGACCGCCCTGCTCGTGCTGCGCCCGGCGTTCCAGCCGACGTTTCACCGGGGCGTGCTGCGGGTGCTCGGCACGGTCGTCGGGGCCGCGCTGGCGACGCTGTTGGTGCGTGAACTGCGGCTGGACCCGGTGGCCGTCGCCGCGCTGGCGGCTCTGTTCGCGTGGCTGGCGTATGCGCTAATCAACGTCAACTACGGTCTGTTTGCGATCTTTCTGACGGGATACATCGTCTTCCTGCTGGATTTCGGCGGGCTGTCCACCCAGGTGGTAGTCGCGCACCGCACGCTGAACACCGCCCTGGGCGGAGGCCTGGCGTTGCTGTCCTACGTGACGATACTGCTGCGGCGACGCCCCCCGGCGGACCCCGACACCCCCACCCCGAGATCGCCTTCGTTGAACATCGCCGCGCCCCATCCTCCCGCTCACAGGGCCGCCGCACACTGAACCCTCCGATGACCCCGCCATTGCCCGGTCCGCCGGACCACGTTTTGCCCGATCACTACCGTGTCTGGCGGCGTGACGACGGCTCGTGGTGGCAGCTCGGCCAGGGCACGGTTTATAAAGCAACCGACCTACGCACCAACGCGACTGTGGCTCTGCGGTTTTTCGACGCCGGGCCGCGCACCCTCGACTCCATGGGCAATCTGGCGGAATACGCGGCGGCCCTCGCCCGGCCCGGTTCGCCACTGGTCGCGGCGTTGCGGGATTTTTTTGTCAGCGGTCCGTTCAACGTGGCCGCGACGGAATGGATCACCGGGGAGTCGCTGGGCGAGCGCGTGCGGCGGGCGGGACCGCTGGGCGCGGAGCCGGTCTGGACCATCGCCCGGCAGTTGCTCGACGCGCTGGCGTCGTTGCACACACTGGGCTTGGCCCACGGCAGTCTCGAACCATCAAAAGTTCTGTTCCCCGCCGAGGGGGAGTCCGACCGACCGCTGGTCCTCGTGGACGCGGGTTTATGTCTATCGGCGAGCGTGGCGGCGAATCCTGCTAATGGTTCCGCGTCCACCCGCGAGGACCTCCGTCGGCTCGGCGCAACGCTCTGGTTCGCCTTGACCGGAGAAGCCCTAGAACTATCGGCGGATCTATCCCTGCCCTGGCAAAATCTCGACGCCGCCGGGATCACACCCACGTCGGGTGCGCTGCCGGTGCTGCTTGCCCGGACGTTGACCGGCCCCCCGGCGCAACGTCCGCCGACCGCGCTGGTCTTGCTGAAAACGCTGAATGTGCTGGAATCCCTGGGGTCTGCCATGCCAAACTTGCCGCCGATGCCGAGCCGCGTGCCCAGCCCCGAACCCGTTGCGCCGACGCCGGCTCCCCACCCGTTCGTCGCCGAAGAGGGTGATCTGTGGACCCGCCCGACCTCGCGGCTGACCATGCCCAACCGTCGGCGTCGGAAGCCGGGGCCGTTTTTCAGTTCTCTGTTGTTGCTGACGCTTGGTGGAGTCGCCGGGTTTTTCGGCGGGATCGCTTACGAAAGAAACCATCACTGGCTGGAATCGGCGTGGGAACAATGGTTGTCGTCCAGAATGGCGCCCGGCCCGCTGCCGTCCCCGGCCATCACGACCAGGACCCTCCCTGATCCGGGTATCCCCCTCCCCCCGTCGCCGCCGGTCAGCGCGGTCGGCGTGACTGCCCGTCTGGACCGTATCAAGAGTCTGCAACCTGACGTGCGGGACATCCTGAAATACGCGCGGGAATTACGGCGGGTCGCCACGTTACCGGTGGCAGAGGCGACCAGCTTCCCGACCGACGCCCAGGTCGCGCGGCTGCTGGAGCGGTTCGACTGGACCGACCCGGCCTCCCCCGATTTTCACCACACCCCGATTTTGCTGGTGCTCGGGTGCTCGAACGAGCCGCCGGGCGCGTCGGGTCAGGCCGCGTCGCACCAGGAGGCCGATGCCATGGCGCAGGCGTTGGCGCAGCACGGGATCATGTCCCCGATTTACACCTGCGGCCTGGGCAGCAAGGAGGATGTACCCGAAATCGAAGCGGCGGGTGCGGCCAGCGGCCAGTTCGTCGAGGTGTGGGTGGCGTTCACCCTGTTCTGAGGAAGCATCGCCGTCTAGAAGCTCCACGCCATGAACCCGCCGTCCACGGCGACCGTCTGGCCGGTGACGTAGCTCGAAGCGCCCATCGCCAGGAACGCCGTCAGCGCGGCGACCTCGTGCGGCTCCCCCACCCGCCCCAGCGGCGTGCGCGCGATCACCTCCGACGCGTAGGCCTCGTCCTTGAGCACGGTCTCCGCCAGCGGCGTGCGGATGTACCACGGCGCGACGCAGTTGACGCGGATGCCGTCCGCCGCCCATTCGCCCGCTAGGCCGCGCGTCATCTGCGACATCGCCGCCTTGCTCATGCCGTAGGGCACCCCGGTCCGCAATGCCACCAGCCCCGCCACGCTACCGACGTTGACGATGGCGCTGCCGCCGGGCGCACCTTTGGCGGCGGCGCGCTTGAGCAGCGGGTGCAATGACCGGCTTAACTCGAAGGCGGAAAGCAAATTATTGGCGAGCAGCCGCTCCACCTCCTCCGACGTGTAATCGAGCGCCTTCTTGCGCAGGTTGCCACCGGCATTGTTGACCAGGATATCCAGCCCATCCGCAAACCCGGCCTCGGCGGCTTCCACCACGGCCCGCCGCCCCGCCGCCGTGCCCACGTCCCCGACGATGCCCGCCGCCTTTTTGCCTGCCTCGTGCCACTCGCCGATCACCCGACCCAATTCCTCCGCGCCGCGCGCCACGATGAACACTTCCGCGCCCAACTCCAGTAGTTCCTCCGCCACCGCCCGGCCAATGCCCCGCGTGCCGCCCGTGACGAGGGCTTTCTTGCCGTCCAGCGACCACCGTTCATGTCGATTCATCATCCGGCGAACGTACACGCCGCTCGTCCGGGTTCCGATCCCAATTTTCACCTTTTGGCTCCCCGTGGCGCACGACAAATGACAAATTGCTGGTTGCGCTGACGATCAGGTAGTCGGAACGTGCTTGTAGCAGCGAAAGTTAACCCCGTTTGTCAAACCCGCAGTGAACCCCTAGACTTCTATGGACTCCATCACACGTCGTGATTTGTTGAAAAAAACCCTTGCTGCCAGTGGCGCCATGCTCCTTGCCGCCAACCAGGCCCGCGGCCAGCAAGGCCATGCCGAACCCGCCAGCGGCGAATCGCCCAATGCCAAAACGGAAGGTCGACTGATTCCTTCCCTCGGACCACACACCGAGAAAATGGATTCGCTGACGATGGATGCGGTCCAACCGCCGACGACTGACAAGGGCAACGTCGATCCATTCTGGTATTCGTTCAGCCTTTCCCACAAAAAAGTGTCCGAAGCCGGTTGGGCACGGCAGGTCACGATCAAAGACCTGGCGGTTGCCAAGGACCTGGCGGGCGTGGACATGCGCATCAAACCTTACGGCTGCCGTGAACTGCACTGGCACGAGTCGGGCGAATGGGCATACATGACCGGTGGCAAGGCGCGTGTGACCTGCATCGATTATGATGGCAAGGGTTTTGTGGACGATATCGAGGACGGCGACCTGTGGTACTTCCCCAGCGGGATCCCCCATTCCATCCAGGCGCACCCGGACAACGACGGCTGCGAATTTCTACTCGTGTTCGACGACGGCAAGTTCTCCGAGTACGAAACCTTCCTGATCTCCGAGTGGGTGGCGCGCACGCCCAAGGAAATCGTGGCCAAGAGCCTCAATGTTCCCGTGGCATCGCTCGAACACCTGCCCAAAGAGGAGCAGTTCATCTTCTACGCCGCGCCGTTCGGTGATCTGGAGGCCGAGCGCAAACAGGTGGCCGACACCATTGGCTACTCCAAACGCAGCTTCACCTATCACCTCAAGGACGTGAAGCCCGACCACGAGAACAAGAGCGGCAGCGCGATTATCGTCGATTCCAGCAAATTCAAGGTCTCGACCACGGTGTCCGCTGCCATCGTCACGGTCAAACCGGGCGGCATCCGCGAAATGCACTGGCATCCGAACGCCGACGAATGGACCTACTGGGTCAAGGGTTCGGCCCGGATGAACTGCTTCGCCGCCGCCAACCGATCCCGCACGCTGGACTTCCATGCGGGCGACGTGGGCTACACACCGAGCAACCAGGGCCACTACGTCGAGAATACCGGCACGGACGACCTGGTTTTCATCGAGTGCTTCCGGTCGGATTATTACGCCGATATGTCGCTGGCGGAGTGGGTCACCCACACGCCGAAGGCGCTGGTGATGTCGCACCTGAAGATCGATTCACAGACCTACGACGCAATCAGCAAGGAAAAGAATGTCGTGATGCCTGCGGTATAGCCACCGTTCTATCAGAGCCATTCGCAGCGTGCGTCCGGTCTTGTGCCGAACGCACGTTTGCTTTTGGAAAAGGGATCGCGTCGGACTGTCGGTTCGGATTGCCATTGGCCTAACCTTTCCTTAACGTTGCTGGCGATGTTCCGCCGTTCCTCCCTCCTCTTGTTGGCCACGGTGACGTTTTGGCAGCCTGCGCTGGCCCAGCAGCCGCAGGCGTTGTCCTTCGATCCCAACGCCGTGCTCGCTACCCTCAAAGACCTCAAAGCCAAACAGCAGACGATGGTCAACCAGGAGAAATCGGGCGTGGCGGCCAGCATCAACGCTGCCATCGCCGACCCGGGCAAATATTACGAATTGGCGACGGTCGCGGTCGAGTTTCAAGGCGGCACGGGCAATGATGCCAGCCGGATCAACGAGTGGCGCAAGCGCAACGCCGCGATGTTGCGCAACCCCGATGTTCTCGGCGCGTTGCGCCAGCATCTGATTTACGTGGGCCTCAGTTGGCAACACAGCACGGGGGCTAAAACCAAGGACCAGTTGGGCGCGCTGCTCGATTACCTGGCGCAGTTGAGCAAGTTCGGCCCGGTGTACGCACCCTTTGACATCACCCGGAAATCACTGGGCGAAAGCGTCTTCGTGACATACTTCCAGATCGGACCTTATATCAATGGAATGAAGGATTGGAGCGACCGGCCTTTTGACGCGGACAGCATCTACGAGAAGACGATCTTTCCAGAGCTGCGCAACGAGAAAAGCTTGCGCTTGCTCGACTGCTGGCGGGACCGCATCCAAAGCGAGACCACCCAAGCCAGCACCGCGCAAAACTCACTGACCGCCAACAGGTTCAACAACATCACGCTGCCGACCCTGCTCTGGAACCGCGCGGAGGACGAACTGGCGCTCGGTCTGCTGAACCAGGCAGTCAACGATATGCTAGCCCAGATCAAGGCACACCCGGACCACCCGGATTTTGACAAGTGGACGGCGCGCCTGACGGAGATCGTTGCACCGCCGAAGGGCGAGGTAACGGTCGGCACGCCGACGATGGTGACGCCCGCGCAATAAGCTGCCAGCCTCGATTCGGCGCGTCACGGAGCGGTTCGGAGAGCTACCCTCCCTACCGTTTGGTCGTCTCCATGCTCAGACGTGCGCGCAGCAGTCCGACGACCGCCGCTTCTTCCGGCTTCAACGCCGCCAGGTGTCCGCCGCTGAGTTCCTTCTCCGCCTTGATCCGCAAAGCGTCGAGCATCGACCCGTCGATGTACGCTTCGAGAATGACCGGATGCACGTAGCACTTGCGGCACACGGTCGGCGTGTTGCCCAACCGCTCGGCGACACGCTCGATGGCCGCCACGATGTTTTTCTTCGCCGCCGCTTCGGAATCGAACGACTCGAATTCCTTCAACGCCAGCGCCGCGAGCACCGTGCCCGCCCAGGTGCGGAAATCCTTCGCCGTGAACGGTTCGCCGGTGATTTCTTGCAAGTACGCGTTCACGTCGCCCGAGTCGATCCCGTGGCGCTGGCCGTCCTCGTCGAGATATTGAAACAGATCGTGCCCCGGTAATTCCTGGCAGCTTTGCACCACGCGCGCCAGCCGGGGGTTTTGCAGTTCGATGCTGTGATCGACGCCGCTCTTGCCCAGGAAGGTGAATTCCAAGTGCCCGCCCTTCACCTTGACGTGGCGGTTGCGCATCGTCGTCAAGCCGTAGTGTTTGTTCGTCTTGGCGTACTCCTCGTTGCCCACGCGGATGAGCGTGGTTTCCAGCAGCTTGACGACGGTTGCCAGCACCTTCTCGCGCGGCAGGCCGGGCTTGCCCATGTCGGCTTCGATGCGCTTACGGATGCCGGGTAGGGCGGCGGCAAACGCCATGACGCGGCCGTATTTATTGGCGTCGGCGGTTTCGCGCCATTTGGGATGGTAGCGGTACTGCTTGCGGCCCTTGGCGTCGCGCCCGGTGGCCTGGAGATGGCCGGTTTTGCTGGGGCAAATCCACACGTCGGTGTAAGCGGGCGGGATCGCCAGCGAGCGGATGCGCTGAATGTCTTCCTCGTCGGTGACGCGCTCGCCTTTGGTGTCGAAAAAATCGAAGCCGCCGTCGGCCTTCGACGCCTTGCGCGTGTAACCGGGCCGGTTGTCGGTGTAGTAGCGCAGGTGGGCCAGCTCGGCGATGGCCTCGGGGGCGAGCTTGATAGCGTCGGTATCGGTCGGGGAAGACATGAGAATCAATACGCTGGCCGTCGCCAAACAGAACGGGAAATTTACCGTTTCCCGAATCCCAACGCTGTTTTCAGTTCGTGGGCATACGCGCTGTTCACCTCGTATTCAGAAGTCGGCAGTGCCGCGACGGTCGTCTGGTCGGTGAAAGGTGTGCACTCGACATAGCCGACTTCGATCAGGCCGTTGAGCACATCGACCAGGTCCTCGTCGGCCAGACGCGCGTGTTCCAACAATTCCGGCCCGGTCATCGCCAGACCGAAACCGAGCGAGCGGATCACGGTCGCTTCCCGGCCGCTGAGTCGAATATTTTTCATGACGGCTCCCTGTGGAGCATACCCCACGCCACCCGTTCCGGTTCAGACCACGAACAGGTCCATGAACCGCTGCACTGGCGTCGCGTCGAACCGGGCGGGGTCGCCGCACAGGTCCACGACGGCGTCGGCCTGCCGGGCAGGGAGTTTTCCGCGCAGGCTGCGCACGAATTTCGCCATCAGCACCGGCACGCCTTCGGTGCGCCGCCGACGGTGGCCGATGGGATATTCCACGGCCACACGTTCGGTCGCCGTGCCGTCGCGGAAAAACACTTGAACTGCGTTGCCGATGGAGCGTTTCGACGGATCGAGATAATCGCGCGTAAAATCGGCGTTCTCGACGACTTCCATCCTAGCGCGCAATGCGTCCAGGCGCGGGTCCGCCGCCGCCGCCTCTTCGTAGTCATCCGCCGTCAGCCCGCCCCGCAGCAGCGGCACAGCCACCATGTACTGGATGCAGTGGTCCCGGTCCGCCGGGTTGGCCAGCGGGCCGGTTTTGTCGATGATGCGCTGGCCGCTTTCCTGCGTCTCGATGACGATGCGCTCGATTTCCGCCAACCGTCCCGCGACCAGCGGGTGCAGCGTGACGGCGGCCTCGACGGCGGTCTGCGCGTGGAATTCCGCCGGGAACGAAATTTTGAAAAGCACGTGTTCCATCACATAGGAGCCGAATCCCTGCGACGGCACGCGGACCGGGTTGCCCTTGAAGAGCACATCCTGAAAACCCCACGTCTTCGCCGACAGCGCGCTCGGGTAGCCTCCCTCGCCCTTGAGGGCAAAAAACGCGTGGCGCACCGCCCGGCTCGTGGCGTCGCCTGCCGCCCAGGATTTGCGCGACCCGGTGTTGGGTGCGTGTCGGTAGGTGCGCAGCGCGCCGCCGTCGATCCAGGCGTTCGAGAGCGCGTTGAGCAAATCCTCGCGCGTCCCGCCGAGCAGCCGGGTCGCCACCGCCGTGGACGCGATTCGCACGAGCAGCACATGGTCCAGCCCGACGCGGTTGAATCCGTTCTCCAACGCCAGCACGCCCTGAATCTCGTGCGCCTGGATCATCGCCAGGAGCACGTCGCGCACGTTCAGCGGCTGCCCCCCCTCCCGCACGGCCTTCCTCGACATATAATCGGCCACGGCGAGGATCGCCCCGAGATTATCCGATGGGTGCCCCCACTCCGCCGCGAGCCAAGTGTCGTTGAAGTCCAGCCACCGCACGACGGCTCCGATGTTGAACGCGGCTTGCACCGGGTCCAGCTCGAACGAGGTCCCCGGCACGCGCGCGCCGACGCCGGGCATGGTTGCGCCCGGGACGACCGGCCCGAGTAGCTTGGTACAGGCCGGGTAGGCCAATGCCATCAACCCGCAGCCGAGGGTGTCCATCAGGCAGAGCCGCGCGGTGTCGAGGGCTTCCGTGCTGCCGCTGGCGCGGGAAACATCGAGCGTGTAATCGGCGATTTGTTGGAGCAGGTCGTCGAAGGGCGGGCGGGCGGCGGCGGTGATGTCGTGCGTGCTCAAGAGAGAAAAGGTTATCCCCGCTTTTCGATCTCCACAAACTCGCGCAACTCCGGTCCGGTGTAATCCGCCGCCGGACGGATCAGCCGGTTGCGCTCGCGCTGTTCGATGACGTGCGCCGTCCAGCCCGAGATGCGCGCAATCACGAAGATCGGCGTGAACATCGGCGTCGGCACCCCCAGGAAACGGTAGGCGCTGGCGCTGTAAAAATCGAGGTTCGTGAACATGCCTTTTTCCCGCCGCATCACCGCGTCGATGCGCTCGCTCACGGGGTAAACCACCGTGTCCCCTGCCGCCGCCGCGAGCGTCTTCGATTGCTCCTGGATAATGGCCGAGCGGGGGTCTGCCTTTTTGTAGACGCGGTGGCCAAACCCCATGATGAGTTCCTTCTGCGCCAGCTTTTCGAGGAGTCCTTTTTCCGCCGCGTCGGGTGTCTGGTAAAGCTCGATCAGGTCCATCGCGGCCTCGTTGGCTCCGCCATGCAGCGGTCCGCGCAACGCCCCGATGCCGCCGACGATGGCGCTGTGAAAATCCGCCAGCGTGGACGTGATCACGCGCACGGTAAACGTCGAGGCGTTGAACTCGTGCTCGGCGTACAACACCAGCGAAACGTCCATGGCGCGGACGTGCGACTCCGGCGCGGGCTTGCCCGACAGCAGGTGCAGGAAATGCGCGGCGATGTTGGGATCGTCCGTTTGCGTTTCGATCCGCTGGCCTGTCTTCGTGAACTGATACCAATAAAGCAGCATCGACGGGAAGGCCGCGATCAGCCGGTTGCCCGCCGCCGCCGCCGAGTGTCGGTCCAATCCTTTTTCCGGCTCCAGGCAACCCAATACCGAGCAACCCGTGCGCAACACGTCCATCGGGTGCGTCCCGGCAGGCAGCAACTCCAGCGCGGTTTTCAACGCGTCCGGCAGTCCGCGCATTCCCGCCAACAGCGTCCGGTATTCGGTCAACTGCGCGCGCGTCGGCAACTCGCCGTAAAGGAGCAGGTAAGCCACTTCCTCGAAGCCGGCTTTGGCCGCCAGGTCCTCGATGGTGTATCCCCGGTAGGATAGGCCGAAGCCCTCCTTGCCGACAGTGCAGATGGCCGTTTCACCGGCGTTGACCCCGGCGAGGCCGCCGGTCTTGTTGGGGCTGGGTTTGGGAGTGTCGCTCATGAGGGGAATGATCGGGTGAGGATACGTGGACCCGCGTTCCGCGTTTGACAACGGAAATGCGCTTGGCTAAACCGTTTTCCATCTCGCGCGTCCCATGAACAACCTGCATCTTGCCGTCCAGCTTTTCCTGCAACTCGCCGTCATCCTCTTGTTCTGCCGGGCGGTCGGCGCGGTGGCGGCGCGTTTCGGCCAGCCGCAGGTGGTGGCCGAGATGATCGCCGGGGTGCTCCTGGGTCCGTCGCTTTTCGGTCTGGTCTGGCCGGACGCGCAGCACTGGTTGTTTCCCTGGGACAAGGCGCAAAAACTCCGCGACACCCAGAGCTACCTGTTTCCCCTGTCGCAACTCGGCCTGGCTTTGTACATGTTCGTGGTGGGGATGGAGTTCCGCATGGACGTCGTGCGGCGGCGGTTCAAAAGCTCGGTGGCCGTATCCGTCGCCGGGATGGTGACGCCCTTCGTGCTCGGGGCGGGGCTGGCCTGGGTGCTGTTCTACCACACCAGCCTGTTTCCGAAACGGACCTCGCTGCTGGAGGCCGTCCTCTTCCTGGGCGCGTCGATGTGCATCACGGCGTTTCCGATGCTCGCACGGATCATCAGCTTCAAGAAGCTCACGGGCACGACCATGGGCACGGTGGCGTTAGGAGCCGGGGCCATCGACGACGCGACGGCGTGGTGCCTGCTGGCAGTGGTGCTCGCCAGTTTCGACAGGAATTGGAACCAAGCTTGGATCAACATCGGCGGCGGCGCGGCCTACGTCGCCGTGACGTTGCTGCTTGTCCGCCCTCTGCTCGCCCGGGCGAAAGCGGCGCTGATCGAGGAAGGCGCCCTCACCGAAGCCGGGCTGGTGGTGGGACTCGGGCTGATGATGCTCGGCGCGTGGTTCACCGATATGATCGGGCTGCACGCGGTGTTCGGCGCGTTCGTCATGGGGGCGGCGATGCCGCGCGGGGTGGTGTCGCGCGACCTGATCGGACGCATCCAGCCGTTGACCCTGGCGGTGTTGCTGCCGCTTTTCTTCACCTACTCGGGCCTGAACACGAAGATCACCCTGCTGAACACCGGGTTGCTGTGGCTGGTGTGCAGCGCGGTGCTGGCGGCGGCGGTGGTCGGCAAAGGCGTCGCCTGCTGGCTGGCGGCCCGCGCGACCGGGTTGCCGAACCGCGAGGCGTTAGGCATCGGCACGCTGATGAACGCCCGGGGGTTGATGGAACTCATCATCATCAACATCGGCCTCCAGCGCGGCATCATCTCGGAAGAACTCTTCGCCACGCTGGTCATCATGGCGGTGGTGACGACGCTCATGGCCTCACCGCTGTTCGAGCATCTGGTCGGCTCCGGCCACACTCAGCCCCTACCCGAACCCGATGCCAACCTCGTGTTTAGCCTCTGACCAATACATCGCGCACCTCAACGCAAACGACTTTTTCCGACCGTTCGTCGAATCGGTTCATCAGGATAAGTGTCCTCAGGTAATTCGCGCCGAGCAGTTCGATAGCACTTTCGCGCAAATCCCAAAGCACGTTGAACGGATCACGCTCGGTGTGTGGCCGACCAACCACGCGCCGGATCGGTTCACCATCCAATTCGTAAAACTCTCCAGTTTTGCGCAGCCGTGGCGTGGTTTGTTCTATGTCAAGGAGATTGGCCAAAGGGCTAACTTTTTCGCAGCGCATCAAGCTGGTCCTCGTAGGCGTGGTAATTGAGGAATTCGTAGAGTTCCGCACGCGTCTGCATTCTTGGCAGGACGGCGGCCTGCGTGCCGTCGCGGCGGATCGTGCGGTAGACTTCCAGAGCGGCGGCGTTCATCGCACGGAAGGCCGAAAGAGGGTAGAGAACCAACCGCACACCCGCGCCGCCGAGTTCGTCCACGGTGAACATCGGCGTCTTGCCGAATTCTGTGATGTTCGCCAGCACCGGAACCTTGACCGCGTCCACGAATTGGCGGTACTCATCCAGCGTCCCGAGGGCTTCGGCGAAGATCATGTCCGCCCCGGCGTCCCGGTAGCGGCAGGCGCGCTCGATGGTGGCAGCGACGCCCTCGTTGGCCGCCGCGTCGGTGCGCGCCATCAGGACGAACGCCGGGTCGGTGCGTCCATCGCAAGCCGCCTTGAGGCGGTCGCACATTTCGTCGGCACTCACGAGTTCCTTGTTGGGACGGTGCCCGCAACGCTTGGTCGTCGCCTGGTCCTCAATGTGAACGCCCGCCGCTCCGGCCCGACCCATCTCCTTGATTGTGCGCGTGACGGAAAACGCGTTGCCCCAGCCCGTGTCCGCATCGACGAGCAAAGGACAATCCGTCGCCGCGCTGACCCGCCGCACGTCTTCGAGCACGTCATTCAGTGAGGTGATGCCCAGGTCCGGCCAGCCGTAAGACGCGTTCGCCACGCCCGCGCCAGACAGGTACAGCGCGCGGAACCCGGATGCCGCCGCGAGCATCGCGCTGTAGGCGTTGATCGCGCCGACGATCTGCAAGGGGCGTTCCGTTTCGAGCGCGGCGCGCAAGCGCGCTCCGGCAGAAACCGGCATGGAGGAGGAATTAGACATGATCGGAGGCTGCGGTGTGATTTCGGCAGGAGAACGTAGGCAGAAAAACCTTTGCCGTCTAACCCGTGAACACCCGAGGCCGGGGCGCATCCCCTTCCTGCAGACGACGCCGACATTTCCAGAAACCGTACCGGCATAGCTTGTTATGCCGGGGATGTCACGCCTTTGTGCTTGTCATTATCCATTCCAACAGAGTAAACCTGCGCTGTAAACCAGAGGGCGGTCAGCAGACCGCAAGGCATTCTTAATACCGCACACATGGAAGACCTGGACAAAGTGATCGAGCGGATGCGAGACGAGATCGACGACCTGCAACTCAAAACCGCCGAGAAGGCCAAGCCGTGGTATCGGGACGTGGCCACGCTGGTGGCGGCCCTCGCCCTGCTGTTCTCCTTCGGCACCACCCTGGTGTCATACGTGCAGGGCCGCGACCACGACATCGAGGACAAGCGGCGGGAACTGCGCACGGCCTTGCAGCGGTTGGCGGCGTTGCCGAAGGAAGCCATCGAAGCGGCCCGCGACTACTCCGACGATCCCAACTCCCGGCGAATGATCTCCACGGACATCAACGAGGAGAATGCGCTGCTGGCGCGACACGCGGTGGACGTGATCAAATCGCTGCCGTCCGGCGCGGTGTCCGCCGCCGAGTATCAGGCCGTGGCCGTGGCGTTGCAGTATTCCTACTATTACGAAGAAGCCGGCACCTTTCTGGAGAACGCCGTCAAGATCACCGACGACTTCAACACCGAGATCGCCTCGGTGCGCGGGATCGCCAACCTGCGCTTCATCCAAGGCCACCCGGAAGCCGGGCGCGTCGAGTATCAGACCGCCCTGAACATTTTTTCCAAGTACCCCAATTATGACCCGTACACGAGAGCGAGCGCCAATGCCGCCACCGAGATGTATTGGGCATATGCCGAGGCGGGCGTCGGCGAATTCAACCTAGCTTTTCAGCACCTCGACAGTGCCGATGGGATCGTCGCCAAACTCAGCCGCAGCCCCGGCGCGAACGAAATCGCCGCGCAACTCGCGCAGGCGCGCCGGAGCATTGCCGGGGGCAACCAGACGTTGCCTCCGTCGTCCGCCTTTCCACCTCCCGGCGCTACCCCGCCTTCAGGCCTGCTCCCGCCCGACAAATAGGGAGGCATCCACCGGCAGCGCAAAATTCCCTTTGCAAGCCGCCGGTTTTGCGCTTTGTTGGACCTCCCGCGTTTACTCGACCTTTTTCTTTTGTCCCATGGCCACTACTGAAACCGCCGACATCAAGGAGCTGCAACTCCACGACAAGGACACCGGCAGCGCCGATGTCCAAGTTGCTCTGCTCACCCGCCGCATCACCGAACTGACCGAGCATCTCAAGAGCCACGTCAAGGACCACGCGTCCCGCCGCGGCCTGCTCAAGATGGTGGCCCGCCGCCGTTCGCTGCTCGATTACCTCGCGCACACCGCCAACGACCGTTACAAAAAGGTCATCGGCAACCTCGGTCTCCGTAAGTAATTTTTCGTCAGGGTTTCCCTGATCCGAGAAGGCGGCGTTTCACCAGACGCCGCCTTCTTGTTGTTGACCCCGGCCCGTTTCGGGATATCTGTATCCAGGCGCGGGGCCATTCCGGCCGCCAGCCGCAAACACCCGGACGACGGGCGGTTGTCCCGGTTCTTCCCCACTTAACACCTAGGCTTCAGGCTTCGGCGGCTTTTGTCCCCCGGCCCGACGGAAGCTTGAAGCCTACGAGTTAAGGGAAGGCCAGACTGCAATCGCAGCCTCATCGTCCTTTTTATCCATTGACTCCATCCATGATGCATAGCACCACGGCGCTAGTTGGCGCCGCACCCATCACCTTTGAAACCGGCAAAATCGCCCGCCTCGCGGACGGCGCCGTCACCGTCCGTTACGGCGACACCATCCTGCTCGTTACCGCCGTCAGCGCGACGAGCGTGAAGGAAGGCCAGGACTGGTTCCCGTTGACCGTTGAGTACCGCGAAAAAGCGGCGGCCGTCGGCAAGATCCCCGGCTCCTATTTCCGCCGCGAGGGCCGTCCCAGCGAAAAGGAAATCCTCACCTGCCGCATGACGGATCGCCCGTTGCGGCCCCTGTTCAATAAGGGATACCTCTACGACACCCAGATCATCGCCACGCTGCTCAGCGCGGACGGCGAGAACGATTCCGATCTGCTCTGCATCAACGGCGCGTCGGCGGCTCTGTCCGTTTCGGACATTCCGTTCGGCGGTCCCATCGGCGCGGTGCGCGTCGGTTTGGTTGGCGGCGAATTGGTCGTCAACCCCACCCATAGCCAGCGCGAGTTCAGCACGCTGGACCTCGTGTTCGCGGGCACCTACGACGAGATCATCATGATCGAAGGCGAGGCCAAGGAATTACCCGAAGACAAGTTCATCGAAGCATTGGCCTTTGCGCAGAAGCATGTCCAGTTGCTCGTTCAAGCGCAGCGCGATCTGATCGCCCACGCGGGGAAGGAAAAGCGCGTGATGCCGCTGTTCTCCGTACGCGAAGAAATTCAGGAAATTGCTTATCAGGTAGCCGGTGACCGCATCGAAGCCGCTATCTACAACCCGACCAAAGCCGCGCGTGGCAAAGCCGTCAACGCGCTCAAGGCCGAAGTCAAAGCGGCCATCTTGGAGAAATACCCGGACGCCGCCGCTTTCGAGATCAGTTCCGCCTTCGAGTACATTCAAAAGAAAGCGTTCCGCATCTCGATCCTCGACAAGCAAAAGCGCGTCGATGGACGCGGGTATCTCGACATCCGTCCGCTGAGCGCGGAAGTCGGCCTGCTGCCCCGGGCGCACGGTTCCGCTCTGTTTGCACGCGGCGAAACCCAGGCACTCTGCCTGGCGACGCTGGCCTCGGGTGAGGAAGCGCAGGAATTCGACGCCTACACCGGCGGCGAAAGCTCCAAGAGCTTCCTGCTCCATTACAACTTCCCGCCGTTCAGCGTCGGCGAAACGGGCCGCACCGGCTCGACCAGCCGCCGCGAAATCGGTCACGGCGCGCTCGCCGAACGCTCCATCGCCGGGGTGCTGCCACCGCACAACGAGTTCCCGTATGCCATCCGTGTGGTCAGCGAGGTCATGGAGTCCAACGGCTCGACCAGCATGGCCAGCGTATGCGCGGGCGTGTTGAGCCTGCTTGACGCGGGCGTGCCGCTCATCCGGCCTGTCGCGGGCATCTCGGTCGGCCTCGTCACCGAGTTCGAGGAAGATGGTAAGACCATGAAACGCCACACCCTCCTCTCCGACATCATCGGCAGCGAGGATCACT
>CAXSED010000064.1:0-25148 GCA_964236475.1 uncultured Chthoniobacterales bacterium
TCACCGCCATGATGGCGCTTTTCATGGTGCTCTGGATCACCGCGCAGGACCCGAAAGTGCTCAAGGCCACGGCGGATTATTTCCGCAATCCGCACAAACCGATCTACACCGGCCCGGCGGGTCTGATGCCGCTCAACCAGAGCACGCTCAACCCCGCCGCCAAGGACAAACTGCGCACCGAGGCCTTTCCCAACGCGACGCTGCTCCAGCGGATCGCGCGCGACTTCGTCAAGTCGATCAACGTGGACACCGCTTCGCAGGAAAAGCAGATGGATGTCGTGGTCACGCCCGACGGGTTGAAGATCAACCTTTTCAACCGGGGCCAACACCCGGCCTTCGTGCAAAATACGGCGGCCCTGACCGAATGGGGCAAGCTGGTTTTGCAAAACTTGGCGTGGTTGATCGACCGGCACCGCTTCAAGGTCATCATCGAAGGCCACACTCCTTCCGGGTTCGTCGCGCAGGCGAAGGATTACGGCGCGTGGGAACTCACCGCCGACCGTGCCAACTCCGCTCGCCGCGCGCTGGAGCTCTACGCCGTCTCGGCGGACCAGATCAAGCGGGTGGTCGGTTGCGCGGACACGCAGCCACTCCCCGATCTGCCGACCTCCGACGAACTCAACGCCCGGGTGACGCTTTCCCTCTCGTTCGGGCCGAACGGCCAACAGGATGTCGCCGCCAACAACCCTCCATAACGACCCAATGCCATGGAAAACTTCCTGTCGGCCCGACCTTCGATTGCCAAGCTCGGCACTTCGCCCAAGACCTCGGCGAACCTGTTCGCTTCTTTGGCCAACCGGACGGCCCACCGCGCGGGCCCGTCGCCTGCGGTCGAACATTCGACGGCTCAGTCCCCGGTCGAACACCTGCCGCATCAACACGAAGCGCAGGTCGAACTCGTCCATGAAAACGGGGCGGTGCAGCGGATCGTCGTCGTCTGCCGGTGCGGCGAACGCATCGAACTGGATTGTGTTTACTGATTTCCCCTCCCGAAAGGTAGGAATCTCTCATCGTTCCGACCCGACCAACTTCCACCACATTTCCGCGATCAGGGTCGCCTGCCTCTCCACCTCTACCTCGCTCCTGGGATGAAACGAAAAATTCCGCACTTCGCTCCCGCCGACCGCGCTCTGCACCGCACCGGTGAAGGACGGCGCACCGTCCTCGTGCCGAACTTCTCGCAGATCGACCTGCCCCGACAGGATGGCCGGCGCTGGACTGTCCGGATTCTCCCAGAGTTGGAGCACCGCCTGCGCCGCACGGAAATCGACGATGCGCTGAAACCGCCAAGTCTTGTCGGCTGGCAGCAGGGGAAGCGTTCGATTTTCCAGCAGGGTGAGAAACGCCAGCAGACCGGTGCTCATGATAAGTTTTGCGGGAGCGGGGACACCAGCCGTCGGGACGAGGGGACCGTGCGGCCTGAAATTCGCTGAGTTCTTGCTCAAGGGACGGATTTTGCCGCCGATGACTATGTTGACCACTCCGCGCTCCGGCGCAAGACACCCGATGAAAGTAAACCTCTTCCGCCCGACTTTTCTCGCGCTCGCGCTCGCCTTGGCCTCTCTGTGGCCGATGGGCGCGTGGGCCGGGCCGGACACCGTGACGGTGACCCGGACCGATACCCGCCAGCAGACGGTGGTTCCCTTTCAGAAGAGGCTCGCCGACAAAGTGCTGATCGCCTGCGGGGTGGGGGAACCCGCGCTCGTCTACGTTGCGCCCGGTTATCTGGAGATCACCAGCCCCGCGTCGATGATGACCTATCGTCGCCCCGCGCCGCTGCATCCGCGGCACATCACCCGTCCGGTCGAGACCGGGGAAAAACCGACCGCCACCCCGGCTGGAGCCACCGGCCCAGCGCCGTCCCCGGCTGCGAATCCCGCGCCTTCGCCCGCCCCGGTTGCCCCGGCCCCGGCGCCCGCCGATCCCGAGCCGGGCCTTCTGCCCGAATCCGGCGCCGGCAATCCCGCCGGCCAGAGCCGCACGGATGAAATATTATCCTACTTCCAGCGTCAGCGGCCCGCTCCTCGTTCGAACAACGGTCCATCCCAGCCGTCCGCTGGACCAGGCCCCGCTGATGCTGCCGAGGAACCATCCTTCCTCCAAACGCCGCAAGCTCCCGAGCAGCCCGTCCTGCCGCCGAGCCGCGCGACGTATCACGTCACTCCATGAACCTGCGCGCGCCGTTTTCCATGTTGGCCGTGACCGGCGGCGCGCTGCTCTGGCTGACGGTCCACTCTGCTGCGGCCAATCCCCCCGCGTCCACGTCACCCGCACCAGGGTTGCCTGCGCTCATCACCGGCGAACTGCCCGCCACGCCGGTCAACGCGGACGCCTCTGCGGAGACGCCAGATCCCGTGGCAGCGGTCGATGTGCCAGGGAACGAGGAACCCGCCCGCCCTGCCGCTTCCTCCAGCAACATCCTGATGCCCGCCAAATCGGCGCTGGACCCGCAGAGCCTTGCCCATCAGGCGGTGCTGGACCAACTCATCGGCCAGACCCAGCTTGCCCAGCGCGCCGCCGCCACCGGCGACACAGACACCGCCGAACGGGCTTACGAACGTCTCCTGACTCTGCCCGCACCGACCATCGAAAAACGCAACGCGCTCCTCCAGATGGGAGCGTTCTACAAGCAGCATCGCCAGCTCGCCAAGGCGGCGGCGGTTTACGAAAAAATCCTCGCGCTCTTCCCCGACGATCCCGCCAATCTCAACCTCTACTTCGACCTGGGCCGGACCTACCGCGAAGCGGGTCTGTACGACTTGGCCATCAGCCGGTTCTACAGCGTGCTCAACGCCGCGATTTCGCAGAACGACGGCCAGGAGGAAACCCGCGTCCGGCGCAACCTTTCGCTCATGGCCCGCTTCGAGATCGCCGAAGCCTCCTATGCCAAGGGCGACTTCGCGGCGGCCTCGAAGTTTTATTCGCGTCTCCAACTGCTCGAACTCCCCCCTGCCGACCGGCCCACTGTCGCCTTTAAAAATGCGCAGAGCCTGTTTCAACTCGCAGACCTCGCCGCCGCCGCCGCCGCTCTGCGCGGGTTTATTGACGAATACCCCGCCAGTCAGCGCACCCCGGAAGCGCGCAACCTGCTGGCCCGCGCCTACCAGAAACTCAAGCGTCCGCGCGAGGCCACGGAAACGGTGCTGACCCTCCTGCGGCTGGAAAAAAAATCCGGCGACCCCGGCGATCTCGCTCGCTGGCAAAAAGAAACCGGCCGCCAAGTCGCCGCGCAGTTTTACGACGACGGCGATTTCCGCAGCGCGGCGACGATCTACCAAACCTTGGCCACGCTCGACACCGCCGCCGATTGGCAGTGGCCCATCGTGTACGAGATCGGCCTGTGTTTCGAGCGCCTGAACCTGCCTGACCGCGCCCGTGAGGCCTACGCTTTTCTGCAACGCCCGCCGCCCGGAGCAAAGGACGACGGCCCGCCCGCCACGCTGCCCCCGGCGTTGGAAGCCATCCGTGGCATGGCCAAGTGGCGGCAGGAACATCTCGCTTGGCAGCAAGGCAGCGAAGCACAACTCCAGGCGTTGCTGGGGCCGTTGCGCAAGGCTCCCGACCCGCTGCTGCCGACCGATGTGGCCCCGCCAACCGCCGGCGCACCCCCGGCTGCCGCGCAAACCACGCCGCCACCGCTGGGGCAACCCGCCGCGGTCAAACCGCCGGTCCGGGTTCCGGCCGGGGCCGCTGCTTCGCCCCACGCTCCCTGACCGATTGTTTCCATGATACCTTCCCCCGATCCTGCCCACCACGTTGCCCTGGAAAACCATCTCACGCTGCTGTCGGAGGTCGAGCAGGTCATGCAGGAGGAAAACAGTTTGCTCAAGCAGACCGGGCAACCGCCCGACGACACGTTTATCCGGCGCAAATCAATGCTGCTGCCACGGCTGGAAGCGTCGGTTGCCGCCCTGCGCTTTGGCGGGTCCCGCCCGGAGTGGTCCACGGCCGCGCGCCAATTGCTGCGCGATGCTCAGCGCAAGCTCCACAAAGTTCTTTTGCTCGACCGGGAAAACGAAGGCCTCCTCTTGCGCTGCACCTTGCACAACGGTGGCCTGCCCACCAACGGACCGCTGAGGATCGGCGCTGGGCAACTTGCCAGGGCCTACGATCTGCCACCGGTGCTGACGGCCACCGCTGGCCTCGCCGTCAGAACCAGTCCGGATTATTTCACGTAATCCAGCAGCGATTGACCCATGATCTTCGCGCCGGTTTGCAACGCTGCCTGGTAGGCGGACTGGGTCTTGTTGAGCTGGATGATCGTCGTCGGCAGGTCGGCGTCGGCATCCGCCGAAATCTGCGTTTCCAAATTGGAAAACCGGGTGGTGTTTGCCGTGCTGGCCGCCTGGATTCTGGTCTGGACCGCGCCCAGGTTCCCCAGCGTGTCCAGCAGTTGGTTCTCCGAAGTGTTGAGGGCTGGCTGGGTCGCTTGCACCGCGCTGGAATCTCCGTTGGCCAACGCGTCGCGCAACGTCGCCATCGTGTTGATGAACTGGCTGATCCCCTGGTTATCCGTGCCGCCCGTGAATGGCGTGATCGAGGCACCAGCGTCCACTGCCATCGACGCCCCGCTCGCCGCTCCCTGGTAAGTTGCCCCGGTGATCTGGCCCGACGCATCGCGGGTTGCCGCGATGGGCGCGGTACTGGTTTTCGTGCCGCCGTAGAGGTACGAACCATCCAACTGGCTGTTACCGGTCTGAAGCGCCTGCTCCATGAGTTGGTTGACCTCGACGGAATAGGCTTTCATCGAGGTAGGGTCCGTCGTGCCTCCTACCATGGCGGCGATCTCGCCCACGCGGTCGGAAATGTCCTTCAGCCCGTCGAACCCGGAATAACTGCTCTGGTTGATGTCGAGCGCGCGGTTCGCGTTGCTGTTGAATTGCTGCACGCTCGATTTTTCCGCCTGCGCGTTGAGCACCCGGCCCATGGCGGCGGGATCATCCTCGGGGTTGGTGATCCGCTGCCCGGTCGCCGCCTGGTTCTGATACTTTTGCTGCTGCGCCGTGAGTACCTGGAGCTGGGTGATCAGCAGGGACGAATTGGCATTGCTGGTGATTCTCATAAAGAATAAAAATTCGGACGGACCGCTCAGGAAGCTGTGACCATGCTCATCACGTCGTCGAACATCGAGTCAATGACGCTGACGACGTGCGACGACGCCTGGAACGCGCGCTGGTATTGCATCAGGTTCGTCGTCTCCTCGTCGATGGACACGCCGCTCACCGCGTCGCGCTGGTTGTTGATCTGCGTGCTGACGAGTCCCTGGTCAGTGATCTGCGAATTTGTCCCGGAAAGCTGCGCGCCGAAGTCCGAGACCACGCCGGAATAATAACCACCCAACGTGCCGTTGACCGCGTCGCCGCCGGAAGTGGAAAACGTCTTGCTGCCGACGTTTGCCACGGCAAGCGCCACGTCGTTCGCCCCGGCGTCGCCCGTCGAACCCGCGTGCAGGGTATCCGCCGTCGTCGCCGAATCGACCTGGAGCAACTGGCCGCCCGTCGGATTGGCCGCAAAAAAGTTGGCTCCCGTGCCGCCCGGATTATAAGCGGTATTCACCGCGCTCGTGAGCTGACCCGCCATCGTTTTGAGGCTGTCGCGCAAACCGGAAATGACCACGTCGCGTGCCTGGAGTTCGCCCGCGATGGAGCCGCCGCTGACTGCAAGCGTCTTGGCCGCCGCGCCCGTTCCCGCGCTGACGCTTGTCCCGTCGAAGGAGAGGGGGGCGACGACGTGGTCGCGGTCCACCAGCGCCACGGCGTTACCCTGGCCGTCGCGGGTGGAAATTTGCACCTGCTCGGGATGATCCGGCGAGTTGGTGACATTGACGTTCATCACCTGCGACAGCGCCTCGATTTTGGCCTGCCGCTGGTCTCGCAGGTCCAGCGCGCTGCCGGGCGATCCGGCCTCGCTGGTGCTGATCTGCGCGTTGAGCGACGCGATATCGGTCAACAACCCGTTGGCGGTATCCACGTCGCCGCTGACGCGTTGTGTGTCGGACTGTTGCTCCGAGGCCAGGTTGGCGTCGGCGGTGTTGATTTTATCCGTCAGCGCACCCGCGCTCTGCATGAGCACCTGTTTCTGCGTCGTGCTGGTCGGGTCGGCGGAAAGTGCCTGGAAGCCGTTGAAAAAATCGCTCAGCGAGCCATTGATGCCGCCCGTGCCGCTCGTGACATCCCCGATGGAACTGGAGTCCGACGAGCGGTCGATGGACTCGCCCAGCCCGGCCTGCGCGCGACTCATGGAGTCGTACTTCGCCTGGAGCATGGACGTGACGCTGTTTTCCCCGGCCACCTGGGCGTCGAGGTACTTGTCGCGCAACGATTGCACTCCGGTGGCCTGGACGCCCAGGCTCTGGGCACCCACTCCGGTCCCGACTTCTCCGACGGTGTTCAGCGTCACCCGTTGCCGCGCGTAGCCCGCCGTGTTGACGTTGGCGAGGTTGCGTCCGGTAGTTTGCAGTCCGGCGCTCTGCGCGCCGAGAGCCTGCCCCGAGTAGATGAGAGCGCCAAATAATCCAGCCATGGTGAAATTTGAAAAGGTGTTTATCCCGCTGGCAGACCGCCGACCTTCCAGAACGTCCCGACCCGGGAGCCGTGCTGCATAGGATTCACATCGACCGATGCAAACCCCGCTTGACACTTTTTCCGGGGGAGCCGTCCTTTTCAGGTCGCACCTGCCAACGATGGATTAAAGCACCTTTCGTACCGCGCCGACGTAGATCACGGCCATGGCTTTCAAGCCACGCAACGCGTCTCCTCGGTGTACCGGCCCGTCAGATTCATGAGCACCTTGCCCGCGGGCGAATAAGTTTTGAGCACCACGCTCGGCTGCACGGCTTGCAACGCCGCCTGCGTGGACTCGACGGCACGCACCAACAGCATCTGGTTTTGGTGCGCGAACCGGCCCACCTGCGTGACGAGCCGGTTGATCTCTTCTACCAATCCACGGATCATCGGCGCGACGCTCGCCGGGAAATAGGGCAACAGGTCCGTCAAGCGGATCGGAGCTTTCTCGTCGGCGATTTCGCGTTTCCCGGCGAGAAACCGCAGTTCTTCCTGCCGCCGATGGCGTGCGCCCGTCACGACCGGCAGGTGCTTGTCGATGGACCCGCTCAACGCCAACACCTCATCCGGCTGCCGCCGTACCAGGCGTTGCTGCTGATCCTTCAACAGGTGCAGCAACGCGCCGTATTCCTGAAGTTCGTCGCGCAGGGCGTCGATCAACGGCTGGGTTTCTTCGGTGGGAAAATTCATACGGCGGGGTGGCGGCTAGCAGCATGGGATGCCTTGGCAGGCGTCAACTGGCTCTGGAGCAAATTGGAAATGCCGAGCGAGCCTCCCTTGCTAATGTTGTCGGCCACCGTGTCGGTCATGAAAGATTGGTAAATATCGCTCCCGGGCATCGCTTGACCCTTGGCGGCCGGTGCGGGCTTGAACGTCTCGCTCAGCACCTGCCGCACCATCATCGCCTCGAACTGCCGGGCGGAATCCGCGATCTTTTTTGCGTCCTGCGCAGCGGCAGCGGCTCCGGGCTTCGGTGCCGCGTCCGGCGCGGTCGGCTCCGCCACCGGCAAGTTGGAATGAACGGATGCAATGCTCATAAGAATTATTCCATGACGAGTTCGGCCTGCAAGGCCCCGGCTTGTTTGAGCGCCTGGAAGATGGCCATCATGTCGCGCGTGGTCACCCCCAGGGCGTTGAGGGCGGAGGCGACGCGCTCGATGGTCGGCGAATCGTCGACCACCGCGAACGCGCCCTTGCCCTCGCTCACGTCGGTCTGCGTGGAGCTTTGCTGCGAGGTTGTGCCACCGGAAAACGCCGCCGGTTGGCTGGCCGCCGTGTTGTTTGCCACGGTGATCGTCAGTGACCCATGGCTGATCGCCACCCGCGAAATCCGCACGTCCGCCGTGGCGATGATCGTCCCCGTGCGCTCGTTGATGATGACCCGCGCCACCGAATCCGGCACCACGTCCAGCGCGCCGATGTCCGCGAGGAAGTTGACCTCTTTGTAGTCGGTCAAATACTGCGCCGGCACGTACACGCTCACCGTCGAGGCATCCTTTGCCAGCGACGAGCCGGGGTACTTTTTGTTGATGACCTCCGCCACCCGCGCCGCCGTGGAAAAATCCGGGGAGCGCAACAAGAGATTCATGCTGCCGTTCGGCGCGAACTGCGTCGGAATCTCGCGCTCGACAATGGCCCCGCCGGTGATAGTGCCCACGGTAGGGTGATTTTTCTGCACCGTCGCGCCGCCCGCGCCGCCCGCGCCGCCGAGGAAACCGCCCAACGCCAGCGGCCCCTGGGCCACCGCGTACACCTTGTCGTCCGCGCCAAGCAGCGGTGTTTGGAGCAGGACGCCGCCCTGCAAACTCTTGGCGTCGCCGATGGAGGACACCGTCACGTCCATCCGGCTGCCCGAGTGGCGGAATGGCCCCATGTCCGACGTCACCATGACCGCCGCCACGTTGCCGCTTTTGATGTCGGTCGCTGGCACGTCGATGCCGAACCGCTTCAGCGCGTTCGCCACGCTCTGCACGGTAAAATTGATCTTGCCGTCGCCGTCGCCTGCCAGGCCGACGACCAGTCCGTAGCCGACAAGCTGGTTATCCCGGCCCCCTTCGACCATCGTCACGTCCTTGATGCGCGTGGCCTGACCGCGCGCCGCCCCCGAGATCAGCAACGCGGCAAAAATCACCGTCCGGCAAACGGTTCGGCAACTGGTAGGCAAAAATGTCATGTCGAGATGGGGAAAAGGGGCGTGCGTTGGCTACTGGCTCCCTGAGCAAAATGGATGCCCGTTTTCACAACGGGTTGAAACGGTCGATCCCGCGCGACAACCAGCCCTTCTTTTGCGCGTCGCTCAAGCTGCCTTCGTCCACGTAGCGAATCTTCGCGTCGGCCACGTTCGTGGAGATGACGGTGTTGTCCGGTGCCACGTCGTCGTGGCGCACGATGCCGCGCAGCTCGGCGTACTTCGTTTCGCCGCTGAAACTGACGATCCGCGTGCCCTCGATGACCAAGTTGCCGTTGGGCAGCACGTCGGTCACGGTCACGGCGGCGCGGGCGGTGAGGCTTTGCTGCTGGTTGAATTGCGAGTCGCCCTTGTAAGAGGTCGTGACGCCGAGCGCGCCGTCGGTGCTGACGCCGGTGCCTGCGGTGCCCGTTCCCGGTGCCCGCTTGGCGCCCGGCAAATTCTTGGGCAGTCTGAGGAGATACTGGTCCAGCACCGGGTTGCTGACGCTGTTGGCCTTGCTGGTTTGCTGATCAATCGTGTTGGTGATGACGGTATTTTCCGCGACGACGATGGTCAGCGTGTCGCCGCGATGTCGGGCACGGCGGTCGGCGAACATGCCGCTTTCATTGGCGATGCCGTCCTTCCATAACGAACCGCTGGAAATCCGCGTGGCGTCGCGCGGGTCGAGCACCGGCGTGGCGCGGCGGACTTCCACCCGGGAGTCGGTTTCCGTCGTCACGGGTTGGAACTGGTTGCGCGCGCTCTGACTGTAACCGGGAATCAGCGCCGAAGCGTTTCCCCGCCGGTCTTCGTCGCCCGCTTGGGCGTGGGAAGCGAAAAGCACCGTGACCGTGGCGGCTCCGAGGAAATGCGCCGTCCGGCTAATCAAGTGAAGGATCGGTTTCATAGGGCAGAAGGGAAAAATTGGTCGGGGCGGTGAAGCATCCTCAAAATCTCACCTGGACTTTGCCCTCACCGACGACCTGCGCTTCGATGTCGCGCTGGCTGGTGAGGTTGCGCACCCGCACGGTCGCGCCGCTTGCCCCGTCCTGGGTAGCGAGCGCCTTCATGGAAATGACGAACGGCCCATCTCCGGCGACGACGTTCACGACCTGTCCCCGGTGGACCAGCGTGCGCGGCGAAAGATCGCGCCAAGTCAACGGCTGCCCAGCAGCCACGGTTTGCGCGACTTCGTAACCCTCCAAGGTATTGCGCGCGGCGATGGGCGTCTGCCGTTCGGCGAGCACGTTGAGGCGGCGTTTGTCCAGGTCCGCCGACGGGTCGGGCGCTTCCCCCCGGGACAACCGGCGCGTAGCCACCCATACGTCCTGGGTGAGCTGCGCGCGGACCGGCACCTGCCACTCGCCGACCGGTTGATCCCCCGCTTCCACGCGGAAGCGCAGATAAAAATTCGAGGTCAGGCCCTTCACGTCCGGTGCTTCGAGCAGCGCGACATCCCACGTCCCGGCGGGCATCTCGACCGGCGTCCACGGCGACACGGGGGAGAGCGACAACTCGCCGTCTTCCAGCGCCAATCGCTCGGTCAGCCGTTTGGCCAACCGCTCGAACAATTCCGCTTCGCCGAGCCGCATGTTAGCCGCCCTTGTAACCGGGGCGCTCATGCGAGGAGCGGCCACCGTCGTCGTCGGGCTGACCGGCGCGAGGATGCCGTCGAGTTGACCCCGGGCCGGTTGTGCCGCCGCTACCCCGAGCAACGCGCCGAAGAAAAGGAAGGGAATGACTTTCACGCGCAAAAACTCGAAGATGGTTACCGCTTGAGCTGGTTGACCGTTTGCAACATCTCGTCGGAACTCTGGATCGACTTCGAGTTCACCTCGTACGCCCGTTGCGCCATGATCATGTTCACCATTTCCTCGGCGACATTGACGTTCGATGTTTCGAGAAATCCCTGGTTGATAGTCGCAAACCCATCCTCGCCTGGCTTGCCGGCCTGGGGGGTGCCGCTGGCCGGGGTTTCGGCGTACAAATTGCCACCCAGGCTGGTCAATCCGGCGGCGTTGTTGAAACGCGTCAGTTCGATGCGGAATGTCTGCTTGCCCTTGGCGGAGGTGACCGTCACCTGGCCGTTCGCCGCGATGGCCACGTCCGTCGAGCCGACCGCGATGGGCTGGAACCCGCTGAGCACCGGCAACCCGTCGCTGGTCGTCACCTTGCCATCGGCAGACAGTTTGAGCGACCCGTCGCGCGTGTACGCCTTGGTGCCGTCGGGCATCTGCACTTCCAGAAAACCGTCGCCCTGCAACGCGATGTCGAATTTGTCGTCGGTCTCCTTGAGTTGACCCTGCGAGAAAACCTTGGCCGTCGAAACCACGCGTGACCCGTTGCCGAGTTCGACCCCGGCGGGCACCACGTTGCTGTCGCTCGTGTCCGACCCCGCCGCGCGCTGCTGCTGGTAAAGCATGTCCTGAAACTCGATCTTGCTGCGCTTGTACCCGGTGGTATTCACGTTCGCCAGGTTGTTAGAGATCGTGTTCAGGTTGAGCTGTTGGGCCTCCATGCCGGTGGCCGCTGAACTGAGGGAGAGAAGCATAGAAAAAGGGGCTGCGGTTAGGAGTTGGGATTGCCGAGAATCTGGATGGCCGACGAAAGTCGTTGGTCGTGTGCGCCGATGGCCTTTTGGTTCGCTTCGTAGGCGCGTTGCACGGTGATTAGTTCGACCATCGACCGCAGCGGCGAAACGTTGCTGCCTTCGACGAAACCCGACTCCACCGTGGGCTTCTCGACCGGGCTGGCCTGCTTCCCCTGCGCCGGACGCAGCAACCCGCCGCTGAGTTGTTGGGAGGTCGTCTCGTCGAACGTGAACACGCCGACGCGGCCCACCTCGGTGGAATCCTGGGTGATGCGTCCGTCCTGGCCGATGACGGGCGCGCCTTTCGTGGCGTCGAACTGGATCGGCTGGCCGCTTTGGCCGAGCACGGGCAGCCCCGTTTTCGTCACCAATGCGTTCGTGGCGTTGCGGTGGAATTCTCCGTCGCGGGTGTAGGCGGGTTTGCCGTCGGAACCCTGCACCTGAAAATATCCTTTGCCTTGAATGGCCAGATTTTCCGGTAGGCTGGTGGCGCGCATTTCGCCCTGGGAAAAGTCCCGGCGCATCGTGGCTTGCGGCATCACGCCGGTGCCATTCTGGTTGGATGATTCGAGCGAATTCTGGCCGGATTTGGCGCCGAGGACCGAATCGAAATCGACATCGACCTTCTTGTAACCCGGCACGGTCGCCGCCGCGAGGTTCTGCGAAACGGCGGCCTGCCATTGCTCCAATGCCTGCATGGAAGCAGCGCCTTGGTAGAGTCCGATGTTCATGCCGGGCCATTAAGCACCCGCCATGCCAGCGCCTTTTTACAGAGAGGAACCGTCTCTTCCCGGCGAAACTCCGTTCATTTTTCGCCTGCCGGGAAACTTCTGCCCGGCAGAAACTGCCACTCCTCCTGCGGTCCTCAAAAGTACGATTATCCTGAACGGAGGCTGTGAACCGCGGTCGAAGGATGATGGAAAAAGGATGCTCCTACCCGTACACGAGCAACCGCTGGGTAATCGTATTCAGCATGTGGTGCTTCCGAATCTTGGAGATCAACGCATCGTTCAACCGCTGTTCCTCCGGAAAAATCAGCACACCTGTCGAACTGTACAGCCCCCGCGCGAGCGCCATCCCCGGCTCCAACTCGTCGAGCATCACCTCGCGCGCCATCTTCGGCACCGCCAGTCCTGGCATCACGCGCAAGATCAGCCGGACCGCTTCGGGATCGAACCACAATCCCGAACGTTCCAGCACCGCCGATGCGGCCTCGTCCGGCGGTAGCCCGGTCTCCACGAAGTACACCGCCACCGCCAGACAGCGCGCCGTCCACGGGATCATCTCGCCTTCCACCCCGTCGGGATATCCCCGGCCATCGAAACGCTCGTGGTGCCCGCGAATTGTCTCGCCCACCGGCTTGAGCCGCGCGACGAACGCCGCCAGACTCTGCCCGTGTACCGGGTGAATGTAGAGTGCCTGCCGCTCTTCTTCGGTCAGCGTCGCCTGCATTTTGGGCGAGTGCATCCGCCGCCATAACCGGCGCGGCAGGCCGATCAACCCGATATCGTACAACCACGCGCTGACGGTCAGCGTGTGGCCCTCCGCCTCGGTGAGGCGTCCGCTCGCCGCCATGCGCTTGCAGATTTCCACGACGGCCTTGACCTGTGCGCCCAGCGCCGGATGGAAACTCGTGAGCATCCGGTGACAGATTTCTAGTGAGTGATCGAAATTCAGCTTCAACTCGCCGAACGCCCGGTCCACCCCGAGCTTCTGCTCGGCCAACTCGAACACTTTTTCCTGCAACTTGCTGTTCACGTCGGCCAACTGGGAGTTGAGCGCGGCGGTCTCCTCCTGCAACCGGCGGTTCGCGCGCAGCAGGTTGCACCGGGCGAGCGCGTTCTTGAGCGTTGCCATCAGTTCGGCATGGACCCAAGGCTTGGCGATGAAACGGAAAATTTCGCCCCGGTTGATCGCTTCGAGCGCGAGGTCCAGCGTCAGCACGCCCGTAATGAGGATTTGCGACGTGTCGGGTTGGAGTTTCCGCGCTTCGGCCAGAAATTCCAGGCCGTTCATGCTGCCCATATTCTGATCGGAAAAGATGACCGCGAACGGCGTCTTGCGAACGTGTTCAAGGGCCTCCCGGGGGTCCAGCACGGCCACAACCTCGCAGCCTTCCTCCATCACGGACATCTTGAGGAGTTCGAGCAGGCGAGGATCATCATCGACCACCAAGACTGAATTGAGATCCGACATGGCTAATTTGGAAAAAGGGTCAAAGAATGAGCGGGAGTTCGAGGATAAATTCGCCAGGTGTATGAGCGATTAACGTGCCGCCCATCTTGCACGCGCTTTGCCGGGCATCGGCCAGCCGGGCGCGGGCGTCCGCTGAAATCGCTCCGCGTTCGGTGGCCGCCGAGAGCGTCAGTTCCACTTTGCCATCGGAACGATTGCGGATGCCGACGTGCAACTTGTTCGTGGCCTCGGGATGGAGGCCGAGATCATCGCGCAGGTTCAGGGTGAGGTTGAGCAGCACTCGCCGCAACAAGGCGGCGTCGAGATGGACGGCCAGTTCCTCCAGCGGAAATGCCATCACGACGGCCAGCGTCTTTGGCAGCATGGGGGCGAACATCTCGAAGAGCGCCCTCACGCTCTCGGCCAGGTTCAGATAAACCGGGGCGCTGGCGGTCGTGCCGTTGAGGGTTTTCAGATGGCCGACCAGCGTCTGTAATCGTCCGGTGCTCTTGTGGATGAGTGCCAGCCCTTCGGCCATCCCGTCGTCGGCAGCCGATCTGTCCTGATAAATTTCGCTCAGCACAGCAATGCCGCCGACGAGGTTATTCATCTCGTGCATCAGTCCGAGGATGAGTTGGCGAGGTCCTTCGGTTTCGGTGGCGATGTAATGGGCACGCGCCTCGCGGGTAAGCTCCACCGTCCCCGCCGGTCCCGGCGGGAATTCGAGTAGAATCATATCGCGTTGATCCATGAACCGATAAAGAACAGAGCATCATCCGTGCGCGACGAATCCGGTCGGGACCGCGCTGGGGATTTCGGTCTCGCGGTAATTGCGCCGGACGTGTGTCAGGCGTTGTCGGGCCTGGGCCAGTTCGCCGATGCGCTGGCGGGCGGTGTCACGGATGGCAGCGAGCGCGCGCATGTTGTCGTTTTCCTGCGCGGTGATCGCTTCGAGGCGTTCGTGCAGTTCCGCGTTGACCTCCCGGCTGATGCCCAGTTCCGCGCCGAGTTGCAACCAGCCGGGGAAAATCGTCGTTTTGATCCGTTGCGCGTCGATGAGCGAGGGGAAGTGCTCGTGCCGGATCGCCACGGATTCCTGTTGCGTCAGCGCCTCGTAATCCGCGAGCAGCCGCCAGAAACTTTTTTCGCGGTCGGAAAGCATGGCAGGCGGCGGGGAGGGGCCATCAGGCGGCGAGCGCGGTGGTTTGCCCCTGCATCATCCCGGCCCAACCGGCGCGCAGTTTGCCGAGGAGTTCCAGGGAGATGAGGATCGGGGCGCGGTCCTTTTTGAAATTTGCCTGGCGAAGCTGCTCGTCCATGTAGTCGTATAAACGGTGGAGCGTCAGCGCGAGTTCGCCGCCGGCGTTTAGATCGAGGCTGGCGCGCAGCTCGTTCACGATGCGCTGGGATTTGACGAGGTTGTTGTTGATAGTCTCGTTGCGGACGGTGAGCGTGTCCTGATCGAAACCGATCAGGGCGCGGTGGAGGAACCCGATGGCTCCGTCGAACAACATCAACACGATTTTGGCCGGGCTGGCGGTTTCGACGCTGGCGGTCCGATAAGCTTGGGCGTAGCGATGGGCGGTCGTCATATGGAAAGGGAGGGAGAGGGAAGGGGATGAGGATTAATGGTCGCCGACCAGCGATTCCTGCGCGTCGGCGACGAACAGGTTGGCGAGTTTGCCGATGATCTTGAGCGCCGGGTAAGTGGGATCGGCGGCGAGCGCCTTGCCACGCGCCACCACGTCGGCGCGGGAATCCGGGAGATTGTTCATGGCCTGTTGGATGGGTGCGTACGTGCTGGCGGCAAAGGCATCGTCCGAGACAGAGTTGGACTTGGCAGGGATGTTGGCCGACGCGCTCTCGCTGCTCTTGGCAAGGCTGCCGGGGGTGGAAACTTTCGTCGGGCGGACCGACGGCTGGTAAGGTGAGAGGCTCGGGATTTGCATGGCGGTGACGGAGGGCTAAGACGATTAAATCGGACGATTGCGGGCGGGCTTGAGCAGGAAAGTGGAAAAACTGGAGCGTTTCATCGCGGCAAGGTGGCAAACACGGCGTTGGCGGTGTAGCGGGCAAATCGCGCCGGACTCATCAGCACGGAAGAACCGTCCTGATCGGCGGGAAATTCCTGGCGCCCGGCGTCGAGCTGGAATCGCCGCGCGGAGGCGGCGACCGCCGGGTCGCCCGCGTTGAACACCGCGTCGCACGACCACAGAATTGACAGGCTGCCGCGCGTGTCCACGAGGTTGGCGCGCACCCCGAGCGTGATGGGCCGGTACGGGTCGTCCTGAGTGATGTCCACGAACATCACGGCCTCCGCTGCGTATTCGCCGCGCAGGGCCGCCGCCAGCCGGGGCGGCAGCGGCTCGGTGGAGTTGATCTGGTCCCGCCCGCAAAGCGCGACGAGTTCGTTGCGACTGATCGGCACGACCTCGAAACGGCCCGTGGCGTTGAGTTCGGCGGCGAAATCGCGGTCGAGGTCCTCGCGGCGGTCGGCGTTGGCGAATGTATCATAGGGTGGCAGCAGGACAACGCGGCGCAGTCCCAGGGTCTCGCGCGGGCGGTAGACGTTGCGCGGAACGAACCCCGGGCTGCGCGGGTACTGCGGCCCTTTGTCCAAGCCGCCGATGCAACCCGCCAGCGTCAGCGTGGCGGACAGGCCGCCGATGAAAAACAAACGGTTCATGACTAGGAAGAAGAGGAAGAGGAGGTGCCACCGAAAGCGCCGGTCAGCGTCGACGCCTGACTCTTCGTGGACGATTCAATATCTTCCA
Source organism: uncultured Chthoniobacterales bacterium (assembly GCA_964236475.1). GTDB lineage: Bacteria > Verrucomicrobiota > Verrucomicrobiia > Chthoniobacterales > SZAS-18 > CAHJWO01. The sequence continues at coordinate 16,273 of CAXSED010000064.1, forward strand.
TCTGCGTAAACTCGGCGGTGAGCGAATCCTGCTCGGCGGACAGCTTGCGTTCGAGCGCGGCAATCTGGTTGGTGATGGAGGTGTTCCGCTGGTTGAGCGCCGTGGTTTGCGTGGTGATGGAACCGCTGGCGCCGGTGGTCGTGGTGATGAATTTACCCAACTGCGTGGTCAGGCCGCTCGTGCTGTTTTGGAACAGGTTGGCGACGGCTGCTCCGTTGGTGGCCAATGCGTTGGCCAGGGCGGTCGGGTTCTTGATCGAGAGCGTGGAGCTGCCCGACGTGAAGTCGATCCCGAGATCTTCCAACCGCGTGGACGCGCCGCCGTTCGCGCCCGGGACCGCCGAGAAGACCAGCGAGCGCAGACTGCTGGCGATGTCGGAAACTTCGCGGTTGCCCGCGAAGAGCGCGCTGGTCACCGTGCCGTTCGCACCGACGCTGATCTTGGTCTGCGAGGCAATGGCGGTTTCGATCTTGTTGTAGCTGGCGACGAAATTGTTGATGGCGGCGGTCGCGGCGGTGCTGTCCGAACTGACGCTCACCGTCTGCGTGCCGACCGTCGAAGCGGTCACGCTCAGGCCGCTGCCGGAATCGGTAAACGTGTTGCTGTGGCTGACGGTGTCCGCTCCGCCGTTGACCGTGTAGTGCGCGTCCGTGCCGCTGACGACGGTTGCGCCGCTGTTCGCGCCGATGCCCATGGCGTCGAGCAGGCCACCGCTGGCTTCGGACACGCCGAGGCCGAGGTTGCCGGTGGTCTTGTCGGTCAGCGTGAACCGATCATTGGAAACGTCGTAGGCCGCGGTGACTCCGGCAGAGGAGTTGTTGATCTTGTTGACGACCGACTGGAGGCTGTCGGTGTTGACATTGTAGGAGATGGCGACGCCGTTGATCTGAAAACTGCCGTTGCCTGTGGCGTCGGTGTTGCCGATGGCAGCGGCGAGGTGCGATTGGCTGAGGGGCTTGTTGAGTTGCGTCGAGCCGAGGTCGCCCGCGCTGCTGACGCTGGCCGTGCCGTTGTTGGAAAGCTTGAGGACCGAAAGGAAATTGCTCGTGTCGTTGGAAGCCCCGAGTACGACCGGGCTGCCGGAGCTGCTCTGCATGGTCACCTTGTCGGTGGAGGGATCGTAGCTGGCGGTGACCGCGCCGCCCGTGGCGGTGCTGATCTTGTTGAAAACGTCCGCCAGGGAATCGGTTGCGGCCACGGTCACCGTCGCGCCATTAACCTGGAAGTTTCCGGCGGTGACGGCGGTGGCCGTGGGCAGCGTGGCAAGGGTCAGGCCGCTGACATCGCTCGTCGCGCTGAGTCCGTGGCCGACGTTGTTCGCGCCCTGCCGGGCGGCGTTGGTGGCGAGTTGGGTGACGGCGACGTTGTACTGACCGTTAGGAGTATTCGCGTTGGCGGTGGCACTCCAGCCCAGCGAGGAATTGCTCAGGTAGGTGGCGTGCGCCGTGAAGAGGCTGGAGTCCTGGAGGGCGGTGAGAGAGGTCTGCAGATCGTTGAGCTGCCCGCTGAGGCTGCTGAACGCGCTGATTTTGCTGGTGTTCGTGGTCTGCTCAGCCGTCATCGCCGTCTCGGGCGTGCGGTCCGCATCGACGATCTGTGTGATCAGTGAAGTCCAATCGACGCCGGACGATAAACCTGCGAGTTGAATGGTGCTCATGAGTGCGGAGGAGGATAACGGTGGACAAGGTGCCCCGGGAGGTTCATCGGCACGGATGCCTGCGAGTTGAGGAAAAAATCTGGTCTGCGTTTTTTTGCGTGCGAAAAAGAGTTTGGAGGAAAACGGGAGGCGGCGAACCAGCGGGAAGCAGGATTGTCTGTCGCTGAGCACGCCCGGTGCTCATACGGGAGTCCATGGTCATCTCTCCTTCCTCGCTGTTGCAGCAGGCCATCCGCCTGCACCGTGCGGGACGGCTGGACCGGGCAGCCCGCTTTTACCACCGAGCGCTGCGGGAGGATCCCGACCAGAGCGCTGCGCTGCACGGCCTGGGGATCATCGCTTTTCAACAGGGCAAATACGCCCAGGCCATCGAGCATTTGAAAGCGGCGATCACCGCCCGGCGAGATATCCCGCTCTATTATTATGATCTCGGCAACGTTTGGCGGAAACTCGGACGCCGGACCGACGCCGTGATGGCCTACCTGCGCGCCACCGAGCTGGATCGTCAATATTTTGACGCACTCTTTAACATGGGGGCGGTTTTGAGCGAATTGGTGCGGCCTGCCGAAGCCGCGCAAGCTTTGCGTCTGGCGCTCCGTCTGCGACCCGATCACCCCGAAACGCATCTATTGCTGGGACTTTGTCTGGAGCGCATGGGCCAGATCGACGCCGCCGTGGAACAATACATCGCCGCGCTGAGTTTGCGGCACGATGACGCCCGCGCCTATCTTCTGTTAGGCGGCGCACTCTTCAAAGCCGGACACGCTGCCGACGCGGACCTTGCCTTTGCCCGTTCGCTCGCCCTCGATCCTGCCCAACCTGCTGCGCACTCGCGGCGGGCCGCCGCGCTCAACTATCGAGACGATCTGGATGCGCGCGCCGTGGCCGAAGCGCATTTGAGCTGGGGCCGCCAGCACGCCGCCCGCCTGCTGCCCGCCGCACCGGCACCCGGCGCGCGCTCCCACCCGAACCCGCCCGAGCCGACGCGCCGATTACGGATCGGCTACGTATCGCCCAACCTGTTCCGACATTCGGTCGCGCATTTTTTGCTGCCGGTGCTGCGTGCCCACGACCGGCGGCAGGTCGAGGTGTTTTGTTATTCCAACAGCCTCATCGTGGACGACACGACGCGCGCCTTGCAAACGGCTTCCGACCATTGGCGCCAGATCCTGGGAGCAAGCGACGAGGAAGTCTCCGCGCAGGTTCGTGCCGACGGCATCGACATCCTCGTGGATCTGGCCGGACACACGGGCGATGGCCGGTTGCTGACGTTTGCACGGCAACCCGCGCCGGTGCAAGTCGCGTGGCTCGGATACCCACAAACCACCGGAGTGAGCGCGGTGGGGTATCGGTTCAGCGACACCATCGTCGATCCTCCCGGTGAGGCCGATGCTCTGAGCACGGAGACGATTGTCCGCCTGCCGAACGGATTCCATTGTTTCGGGCGTCCCGGCGAAAGCGGCCCGGGTGACGATTGCGAAGGCGCCTCGCTGGAAGTCGGGCCGCCGCCGGCGGTGGCGAATGGCTTCGTGACCTTCGGCTCGTTCAACACGGTGCAGAAAATGCCGCCCTCGCTGGTGGCGCTGTGGGCGCGGGTGCTGCACGCCGTGCCGGGGTCGCGCCTGTTGCTTAAATCGCTGCCCGATGCCGTTATCGCCGACCGTTACCAACGTCTTTTCGCCGGAGAGGGCATCGACCCGGCGCGCATCGAATTCCTGCGCTGGACCGCGTCGCGCCCGGACCACCTGCGGCTCTACAACCGAATGGATATTGCGCTCGATACATTCCCGTATCATGGCACGACGACCACCTGCGAGGCGCTGTGGATGGGCGTGCCTGTGCTGAGTCGGTGCGGCGATGCGCACGTTTCCCGCGTCGGGGCCAGCTTGCTGGCTCGCGTCGGCCTGACAGACTGGGTGGCGGACGGCGAAGACGACTACGTGGAAAAGGCCGTTTGCTACGCGAAAGATCTTTCCTTGCTGACCCGAATCAGGACGGAACTGCGCGACAGAATGCGAGAATCTCCGCTGTGCGACGCCCACGGTTTCACGCGCGATCTCGAAGCTGCGTACCGCGTCATGTGGCGGGCGTGGTGCGAACGGTGAAACCCCTGCCGGGGAGAAATTCTCAACTTTTTGCTAAAGAGAATTTCCGGTTGTCCGATGAAAGGAAGTACGCGGACAAACCAACCTGCGCCGAAAGGCGGTAAGGACACCGCCTGAACCAACCATCACCCTTCAAGGAACCTACCTATTATGTCAGTTGTCATCAACACCAACGTCGCAGCAAACCAGGCCGCCACCAATCTCGGCAACGCCAACGACATGCTCCAAAAGAGCCTCAACCGCCTCTCCAGCGGCAAACGCATCGTCAGCCCCAGCGACGACGCCGGCGGCCTGGCGGTGTCCATGAAGATGCAAGCCTCCATCAAGCGTGCTGACGCCGCGAACACCAACGTCGGCAACGCCGTCAGCTTCCTGCAAACGCAGGACGGCGCGCTGGACACGGCGGGCCAGGTCATGGACCGCATCAACGAACTCAAGACGCTCTCGACCGACGTGACCAAGAGCAGTGACGACATCTCCGACTACAACAAGGAATTCACGGCCCTCTCGGCCCAACTCACCAGCCTGACGAGCGAGAAATTCAACGGCGTCGACATGTTCTCCGCAGGTGCGACGGCCTCGACGCTCGCGGTCGGCACTTCCGAAGATGGCACCCAGACGGTGAACATCAGCAAGTCCACTTTGGCCAACGACGTGTCGGCGATCACCGCGGCGACCGACCTCGCCAGCCTTGCCGTGACCGATGCCACCGGCGCGATCACCAACGTCGCCTCCTCCCGCGCCCAAAACGGCGCCGAGGAAAGCCGCTTGCAGTACGCTTCGACCCAGTTGACGAACACCTCGAACAACCTCTCCGCCGCCAACAGCCGCATCGCCGACGTGGACGTGGCCAAGGAGTCCGCCGAGTTCGCCAAGGAAAACGTGCTGGTCCAGGCCGCCACCGCCATGACCGCCCAAGCCAACAGCAGCAGCCAAGTCGCCCTCAAGCTCCTCAACGGTTAGTCGCCAGGCTGACCGCGCCCCAGGGCCGCGCTGCTCCCAAAGGCAGCCGGTCCTGCCGAACAGGCTTCCCGTTGCGCCAGTGTGCGTGATCGGAAGCCTGCAGGCTTTTTGGCGGGGGGCAGCGGTTGGTTCGCTTCATGCTTAAGAGAGCAGAAGGAAAACGCTCCTTCTTTTCCATCCGCTGGGTACCGGCGACGAACCAAGCAGTGGAGAATTCGGTTATCCAAACTTTCGTTTATCCATGGGTTTCGAGAAGATTATCGTCCTCGACGACGAACTCATCATTCGCAAAAGCCTCGAAGAGCAATTGCGCCGCAAACGGTATTCGGTCGTGTGCGCGGCCTCGCTGGGCGAGGCGGAAAATCATCTTCGCAAAGATAGCTTTGACTTGATTTTTGCCGACGTGCGCCTGCCCGACGGCAGCGGAATCGACCTGTTGCGGCGTTTGGCGCAACAGCCGGAAAGTCCTGTCGTGATCATGATGACCGGGCACGGCTCGATTGAATCCGCCGTGGAGTGCATGCGGGCAGGGGCGTTCGATTACATCATCAAGCCGTTCTCGCTCAGCCAGATCACAATGATCGTCGAAAAGGCTGAAACGTTCAGTCAGGTCGTCAAGGTGAGCCAATATCTCAACCAGGAACAGGCGCAGGGCAGCGTGCTGTTTGGGGAGAGCCAAGAGATCGTGCGACTGCGGGGAATGATCTCCAAGGTCGCGCCGACGGACGCCACGGTTCTGATCAACGGCGAGAACGGCACCGGTAAGGAACTCGTGGCTAACGAATTGTTCAAAGCCAGCAGCCGTGCGCAGGCGCCGTTTATCAAGGTCAACTGCGCGGCAGTGAGCGAAACGCTGATCGAAAGCGAGTTTTTCGGGCACGAAAAGGGAGCGTTCACGGGCGCAAACGAACGGCGGGAAGGGCGGTTCGAGCTGGCGCACGGTGGGACGATCTTGCTCGACGAAATCAGCGAAATTTCGCCCAAGGTGCAGGCCAAGTTGCTGCGCGTGTTGCAGGAACGGGAGTTCGAGCGGGTCGGCGGCAACAAGACGATCCAGGTGGACGTGCGGGTGCTGGCCACCACGAACCGCAATCTGCAAAAATCGGTCGAGAATGGCGATTTCCGCGAGGATTTGTATTACCGGCTCAACGTCTTCCCGCTCAAGGTGCCACCGTTGCGCGAGCGCACGGGGGATGTGCTCTTGCTGGCGCAACGTTTCCTGGAGAGGCTGTCGCGGCGTTACGGGGCAAAGATGCAGGGATTTTCTTCGGCAGCGGCGGAAGCGCTCACCCATTATCCCTGGCCGGGGAACGTGCGCGAATTGCAGAATCTTGTCGAGCGGGCTGTGATTTTGGCTGAGGGGCCGGTGGTTCATCTCGAAACGCTGGGCTTGCCGACCGGCGGAGCGCCGGGGCGGGGAGCGGCGCGGGAAGCCGCGATCATCATGGAACCGTCGCCCGCGAAAGCAACGCCGCCCGCGACGGTTTCCGTGTTGCCCGCGCCGGTCGCGGCGGACGCGTTGCCGTCGCTCGATGAGATGGAAAAGCAGCACATCCTGCGGGCGTTGGAATGCACCGGCGGCAACCGCACCCAGGCGGCGGCATTGTTGAAAATCAGCATCCGCACGTTGCGCAACAAGCTGCACCAGTACCGTATCGAGGGTGACGAGGAACCGGGCGATACCGCCGAGCGATCAGCGGCGTAAAAAGGAACACGTCTGCTGCATTGGCATGGCCGCTGCTTAGCAGCGAGGAGGCCTCCGGTCGTATCGGCACGCCCACTTTTACTTTATGGTTCCCATTCTTATCAACGCCGCCGCGTCGCTGGCAGGCAACGTCATCGACGGCATCAGCGAGCATTTCTCGCATCATCATGGCGTGCGCAAGGCAGGGAAGACGGACGAGGCGGATTTCGACGCGGAACTGGCCAAGACGCAAACGGTCGCTACCGCCAGCGCGACACCTGCCGCGCCCGTGGACACGCAGAGCGTGTTGATGAAACAGGTGTTGGGATGCCCGGAAGTAGCCTCTGCTCTGGCGAGTGCCAACCCGGCGCAACCGGTGCAGGTGGAGATGTCCGCCGCCGGGGGGGTGTCGCTGCGCAATGCGAGCGGCGAATTGCACGCGTTGAAGGTTTCCGACGACACCCGTGCTCTGGTCGCAAAGCTTTACACGACGCATCAATCCAGCGTCACCACGGGCAAGGCCGCCGCGACCGCGGTGCTGGCGATTGATCCCGCCCATGCGGTCGCCCCGACCTGGAGCAGCCTGCCGGCCAGAACGTCCTAGCTATCTGTGGCAACCTTGTCGCCGACTGGTGCGCGATGCACAGCGGCCACACCAGGGCCGGGTTGCATGAAGACGGCGCTGCCTCCTCCATTTGGATAGGGAAAAAATTTCCATCCTTCCGTTCTGCCGCTTTCGGAACCGGCAGGAAATGCCGACTGCCGTTTGCAACGCCATGCAATCCAAAGCGGCGCAAGATCGTATGTAGCTGTCAGAAAACGGCATACATCTATACAAGTTCAGGATGGCACGCCCGTTGCTAAATGACCGATCACCATGATTGACCAGATATTCTCCGGTGGCAGCTACCAAGCCGTCAAGCAGATGCTGGACATGATTTCCCAGCGCCACGAAGCCCTCGCTGGCAACATCGCCAACGTCGAAACCCCCGGCTATCGCCGCGCCGATCTGGACAAGACCGCCGTCGCCGATTTCCAAGCGAAAATGCGCGAGGCCGCCGGCACCGGCAATTTCTCGGGCACCGCGCCAACCAGCCAAAGCCCCCTGCGGACGGTTCTGGACGCCGACGCCCGCAGCCAGCGTCCCGACGGCAACAACGTCGAAATCGACCACGAACTCCTCGCCATGAGCCAGAACACCGTCGAGTACGGCACGCTCACCGAGTTTGCGAGCAACTCGCTCAAATGCCTGAAGATGGCTATCACCGGCCGTGAAGCCTGATTCCTGCTTCTGAACCTACCGCCCGCGCTCCCTTTCCGACGCCATGAATTTCATCACCGGTCTTTCCCAGAGCGCCGACGCCCTCGCCGCCGAGCGCACGCGCCTGGAAACCGTTTCCGCCAACATTGCCAACGCCAACAGCACGCGCGGCCCCGACGGCACGCCGTACCACCGCAAGGTCGTGGCGTTCGAGAGCGTGATGGACGCCCATCACCCGAACGGCGCGAGCGTCCACGTCTCCCAGGTAGCCACCGACAAGACCCCCGGCCAGCGCGTCTACCAACCCGGCCATCCCGACGCAGACAAAGATGGGTTCGTCGAGATGCCCAACGTCAATCTTTCCTACGAAATGGTGGACCTCATCAGCGCATCGCGTGCCTACGAGGCCAACCTCGCCGTGGTTCAAAACGCGCGGCAGTTGGCCATGCGCGCGCTGTCCATCGGTAAATAATTCTCCGAATCGTTATGATCACTTCCATCGGCGCAGCCTTTCCCAAACGGTTGCAAGACCTGAACATGGACCTCCCGGACGTGTCGTCGCGCGTCACACCCGGCAACGTCGAATCCATCGGCAACGCCACGCCCGCGTTGCCGACCACGTCCGTCTCGCCCACGCCAAGCTTCGGCGACGTGATGACCCAGGCGATCAGCGGCGTCAACGACAAGATGCAAACCGCCGAGGTTGAAAAAGCGAAGGTAATGAGCGGAGAAACCAACAATCTGCACCAGGCGATGCTTTCCATCCAGGAGGCTGGCGTCGCCTTCAGCCTGATGAACGAAGTGCGTAACAAGCTGGTCGAGTCCTACCAGGAAATCATGCGAATGCAGGTCTGATCCACCGCTCCCGTCCCCCCTTTTGAACGAAGACTGATCCATGTGGAAAATTCCGCTTCAATTCGCCGCGCTCTGGCGACAACTCGGCCTGAACCAGCGCGTGTCGCTGACGCTGACCGCCGCCGCCGTGCTGGCCGGAGTGATCAGCCTCGTCGTCTGGAGCCACCGGCCCCGGATGCAGCTTCTTTACGGGCGGCTCTCGCCCAAGGACGCGGCGGAAGTCGTGTCGGCGGTGCAGGCGCAGGGCGTGTCCTACGAGATCGGCGCGGGCGGCACGGCGGGCTACGTCGCGGCGGATAAAGTCTATCCGTTGCGCAGGGCCCTCGCGGCCAAGGGGCTGCCCGGCGGAGA
>CAXSED010000065.1:0-7821 GCA_964236475.1 uncultured Chthoniobacterales bacterium
GAAGACCTTGCCATTGAGCTGCCCGCCCAGGTGCCCGTGATGGTGCTGCCCGGTGCGCTGTTGTTTCCGCACGCGTTGCTGCCCCTCTACATTTTCGAGGAGCGTTACCGGGTCATGCTCGCCCACAGCTTGGCCGGGTCGCGGATGTTCTGCGTCGCGCTGGTGAAGCCGGGGGTCGAGGAAGCGGCCAGCACCGACGACTTTTTCCACGTCGCCGGTTGCGGTCTGGTGCGCGCCTGCGTCGGCCAGGAGGACGGCACGTCGAATCTCATCTTGCAGGGGCTGGCGCGGGTGCGGTTCACGGGATTCGCGCAGACGAAGCCGTTTCCCATCGCTGAAATCGCGGCGATCCCCAGCGAGGCAGGCCAGCTCGTGGAGAGCGAGGCGCTCGGGGCGAAGGTGCTCGAACTGTGCGAGCGGTTCAAGGCGCGGGGCGTGCAGCTCCCCAGCCAGATGATCCAACTGGCCAATCTGGACATGCTCGCCGACCTGGTGGCGCACACGTTCCTGGGCAATCCGTTCCAACGCCAGAAGCTCATGGAGGAACCGTTCATCCCGGCCCGGCTGCGGTTGCTCATCAAGTACTTGGGCGCGGAATTGGCCTGACCTCGCGGGGGCCGCGCTTGTGACAAAAAAGCGCAAATCGCGTGCTTCCCTCGCGGCGATCCACTGTACATAATCGCGTCGCCGCGCCACCGTCCCGCCGGGACGGGCGGTTTCATGCATCTGTTTTCATTTAAAAACGAATCCTATTCTTAACATGCCGCCATCTCCCTTCGCCAGATCCATCCGCAGGCTCCGTGCTGCCGCCGCTGGCCCTCTCGTGTCGGTGGGGCTGGCCGCCGCCGTGACCGTGTTGATCGTGCTGCCCTGCCAGGCGAAACCGGCGGTGACGATCACCGGGCAGGCGCCGGGGAGCGTGCCGTTCATCAGCATCCTGAGCGTGTCGGTGGACAACCCAGCGGGCCTGGACGAAATCAATTTTAAAATCGACTCGAAACCGGGTTCGGTGGTGCGTCCGGTGTCCGCCCGGTATTCCGCCGCCTACCTGCGGCGGCGCGGATACGTGGACGCCAAGACCGGTGTGGTCACGGTGCCGGTGTTCGGCCTGTACGCGGATTACACCAACAAGGTGACGGTCACCACCCGGTTCGTCAGCGGGGCGTCGGAGGTGCATCAGGTGCAGGTCCCCACGGCGCACTTCCGCGACGAGATCCACAAGCACCCGCAGATCGTGCAAGCCCGCACGAAGGATACTAGCCTGAGCTACGACTACCTCCTGCTCAAGGATGCGTCGAGCGAGACGACCCCGCTGCTGCTCGACACGGACGGGGAAATCCGCTGGGCCGGTTTCGCGGGCAACGTGGGCGGAAATTCCATCTTTTACAACAACGGCTTCTACGTGACCAACGGCGCGTTCATCCTGCGGGCGGAACTCGACGGCGGCGGCGACACCCTCGGCGACTACGCCGACCAGGGCGTGCTGACCTTTCATCACAACATCGACGTGGGCCGGGACGGGATCATCATGGACGTGAACACCGCCGAGCAGACCGAAAGCGTGAACATCGAGGTCGATCCGGCCACGGGCGCGGTGCTGCACACCTGGAACCTGGCGGACATCATCAGCGCGGCCATGAAGGCGGGTGGGGACGACCCAATCAAGTTCGTCGCGCCCGCGCCCTACGACTGGTTTCACAACAACGCCACGGCCTACCGGCCTTCCGACAACACGCTGATCGTTTCCAGCCGCGAGAACTTCGTGGTGGCGGTGGATTACGACACCGGGGAACTCCGGTGGATTCTCGGCGACCCCAGCAAAGCCTGGTACCAGTTCGCTTCGTTGCGCAAGTACGCGCTGACGCTCGTGCCGGGCAGCCATCCGCCCATCGGGCAGCACGCGGTGTCGATTGTCCGCGACCGGCTGCTGTTGTTCGACGACGGTTACCACAGCCTCCTCCAGCAGCCCCCGGGCAAGAGCCGCCCGTACAGCGCGGCGCGCAAGTACGTCATCGACACCGTGGCCCGCCCCGCCACGGAAACCTGGACCTATTCGGCGGACCGGATGATCTCCAGCCCGATCTGTTCGAGCGTGTACGAGGACGAGCCGAAGAATTTTCTGATCGACTTCGCCACCGAAGGGTATTCGCCGACGACCCCGGCGGTTTCGACGGAAATCCTGGGTTTGAACGCGGCGGGCGCCAAGGTGTTCGACTACAAATACCGGGCGGACAACGCGTGCGACAGCGGCTGGAACGCCCAACCGATCCATCTGGAGCACATGTCGTTCGATTAAAAGAGGGTCAACTCCCGGGTGCCGCCGGACGAAGGATGACCCTGGCGGGATCGCCGCCCTTGACCGGGCTAGTATGCTGACTGCGTTTGCCATGAAACGCCGTTTCCCGACGCTCCTTTCCGCGCACCGCCTGCTCGGTGCTCTGCTCGCTGTCAGCCTGCTGCTGCCGATTTCCCCGGCCCGCCCGGCGGACGGCGACGCCGCTGCCGACGCGCTGCCGCCCAACCTCGGCCACAGCCTGCGCCAGTTGGTCGCGTGGCACCGCGCGCAACCCCGGGTGCTGACGGGGGCGGGACGGCGCGCCAGCCTAGCCGCGCAACTGCCTGCCCGCTCCCGCCGCTGGCAGACGAACGCGGACGTGGACCGTGCCGTGGTCAACGTCATCCTCGACGGCAGCATGCCCTCGTCCGAAGTGCGGCTCAACCTGCGAGCTTTGGGCCTGGAAATCCTGGCGACGGATGCCTCCGGCCCGAGCGGCACGGTGTTCAGCGCCCGGCTGCCGCTGGACGCGGCGGTGCAGGCGGTGCAGGTGCCGGGGGTGCGCTCCATCGCGCTGGTCCACCGGCCCTGGAAGCACATCGGCAAAACGACGACCGCCGGACTGTTTTCCCTCGACGCGCAACAAGCGGGTTCGGCGACGGACGGCACGGGGATCACCGTCGGGGTGCTGTCCGACAGCTTCGACGTGGCCACCCAGGATATTCAAGGCAACCCGCTCCTGGTACATGCCGCCGACGACATTGCCAGCGGCGACCTGCCCGGCCCGGGGAATCCGAACGGTCATACCGCGCCCGTATACGTCCTTGCGGAAAGCGACGCCCCGGCGGATTCGTCCCCGCTGGACGAGGGCCGCGCCATGCTCCAGATCGTGCACGACTTCGCGCCCGCCGCCTTGCTGGCCTTCGCCACCTCCGGGGCGACGCCCGAAACGTTTGCCGCCAACATCCGCGCCCTGCGTACGGACCCGTCGGCCCACTGCGACGTGATCGCGGACGACATCACCTTTCCCGAGGAACCCATGTTCTTCGACGGCCCGGTGGCCCAGGCGGTCTACGACGTGACGCACGACGCCACGCTGCCGGGCCGCAACGTGCTGTACTACTCCGCCGCCGGGAACAGCGGCGACCTGGGTTACGTGGCGGACTTCAACCCGGTCGCGGAGAGCCTGGCTCTCAACGGGGCGCTCACGGGGAACCTGAAGTTCGACCAGGTGCCCGGCCAACTGGCCGTCGAAGGCTACCACAACTTCGACACCCGCCCCGGCAAGGTCACCGTCGCGCAGCAGGTGACGGTGGCAGGGGGAGACGCGGAAGTAGACCTGCAATGGGACAGCCCGCCCGGCAACCCAGGACCCGGGACGGATTACAACCTGCTCGTCTTCGACGCGGACGGCAATTACCTGACCGCCCTCAGCGGCAAGGACAAGAACGTGGTCATGGGCAACGCGCTGGAGGTGGTCGATCTGCCCGCCGGAGACAACGGGGCGAAGGTGGTCTACCAACTCGCCATCACCTGCGCGAGCTACGGCGTGCCCGGCGCGGCGCGCCTGCGCTATGTCGTCGATGCCAACGGCACGTTCACCGCCAAGTTCACCGGCCACAACGCCCCGACGATCTTCGGCCACGGCGCGGCGGTCGGCGCGGACTCCGTGGCGGCTTATGATGCCATCTACGATTCGGAACCCGAGCGTTACACCTCGCTCGGGCCGGTGACGATCCTCTTCGACCGCAGCGGCAACCCGCAAGCGCCGGAGGTCCGCCAACAGCCGACCCTCGCCGCCGTGGACGGCGTGAACAACACGTTCCTCGGCTACGACACCGACGGCGACGGTTTCCCGAATTTCTTCGGCACCAGCGCCGCCGCCCCGCACGCGGCGGCCTGCGCGGCGCTGCTGCTCCAGCGGGCGGGCGGACCCGGCTCCCTGACCAACCAGCAGGCGCGCGCCCTGCTCCAGAGCACGGCGGCCGCGCATGCATCAGACCCAAACACGGCCACGTTGACGGGCACGGCCACGGACAGCACGGGGGCCGTCGTCACCCTGGCGGAGGTCCGCGACGACATCGACCCGTCCGGCGCGAAATTTTTCCGGCTTTCCTTCACCGGCCAGGATACGCAGCGCCTGCGCAAGATCGTCCTTTCCCTGGTCGGGAGCGGGCTGACCTTCGATGATTCCGCCAGCGGCGTGCCGTTCAAGGTTGGCGCGGTCAGCGGCGGTCTCCAGAAAAGCGATGTGACCACGACGGTCGGCAGCTTTGACGCGGCTGGCACGCCCGCCGCGCAGAAATATCACAATCAGCTGACCTTGCTGTTCGAGCCGGATGCTTTCGGGCCGGGCGCGTCGATTTCCTTCGGTCTGGGCATCACCAATCTCAGCAACGACCCGCGCGGGCTGGATGCGTTGGAGTGGGCGATGATCGGCACGCAGTTCAAGGCGCGGCTGGTCGGTGCCGCCGGGAAGACCAAGGTAGTCACCCCGCCCAACCCGAGCGTGCAGCTCTACAACACGGATTATTCGCCCTTCGTCGGGGCCGGGTTGATCGATCTCGACAAGGCGCTCGGCCAGCTGGAGGCGGACGGTCCGCCGACCACGCCCGACAGCCAGGCGAGGCTGACCCCCGGCAACCTGCTGCTGACCACCAACGACGGGCGGCTGATCGAGGTGACCCGCAAAGGGACCATCGTGCAGTCCTTCGCCGTGCCGGGGGCGAGGTATTCCACGGTGCTGGCGAACGGCAAGGTGGCGGTGCTCTGCGCAGACACGGCCGGGCCGTTCCTGACGATCCTCGATCCTGCGACGGGCGCGACGACCACGGCGACGACTCCCGGCTGGCAGGTGCAGGATTATTCCGATAATTCCAGCCGGATCGTCAGCCAGGGCAACGACGTGTTCGTGATCGGCACCGTGGACACCGACGGGACGGCCACGACCAACGGACTGTTGCGTTATGACAGCGTGAGTAACGCCTGGCAGAGCTTCGGTGGCGTCAGCGCCAACAACCCGTACGGAAACTATACGGGGTTGGTCAGCGGCCTCGACGGCCTGGTATACGCGACCGTGGAGGAATATTTTCTCAACGGTTTCAAAGGGCAGACGGAGGTTTACGACCCGACAACCTTGCAACTGGTGCGGACCGCGCCGCCGTTAGGGGGGTCAGGCCAGATCACTGACACCCTCACTCCGCCCAACGCGACGGTGGACGCATCCGGTAATTTTTACAGGATCGGCCCGGTGCCCGGCACCGGCACGGCTCCGTTGGGACCGCCGACTGCCTCGGAGGTGACGAGCGTGTACGAGGTCAGCGCGGACGGCACCTTGCTCGGCTACCTCGACCCCACGGCGAACAACCTGTTTTACGCGATGCCGTTCTCCAACGTGGCGGTCAGCGCGGACGGCACGGTTTTCGTGGCGGCGGAAAACCAGATTCTGGTGGCCGACAAGGCGCTGGACAAGGTCTCCAAGTACCAGATTTTTGGTGAATCGAACGGTGATATTTCCTTCACGGTTTCGTTGATCGGGCCGTGAACAGCCGGGCGTGTTCCTCGAGCAAGTAGCGGTCAGTCATGCCGGAGAGATAATCGCAGACCGTGCGGTGAAGGCCATCGGCTTCGACGCGCGCGGCGGTGGCTTCACCCAGGCGGGAAGGGTCTTGCAGATAGGCGTTGAACACATCTCCCAACCGCCCGCACGCCCGTTGGTTGGCCTCGGCAACCTGCGGGTGGTAATACAGGTTTTGGAAGAGGAAACGCTTCAACTCGCGGTTGGCATGGAGGAGGCGTTCGCTGTAGGCGACCAGCGGCTTGGGCTGGCGGCGCACGTCGTCCACGGTCTGCACGCCCGCCGCGTCGATGCGCGCGCCGCTGGTGGCAACCACGTCTTCCACCTGCCGGTCGATGAGCCGCCGGATGATCGTCGCACACAGGTCGCGGCCTGCCAGCGCGGGGTACTTTGCGCGCACCTCGGCGCGGATGTCCTGCCAGAGGCCGATCCCGGCGAGCTGGTCGCTGGAAATCAGGTCGCTGTCCAGGCCGTCGTCGAGGTCGTGGCTGTTGTAGGTGATCTCGTCGGCGAGGTTGGCGATCTGCGCTTCGAGCGATGGGCAATGGTAGCCGCCGTCCTCGTCACGTCCGGGCAGGGGATCGTAAAAGGTCTGATGCTTCTTGAGTCCCTCGGTGACCTCGAAGGAGAGGTTGAGGCCGCGAAACTCCGGGTACGTCGATTCGATGAGTTCGACGATGCGCAGGCTCTGCGCGTTGTGGTCGAACCCGCCGTGCCCCTGCATGAGCTTATCGAGCGTGACCTCCCCGGGATGCCCGAACGGCGGGTGCCCTAGGTCGTGCGCCAGGGCGATGGCTTCGGCGAGGTCTTCGTTGAGGCCGAGCGCGCGGGCGATGGTGCGGCTAACGCTGGCGACCTCGATGGTGTGCGTCAACCGGGTGCGCAGGTGGTCGCCAGTGCCGTTGAGGAAAACCTGCGTCTTGTATTCGAGGCGGCGGAAGGCGCGCGAGTGGATGACCCGGGCGCGGTCGCGTTGGAACGGCGTGCGGTACGGGTGTGGCGGCTCGGGGTGGCGGCGGCCCGCGCTAGCGGCGTCGTGCTGGGCGTAGGGGGCGAGGGTAAGCGATTCTTCGCGCTCCATCTGCGCACGGCTTTTGTGCATGGCGGCGGACGGGGGAGCCGCTAAGGCTCGGGGTCGTGGTCCGGGTGTTCCTCGCCGAGGATGCGTTGGCGGAGCTGACGGCGCACGAGCCGGTGCTGAATGCGGAGCAGCAGTAGATCGTAGATGGCCAGCAGCGCAGCGAGCATGGTCAGCCAGCCGCACGCCAGCCAGTAGATGGCGAACCGGAAGAAATGTTCGCGCGGTTGCAGCCAGCCGCCTAGAAACAGGTCGCCGCAAAACGCCATCAGCATGGCCGTGAGCACGACGTAAAACATCGTCAGCCGACGCAGGTGTTGATCGACGATCAACCCGCGAGTGTAGAGTAAAACCCAGCCCAACGGACCGCCCCGCAGGCGCGATTTTTTAGACGGGGACGGTGCGGTCGGATCGCTCATGGTTTGTTCGGGGTCGTCCATGCGTGATGAGTACAGAATATAACGCGCTATTCATGGTTTGTCGCCGGAGGAATTGCCCAGACGACCATCCTCTTTCGAGCCAGCAGAGGAATGCTTTGACGGAAAGAGGATCGCGTAAACCCCTCACTTCCGCCGGTAGTCCTTGGCCCGCCGGTCGAACTCCCGCGCCGCGTTTGCCAGCACATCGCGCAATCCCTCTGCCGACACGCACCCTGCCGCGCCGAAGCTGATCGCCGTCTGCTGCTCCAGGTGGTCCGACGTGGCGACGACCAGCCGGTAGGTCCCCGCATATTTGGCCACGAGCCGTTCGATGATGCCATCCGCCGTGCGGCCCGCCGGAGCGTAGAACACCTGGATGCCGTCCGGCTCGCTTTCCTCCGTCGTGCGGGCACCTTGGCCATCGAACACCAACACGACTTGCACGCCGCTGTGGTCCTGATAATCGGTCAGC
>CAXSED010000065.1:7921-24540 GCA_964236475.1 uncultured Chthoniobacterales bacterium
GCCTTGCGCACTTTATAGGCAACCCGGCGTTTACGTTTGATGACTTTGTTGTATTGTTTACCCATTGGGGAGGTCGGTTGGAACTGGTACGGGCGACGAAACCGTCGCGTGTGCCGCTACTAAAGCCGCTGCGGCGCAAGGTTCAAGGGCCAAGCTTGCAGCGGGCGGAAATGAGCACCCGCGCTCCCGGTGCCGGAAACGTCACGCGTCAAACTACGTGACGTGGGCGGATTCCGTGCTATCTTGCCGACCTTTTTCGTCAGTTTCGTGTCAGTTGAACCTCACCGCCCCGCGCGGTCCCGCACCTATGGATAAGATCAGAAACATTGCCATCATCGCCCACGTCGATCACGGCAAAACCACGCTCGTGGATTGCCTGCTGCGCCAGTCTGGCACCTTCCGCGCCAACCAGAAGACGGACGAGCGCATGATGGACTCGATGGACCTCGAACGCGAGAAGGGCATCACCATCCGCGCCAAGAACGCCGCGTTCCAATACAACGGCTACCACGTCAACATCGTGGACACCCCGGGCCACGCCGACTTCGGCGGCGAGGTGGAGCGCATCCTGGGCATGATCGACGGCGTTTTGCTCGTCGTAGACTCCCACGACGGCCCGCAGGCGCAGACCAAGTTCGTCTTGAAAAAGGCGATGGAAAGCGGCGCGAAGGTCATCGTCGTCATCAACAAGATCGACCGCGAGAACGCCCGCCCGCACAAGGTCCTAGACATGGTGTTCGAGCTGTTCATGGAACTCGGCGCGAGCGACGAGCAACTCGATTTTCCGGTGATGTACGCCAGCGCCAAGGCGGGCTACGCGGTCAAGGAAATCACCGACGAGCGCAAGGACATGACCCCGCTCTTCGACGAGATCATCAAGCAGATCCCGCCGCCTCAGGGCAGCGGCGTGGACTACCTCCAAATGCTTGTGTCCAACCTGGATTACAGCGATTACCTGGGCCGGATCGCGTATGGCCGCATCCTGGCCGGGCGCGTCAGCGTGGACGACACGGTGGTCGTGGCGCACGGCGACGGT
Source organism: uncultured Chthoniobacterales bacterium (assembly GCA_964236475.1). Taxonomy (GTDB): domain Bacteria; phylum Verrucomicrobiota; class Verrucomicrobiia; order Chthoniobacterales; family SZAS-18; genus CAHJWO01. Next base: position 8,958 of record CAXSED010000065.1, read on the forward strand.
CGGCGCGAGCGCGGCAAGGTCACGGCGATTTTCGGCCATCAGGGCATGGAAAAAATCGAATTGAAGGAAGCCAACGCGGGCGACATCATCGGCCTGTGCGGGTTTGAAGACGTGTTCATCGGTGAGACGATCACCGACCAAGAAGACCGTCCGGCGTTGCATTTCGTGGACATCGACCCGCCGACGATCACGATGGGCATCCTCGTCAACGACGGCCCGCTGGCCGGACGCGAAGGCAAGCTCGTGACCGCGCGCAACATCCGCGAACGGCTGGTGCGCGAGACGCGCACCAATGTTTCCCTCGGCTTCTTGGAAACCGACACGGCGGGCTCGTTCGAGTTGAGCGCGCGGGGTGAAATGCAGATCGCCGTGCTGGTCGAGCAGATGCGCCGCGAAGGTTTCGAGGTGCTGGTTTCCCGGCCCGAGGTCATCTACAAGCGCGATGACAAGGGCAATTTGCTGGAGCCTTACGAAACGCTGACCGTGGACGTGCCCAACGACAACCTGGGCGACATTTTGCAGTCAATGGCGAGCCGTAAAGCCGAGATCATCAACATGGTTCACAACCCGCACTCGGTGTTTGTGGAATCGATCATCCCCACGCGCGGTCTGATCGGTTTCGAGACCGACCTTGTCAACGCGACCAAGGGTCTGGGCATCGCCAGCCATCTCTTCAAGGAGTACGGTCCGCACAAGGGCGAGATTCCCAGCCGGGACCGGGGCGTGTTGGTGGCGATGGAAGGCGGCGTGAGCACGGCTTACTCGCTGGACACGATCCAGGAGCGTGGCCGGTTGTTCATCGGCGCGCAGGAAGAGATCTACGAAGGCATGATCATTGGCGAGAACGCCCGCCCGGACGATCTGCCAGTTAATCCGTGCAAGGCAAAAAAGCTCAACAACATGCGTTCGCAGGGCGACGGCAAGGGTATCTCCCTGGCCCCGCCGCTGGTGATGACACTGGAGCGTTCGATCGAATACATCGCGCCGGACGAGTACGTGGAAGCCACGCCCAAGTCGCTGCGGCTGCGCAAGAAAATCCTCGACGCCGGTTTGCGCAAGCGGACGGCGAACACGGTGACGGTCAAGGTGTAATCACCGTACCGCGCTGACGGTTCAAATGAACAGAGGGCCGGGCGTTGCGCGCTCGGCCCTCTTTTTTGCTGGCGGGCGCTTGGTCACCCGGTGGTCGGTCCCCCGGAAAATTTCGCGTTGACAGGTCGGTTCCGCGCGTTATTGTCAAGTCAGTTACTCATATTATCGCCTTCTTGAGCAGGCCGGCTTTCCGCTTCTCGGCACTTCGCCAGCCCTCTTCTCTCGCGCAGGATGTTGAACATCTTGGGTAACGCCCCGTAGGTCTCTCCCTCTCGGTATGGTGGGTCACAGTAAGTGGTCGCAGACACAACGCAGCAAAGGGCCGCCCGGCGTCGAACGCGGAATCTTTGGCAGGCAGGTGACGGAAATCACCGTGGTCAACCGCATTGATCATGGTGGTCCATCGGGGAATTCCCGGATGTGCCTGGCGGTGAGAGCCACATGTATCCAGCGCGTACCTAGGGACATAGCCGAACGAGTCTTTAATAAAAACCGCATCGCCGCACCGCAACGAATCCTCTTCAGCCGGACAGGCGATTTCACGCTTGCAGCGAAGTTAGACACGACCCGCCGGGGCTAATCCCGTCGCTTTTCCAATTTTCCTTGGGCATCGCGCCCGACGCCGTTCCTAGCGATGCCAGTTCCCCTTTTGCAGATTTTCCCGATTCCAATGACCGAAGACACCAACCAACAGCTCGCGGCCCCGGTGGACGCGGACGGCCAGTCCCCGAACTCGTCCAGCCAGGACGGGACGGATGCCACGCCCACGCCCCCCAAGAAGGCCGCGCCGCGCCGGAAGGTGGCTTCGCGCAAAGAGAAGGATGTTGCCGCCGCGCCGGTGGATGTTGCGACCGACGAGCCTGCCGCCGTCACGGGCGAACCGCTGGTGGCCAAAACCCGTCGGCCCAGTCGCAAAAAGGCGGTGGTGGCCGCTGCCGCCGACGAGCCTGCCGCCCGGGAGACCACCGGTGCGCCGTCGTTTCAGCCCGAGTTGGTGTCTGTCGCAAGGGAACCGGAAGCGAGCACGGCACAGACTTTTGACCACGCTCCCCAGCCCGCGCCCGTTGCGCCCGTGCGGGAAATCGCGCCGTCGCCGTCCGTGGCCCCCGTCAATGACGCGCCCCCGGCTGCCGCCGCGCCCGTCGAAATGGCTCCGACGGTCGGTCTGGTGGCTCCGTCGCCCTCGGTCGCGCCCGAAACGGCCACCGGCGCGCCACTGATCCCGCCCGCTTCCGCCGAACCGCCCCGGTTCCAGCAAGGGCCGCCGCAGGGTCAGCAATATCAAAACCGTCCCGACGGGAATTATCAGCAGGGGCAGGACCGTCAGAACCGCCAGGACCGTCCCGAGTTCCGCCAGGACCAGCAGGGCCGCCAGGGCGGACGCTTCGACCGTCACAACCGCCACAATCGGAATGACCGCAACAACAACGACCGCCAACAGCAGGGCGGCGGCAACCAGTACGGTCAACAGCAGAACCGGCCCCAGCACCAACCGCCCCAGCAGGGGCGTGACCAGCCGCCGCGCGACCAGCAACCGCAGGGCATGGACGGCAACCGTGACGGCTTCGTCAGCCGGGTGGAGGAACCGACGTTCAGCGAGGGCATCGTTGAGGTGTCGGGCAAGGGTTTCGGTTTTCTACGCGAGGCCAAGCGGAGTTTCGTCCAGACGCCCGCCGACGTGTTCGTGACCCCGGAAGTGTGCCGCAAGTATAATCTGCGCGACGGCCAGTGGATCAAGGGCGAGGTGCGCCGTAGCTCCCGTGGTCCGCAGATGTTCCGCCTGACCGAACTCAACGGCGAAGACCCGGAAAAATTCAAGAACCTGCCCAATTTTGACGAGTTGACGAGCATCAACCCGAAGAAGCGCATCCGGCTCGAAACGACGCCGGATCGTTACACGACGCGCGTCATGGACCTGATGACGCCCATCGGCAAGGGCCAGCGTGGGCTGATCGTGGCCCCGCCACGCACCGGCAAGACGACCCTTTTGCAACACATCGCCGAGGCGGTGGTGAAGAACCACCCGGAGATGAAGCTCATCATCCTGCTGGTGGACGAGCGGCCCGAAGAGGTGACCGAAATCCGCCGCACGGTGCCGCAGGCCGAAATCATGGCCAGCTCCAACGACAGCGACCTCAAGAATCACACGCGCATCGCGCAGTTGGCGATGGAACGTTCCAAGCGGCTGGTGGAGGCCGGGTTCGACGTATTCATGCTGCTCGACTCAATCACCCGTATGGGCCGGGCGTTCAACAACGCCTTGGGCGGCGGGGGCGGCGCGACCGGCTCCGGCGGCGTCGGCACGAGGGCATTAGAAATCCCGCGCAAGATTTTCGCGGCGGCGCGCAACACCGAGGAAGCCGGGAGCCTGACGATCATGGCGACCGCGCTCATCGACACGGGCAGCCGCGCCGACGAGGTGATTTTCCTAGAGTTCAAGGGCACGGGCAACATGGAACTGGTGCTGGATCGCAAGATTAGTGACCAGCGCATCTTCCCGGCGGTGGACATTTTCGCGTCGGGCACCCGCCGCGAGGAACTCCTTTTGCAGCCGTGGGAACTGGACAAGATTAACGTGATCCGACGCGGATTGGCCGGTCACAAGCCGCTCGAAGCCATTGAGCGGTTGTTGAGCTTCCTGAAGAAGTTCCCGACCAACGCGCAGATGCTCACGAGTCTGCCGGGTTGAGCAATAGAATAAATCTTGTGCTCGGAGTTTAAACTTGAGAGCCTCCGGTGGTCCATGCCTAACCTCCCCCCGGTTGATCGTTATACAAATCAGCAACTTAATGAGCATCTGGCCGCCATCGAAATCGCGCTCGAGGCTGACGTTTTAACGATCATCAGCCCAATACTCCCAGGGCTAGAAAATCGCGTGAAAGAAGCTGTTGAAGCGACGCAAGATAGGAAACCTAGGGTCGCAGTCATTTTAGATACTTTGGGTGGTATCGTGGAGGTGGTTGAGCGAATCGTAAATGTTTTGCGACATCATTATGGCCAAGTGTTCGTAATTGTCCCCGATCGCGCGATGTCGGCTGGAACCGTTTTCGCCATGGCTTGCGACAAGATATTCATGGACTATTTCTCATGCCTTGGTCCAATCGATCCACAGGTTGAGAAAGATGGAAGGCTTGTTCCGGCTCAATCATATCTCGCCCAATATCAAAGACTTTCTGAGAAAGCAGACACGGGAGATTTAAATACGGCCGAATTTGCGCTGCTCAACAAACTGGATTTGGGAGAATTGTACCAATTTGAGCAAGCTAAAGAATTGTCGAAAGATTTACTCATCAAATGGCTCTCGCAGTACAAGTTCAGTGATTGGGAGATGCACTCCAGCACCGGTCTGTCAGTATCTGAAGAAGACAAACGAACCCGCGCTGGCGAAATAGCGGCGGCGTTGAACGACAACGCTCGCTGGCACTCACATGGTCGCGGAATTCCGCGCGATACACTCACAAACGATCTTCGGATACGTATCGACGCGGTTGAAAGTGTACCGGGTTTGAAAGTTGCTTTGGACGAGTATTTCAGCTTGTTCAAGGACTACATGCAGCGACAAAAATACGGCACGTTCGTCCACACGCGCGATTATTTCTAAAAATGAAGCCGCTCTCGCACACATTGCTAAAGAAAAACCCTAAGGTTGACCGCCAAGTGGCAGCCCGTTACGGCACGCTGCTGAGGAAAACCCACGGGAATGTTGAGCAAAAAAAGGGTTCTGATTATCATCTTTCCCATCCGCTGGGATCCAGCACACCGCTACGGAGTCAACACTCCATTCGTTGATACGTTAGGTGTAATTGAGTACGAAAATCAGGAGAAGACAGTTCTTCACAAGCTGCTGAAATGTGCCGGCTAGGGAGAATCGCCCTGCAATCGAAGAGTTGATTGCATCGCCTTACGAAATGTCGTTGGATGATTAGTGGCAGCCGCATAGATAATGGGGCGATGCTCCAACGAGCGAACGTCAAACTCCGGCGGCACCCGACCCATGAGTGTGGTGAAATATTCAGCCGCCGTTTCGTCGAACGGGAAGCAATGCCAAAGCGCGTAGGCATTGAGACCGAAGTTAAACGCGACCCGCGAGACGGTCGAGGAGACCGAGAAGACTGCCCGGATACGGCGGAAGTTCCGCAGGAAGTAGAGTTCGGCCACCTGACGGTCTTGCTCGATGTGAAAGCCTGATAAATCTAGGTGCTCGCGTTCCGTGGTTTCGGCGGGGTGGGGGCGGTAGATGAGGGTGCAGTCAACACCATACCATCGGCGCAAAGCGGCCAGACAGGTGTTGAGATGTTCGCGGTAAACGGTGGGCGGAAGGTTGCGCACCAGCAGGAACGGCGTGCCGAAAAAGACGACGGTGGCGCGGATGTCGCCAGGATGGTTGAGGGTAGGTGCCCAATCGTCCAGATCGTGCAGGGATGGGAAGGGTGCGGTCCGTACATTCGGCCCGGCGGTGGCGGGGAGGCCGGTGCCGTCGTTGCTCAGGAGGATGACCGTGTCGAAAATTTTTTCGAGTGGCTCCTCGGGACGTTCCAGGCGCACGCCGTCGCCGCCGCCGCTCCATGGCTTGAGACGCACCGTGCGCCGCAGCCCGAGCAACGGTTCCACGACCCAGCGTTGCAGCCAGCCCGACGTGGTTGGGCGGTAGGATGCCCACGACCACGAGCGGCTGGCATCGGCGTATTTCTTGACCGTGACGCAGAGCACTTTGTTCACGCGCGGGTAAGCTGACGCCAAGGCAATGCTCAGCTTCGTGATGCCCGCCAGCGTGACCAGCGTGTCGTCAGCCCCGATGCGCAATGCCGCGAGCGTCCGCTGCCGATTTTTCAACGCCCGGTAGAAACGTGGCAAATCACGCAACCCACGGCACGCGGGCACTTTTTCCACGGTGTCCACGCCGTCGAACCGCCGGGCGTATTCCTCCCAATCCAAACCTTCCCACCAGGAGGAATCCTCGTATACCAGGCGGCACGCGGCGAAACGCTCCCGACCCGCCGCAGCGACCGCCAGCGCGTTGACAAGGTTGTCGGGCCGGGTCAGGGCGATCCAGAGCGTGGACGGTTTCATGAGGTTGCGCCGGATCATGCACCACCCGGGCTCTCCGGCGCAACCGCCGGTTGCCGGGCGCGCGATTCCTTGAGCATGAAGACGACCGCGCCCGGTGAATTTGAAGTGTTGCCGCCCGAACGCAAAGCCGTCGGCGCGGGCAACGAGGCGCTTTCGCATCTGATCGCGTACCTCATGGACAACGTGATCAAAATTCCCGGCCTGAAGAGGGGGCTGGGCATCAATCCGTTTCTGGACCTGATCCCGGTCGTGGGCGACGGCGCGGCGACCGTCGTGCAGATGCTCACCATCCTGGAAGGCGCGCGGCGCGGCGTACCTAAAATCGTGCTGGCGCGTATGGCAATGAACCTCCTGCTCAACGGGGCCATCGGGGTGGTCCCGGGAATCGGCGAGGCGTTTTCGTGGTGGTTCCGGCCTTCGTCGCGCAACTACCAGCTTCTGCTGAACCATGCGCCGCAATCCGGCGGCGCGGTCGCGGCCCCAGCGCGCAAAAACACGGCGGTCGAGTTCCTGTTCGTGTTCGGCTTGCTGGCGGTGGTGCTCGTGGTGATGGGCGCGCTCATCGCCCTGGGCTGGCACGTGCTCAACGTCGTCTGGTACGGGATGATCCATCTGCTCGGCGCATGACGGTCAAGGAATTCTGCGCGACGTACCCGCGCCTCTACCACATGGCGGAGGCGTCGATGTGGCCGAGCATTCAGCAACACGGCCTGTTGAGCACCAGCGCGCTGCTCGACCTCTACGACGTCGCCGGGGCCGAGCGCGCCCAGATTGAACAGCAACGCCGCCCGGATTTCATCGCCATTGCCCACGCCCGCCACGGCGAGGTGCTCATCCGCGACCAGAAACCTATGAGCGACGCCACGCTCGCCCCGGTGCTCATCGACATGACGCCCGCCGAGTGGTACGCGCTGCTCAACGAACGCGTGTTTTTCTGGGTGAACGAAACGCGGCTCAAGGGGCTGCTAGCCGCGTACAGGCACCGCGAAAACCTCGTGCTAGTGCTCGACACGGCCAAAGTCATGGCCCGGCACGCCGCGCAGGTGACGCTCTCGCCGATCAACTCCGGTTATTCGCGGCGCTGGGCAGTGCGGCGCGGGCGCGAAACGTTCCGGTCCCTCGTGGATTACCAGATCGTCGAGCGGGTGAACGGTAGGGCGGTCCGCAAGCCTGTGGCGGAGTGCGCAGTCAGCGGTGGGGTGACGAACGTGCGGGAAGCGTTGATCGAAACGCGTCCGGTGCCCGCCACGAAATAAGAAACGTCGCGCCCTCCGCAGATTTTCGCCGATTGTTTTCTGTCCCGAAGTCTGCGAAAATCTTGGGAATCTGCGGATAAACTCCCCCTCCTAAACTTTCCAATTTTATGGGTCGCCAGTGGTTACAGGCAAAACGCGAGGTCGCCAACCTCAAAAAAGGTCAGGTCGTCGGTCGGCTGGTGAAAGAAATCATGGTCGCCGCCAAGCTCGGCGGACCGGACCCGGCGGGCAACGCGCGGCTGTTCACCGCCGTCGAAAAAGGCCGGCGTGAGAACGTGACGCGCGACGTGATCGAACGCGCCATCAAGAAAGGCTCGGGCACCGGCGACGAAAAGCTCATGCTCGAACACGTCGTCTTCGAGGGCTACGCACCGCACAAGGTGCCGGTGATCGTCGAATGCATGACCGACAACCGCAACCGCACCTCGCCCGACATGCGCCTGCTTTTCAAGCAGGGCCAGCTCGGCACGGCGGGCAGCAACAAGTTCCTCTTCGATCACGTCGGCATCATCGAGGCGCACCACCCGGACCCGGCGGCGGATTTGGAAGCGGCGGCCATCGAAGCCGGGGCGAACGATTTTGAACCCCTCACCCACGAGCAGAACGACGACATCCCCGAAGGCCACGCCGGGGCACGCTTCCTGGCGGACGGCACGGGGGTCCACGCGGTGTCGCAGTGGCTTTCGGCCAACGGTTGGACCGTAGTGACCAGCGAGATCGGCTACGTGGCGAAGAATTATCCCGAGTTGACAGACGAGGAGAAGGCCGAAACGGGCGCGTTCCTGCAAAAGCTCGACGACTACGACGACGTAGCCCGTGTCTGGGCAGCGGTGAAATAGGGCCGCTGGCACAACCGATGCTCCTTTTATCAGGAAGCGAACGTTCGCTTCCCGATGAAAACCTGTCTGCTCCTGATCGGTGCGCTGCTGTCTCTGGCCGCCGCCATTCTCCCCGCCGCCGAGCCGCCGCCGCCCGCGATCACTGCCCAGAACCTTTATCCGCTGTCCAAGTTGCCGGAGGCGCAGCGCGTGGCTTCGGCACTGGGTAAGCCGGTCGGGTTCCTACTGACGTGGCCCATGTTCTTTCCGGGCGCGAAGGATTTCCACGCGAACGGCAGCCTGTCGGCCAGCTATTTCTACCGGGCGTTCAAGGACCGGGCGGTGCTTGTCAACGTGGACCACACCACGGGCGATCTCGACCACTTGCCCAAGGCGGCGACGGACGCGTTCCATTCCCCGGCGGAGGGTGGCTACGCGCCGTGCCTGTGCCTGACCGACGCGAGCGGCACCCGGCTGGTCGGGATGATCCCTCTGTGGAACAATCCGGTCGAACGCGAATTGCTCTTCAACCAGTACCGGGCAGTGATCGCGGACCCGCATCGTTGGGGCGAGGCGGCGAAGCGGCTGTCCGTCGTGGACGCTGCTGCCCCGGCCAATTCCACGCCAGCGTCGCCCGGCGCGCCCACGCCGCCCGCCCGGGCATCCTCCAGTTTCGCCTGGGAAATGGAACTGACCCGGCAGGCCGAGCAGCAGCAGGCGCCAAAGACCGCGCCCTCGCCGTAGGGGCGATTGTCGCTTGCGTCAGCGGGGAGCCGCCGCCAGAGTTCCTTCCCCCTCTTGGCCATGAGTTTGCTCGTTCAGAAATACGGCGGAACCAGCGTCGGCAACCCGGAGCGCATCCGCAACGTCGCGCGCCGGGTCATCGAAACCCAACGCGCCGGGCACCGCGTCGTGGTGGTCGTCTCGGCCATGTCGGGCGTCACCGATGGGCTGATCAAACTGGCGCACGAGGTTTCGCCGTCGCCCACCGAGCGCGAGATGGACGTGCTGCTGGCCACCGGGGAGCAGACCACCATCGCGCTGCTGGCCATGGCCATCGACGCCCTCGGAGCGCGGGCGGTGTCGCTCACCGGCGCGCAGGCGGGGATCGTGACGGACGGTGTCCACACCAAGGCCAAGATCGCCAACATCACGCCCAAGCAAATCCTGCATTTTCTCGACGAGGGGAATATCGTCATCGTCGCCGGGTTTCAGGGCCAGACGGGCGAGGGACAGGTGACGACTCTCGGGCGCGGCGGCTCGGACCTGACCGCCATCGCCATCGCTTCGGCCATCGGCGCGGACCTGTGCCAGATTTTTACCGACGTGGACGGCGTGTACACCTGCGACCCGCGCCTGGTTCCCACGGCCCGGAAACTGGATGAGCTTTCCTACGAAGAGATGCTCGAAATGGCCAGCCTAGGCAGTAAGGTCATGCAGTCACGCTCGGTTGAGTTCGCTAAGAAATTCGGCGTCAAATTTGAAGTCCGCTCCAGCTTTAACGACCACCCCGGCACCATGATCATCGACGAAACCCCCAGCATGGAGAATGTCGTGATCCGCGGCATCAGCGTGGAGAAAAACCAGGCGAAGGTGACGATCACCGGCGTTCCCGACCGGCCCGGCGCGGCGGCGAAGGTGTTTAACACGCTGGCGGAGGCGCGGGTCATCATCGACATGATCGTGCAGAACGTTTCCGCCAATGGCACGACAGACATTTCGTTCACGCTCAACCGGGCGGACCTCGTGGCGGCGGAAGCGGCGTTGCGGCCCGTGGTGGATGCGGTGGGGGCGGCGGCGCTGGACACGCGCGAGGGCATCGCCAAGCTCAGCGTGGTGGGCATCGGGATGCGCTCGCACTCGGGCGTAGCGGCGCGGTTGTTCGATTGCCTCGGGCGCGGCGGGATCAACATCCAGATGATTTCCACGAGCGAGATCAAGATCGCGGTGATCCTCGACGAATCCGCCGTGCAGGAGGCTGCCAATCTGACCCACTCCAGTTTCGGGTTGGAGAGCGGCGCGTATACGGTCTGAGGCTATGAGCGCGGATGGTCAGAAGCCGCCGGTGGATTGGGCGACGTTCGAGCAGAAGAACACCGTGCGGGCGATGATGCGCCAACTCCTGTCCCGCATGGACCCCGGGGTCCGCCAGGAACGCAGCCGTTTGCTCGTGGCACGTTTGATAGAACTGCCCGCGTGGCAAGCCGCGCGCCGGGTGCTCCTGTTCGCGCCGTTGCCGGTCGAACCAGACATCGACCCGCTCTGGACCTTGGGCGCGCTGGACGGCAAGGAATGTGCTTATCCGCGCGTCGAAGGCATGGTGACGCGGCTCTACTACGTGCACGGACTGGCGGAACTGGAACCGACGCGCTGGGGTTTGCGCGAACCGCTGAAGCTGGCCGCGCGCGAGGCAGACGTGGCGGATTTCGACCTGGCGTTGGTGCCGGGGCTAGCGTTCGATGCGCAAGGCGGTCGGCTCGGGCGCGGCGGCGGGTTTTACGACAAACTGCTGGCTGGTCGGAGTAAGGCGGCGACGCTCGTCGGAGTGTGTTTTGCGGCGCAGCGGGTGGAGCAGTTGCCGCTCGCGGCGCACGATGTGTTGATGGACGTGGTGTACACAGAAGGCATTTAGCTTGCCAATGTTAGTCTCAGAAAACCTCTGATTTTTGAGACAATCGCCCGTCCTGGTTCGATGAACCCGCTCGAATGATGAAGCGTTATCCGGCGAGGGTACGTCCGAAATCCTGAACCACATACAAGGCAATGAACCCGGTCAGGCCGATGCCGTGTAGCCAACGAGCCGGAAACCAGGCGAGCACCATGGCAAGTGGCAACGCAAGGATGAACGGCGATGCCAGGGAGAAGTGCGCGCCGGTCAGCCGGGTCTGCACCCACGCAAAGACGGCGTTGGAGGCCACGAAGTGCAAGGCAAAGAGGCTCCAGAACCGGCGGCTAGTGGCGGCGTAGTAGCGAGCGAGGTCGATGCCTTCGCCGGGCACCTCGTCCGGCAAGGCCGTCGCCGCCAGCAGAAAGAGCAACCCCGCGCTGAGAAGGATACCAACGAACATCTCGAAGGTGAGGTTCGCCGACAATTGCTCCCCCGCAAACCACGCCCACCACTGGGCGACAATTTTGAGGATGGCCACCAGGGCCGCGAGCGGAGAATAAACGTCCCAGCGCACGCGGCGACCCGCGTTGAGCAGTCTCTGGGTACTAATAGCAAGGTCACACAACGCCAGGCCAAGCACTACCGCCGCAAGCAAAAGCAGGTAATCGAACGGTTTCATCTTCAGGCTCCGAGGGAAACTTCTGGGTGTCTAATGGGAACCGGACGCACGAACATCGCAGAACAAGGCGAAGCGACTCCGCACAGTTGGCTCTGCGAACGTGTCGAGAAATGACATACCCAACCGTGTAGAAAACCAGTCAGCCGGTCAAGCGTGCATCCAAACAGGGCAACGGCGTTCCCGCCTAGGAAATCCTCTGTTTTTTGAGACAACGGCGGGAGGCGGTTGATCTGTACTGTTGGTAAGTTCTCATTTTGCGACAATCTCCAGCTTGAACACGTTGGATTCCAGACCCAACGAGCCTTGGATCGGATGTCCTCCGCCTTTCCACTGAATCGTGTGGATACCAGGGTTCGAGAAAGTGTAGGTGGTGATTTCGTAATTGAAGTCGGCGATTGGACGATCCACGACCGAACCTCGGTAGCGTTCACTTCCAGGGCCTTTCACGGTCGCAAGTTTTCCATCGACGTATTCATCGTAGATAGTTTTCGGCCCCATGTTATAAACTTTGATGTCCGGTGCAACGGCCTCCAAAACGTGAAGCACTCTGATTGCCTCACCGACAGTGTACTGGGCCTTTTTCGCTAGAATGGTCACCCGTTGGCCCCTGACCAAAACCCCTTTATCGTTGAAGGCGTGATAGGTCATCGCCAACGCGAAATCATCTGGGGGCGCATTGACAATCTCGTCGCCTTTACGCTCTAGCAGCCCCGTGGGCACATCTGGCTCTGCCAATGACTGCGCGAAAAGCGGGTCAGCAAGCAAATTGAAAGCGATAAATAAGCAGATGAGGGATGTGGTGGCGTGCTTCATATGGGCTAACACTCCAAGCTTAGCGACGGGAGCGCAGCGGAGGTTTTGCTGGAGCCTGTGGCTAGGGTTTCTGATAGCGCACGGCAACATGGATTTCGATTTAGTTGTCTTTGACGGTTTTATCCAACTCAGACCATGGCACGAGGAACTCGCGCTTGAGGTGGCCCGACTGCTTCCCGCCCCAAGATAAATCGAGGATCACATTGGGACCTGTGTCCTTTACTTGCACGTTGGCCGAGCCATTGCACCAACCGGAAAGTCCATCACGGCATTTGCCGGACCAACTGCCACCGGCAACCATCTCGCTCTCTGTTCCGTCCGCGTAGCGTGTGACCTTGGACCAAAACTGCTTAAAGCGATAAGTATCGCTGTCCTGGACTACACCCGGAATTTTGTAAGTGACGACGACCGTAAAATCTGCTGCTTCAGGCGTCGAAAGCTCGAACCCATGCGCTTTCAGCCCCGAAGAAACCACCGGGCTATCCGCAAGCACAGCAGTCGCCACACATGCAAATCCGAAAAAGAAGAAGCGGATCAGCATTATCCAAACCCGGGTATGCCGGACGCGTGGTTGGGCATCGCGGGGCGGCATGGTACTGGGAAACAGCACACGCGACCGTGTCAAAAAATAGCTAGTCGGTCAAGCGTACTTCCAGGTAAAGACAACGGCGGCCCTGTCTCACAAAACACTGGTTTTTCGGGATGTGTCGTCTTGAGCCGGGATGTTTTCGGCAACGCCGATGGGACAAGGATTATCTCAAAAACTCGTCTCACCAATCATCGTCTCAAACTCGGCGTGGGAGACGAGTTCGCGAGAAACGACGGCAACGATGTTGCGAAAGTTTTCTGGCGGCGTGAGATCGCACCAGATGGAACGGACGCTGCCGCGTCAAAAAAGAATGGCTTTTGCGACGGTGGCGATGCCATGTCGCTTGAAAGCTTGTGTCGAAATTGCTCCACCATCAAATTGCCCTACTTCATCCCTTGCAAGAATGGCGCGTCCAAACGCAGCCGAACGACCTTTCGACCGACGGCAGACACCGTTCTTTTCGATTCGGCCCTCTCCATCCGGCAAGCCTTACTTTTTGTTTGGCCGCTGCCACTTCTGCCGTAGATTGCCCGCCTGCGATGGATTTCCACTTCCCATGGCTCGTCGGCCCGGCCCTCCTGCGGGACCGCCAATGGCTCGTTGCCTCGACGGTTTGCTTCCTGTTGAGCTTTGCCTACACGGCGGGCACGCTGGGCGACCGGCGGCGGTATTCGAAGTGGTGGAACCTGGGTGTCGTCGCGCTGGGTTTCGCCCTGCAAACCGTCTTCCTGGCCTTGCGCGGTCGCGCCGTGGGCCGTTGCCCGCTGACCAACCATTTTGAAGTGGTCGCCTTCCTGAGCTGGGGCATGGTGCTTTTCTACCTCGCCATCGGCAACACCTACCGCCTCTCGCCGCTGGGATTGTTCACTGCGCCGCTGGCCTTCGGGCTGCAAATGTTCGCCTTGGGCCTGGACGACTGGACCCCGGGCGAGGAACGCGTCCACCACGTCGGCGTCAACCCGTCCCTGGAGTTCCACGCGGCGTTTTCGGTCCTGTCCTTCGGCGCGTTCGCTCTCGCGGCGTTGGCCGGAGGGATGTACCTCTGGCAGGAACGCCAGCTCAAGAGCCACCGCCTGAAGCTCCTCTTCTTCCAACTGCCGCCCATTTCCGACCTCAGCCGCCTCAACGCCCGCCTACTGGCGTTCGGCCTCGCGCTGCTGACCCTCGGCCTCGCCGCCGGGTTCAACATGGGCACGCCCAACACCCGCCCGCACCTCGTCTGGGCCCTCGTCATCTGGGCGCTGTACGCGTTTCTGGTCCAGGCGCGCTGGGGCTGGTGGCGGCTCGCGCCCCGGCGGGTGGCGTCGCTCTCGGTGGCGGCGTTCACGGTGGCATTACTTACCCTCGGGGGCTTGTCGTTCGTGCGAATCTGATCGCTCCCACCGGCATGAACATCGTTTGCTTCGGCTTGAGCCACCAGACCGCAGAGGTTGACGTGCGGGAACGCTTTGCCTTCGCCGACCAGGAGCTTCCCGCCGCCGACCGCCGCCTCGCCGCGCTCGACGGTGTGCGCGAGGCCCTCATCCTCTCGACCTGCAACCGCGTGGAGCACTACGCCGTCATCGAAGGCGGCGCGGAACCGGCCCGCCGCGCGGAAGACCTCTTCTGGCGGCATTGCGAGACCGAGGGCCGCGTCCGCCCCGCCACCGACAAGTTCTTCCACCACGACGCCCCCCGCAGCGTGGAACACCTCTTCCGCGTGGCCTGCGGGCTGGAGTCGATGGTCATCGGCGAGACCGAAATCCTGGGTCAGGTCAAACGCGCCTACTCGGTGGCCACCGAGGCCGGGACAACTTCCCGCTTGCTCAACCCGCTCTTCCAGCGCGCCTTCCGGGTGGCCAAGCAGGTGCGTTCGCGCACCAACATCGGGCGCGGCGCGGTGTCCGTCGCCTCGGCGGCGGTCGATCTGGCGGAACGCCTTTTCGGCGACCTCGCCCGCTGCAAGGTGCTCATCCTCGGCGCGGGCGAGACCGGCGAACGCACGGCGCGCAACCTCGTGTCGCGCGGCGTGCGCCCCGGCAATCTGCGGGTGGCCAACCGTTCGCCCGAGCGCGCGGTCGCTCTGGCCGCCACGCTCGGCGGTCTGGCCGTGCCGACGTTCGACGCCTGGGCCCGCGAGGCCGTTGAAGTAGACATCCTCATCACGTCCACCGCCGCGCCGGGCTTCGTCGTGACCAAGGACCGCCTCGCCTCCCTGATGGCCGGGCGCAGCGACCGCCCGCTCTTCGTCATCGACATCGCCGTGCCGCGCGACGTGGAACCCTCCGCCAACGACGTGGAAGGCGTGTACCTCTACGACATCGACTCGCTCCAGGAAATCGCCCGGCAGGCCATGGACGCCCGCCGCCAGGAGCTCGACGCCTGCGAGCGCATCATCCAGGATCACGTCGCGGAATTCGCCCGCACCATCGAGAGCCGCCTGGGACCCAACAATGGGTCGATTTCCCGGCCCGCCTCCGCCATCATTTCGTGACAAACCCGGAAGCTAATTCCCTGACCCTCGGCACCCGGGGCAGCGCCCTCGCCCTCGCCCAGACGACCCTGGTGCTGGACGCCCTGCGCGCGGCCTGGCCGGACGGTCGTTTCGAGGTGCAGGAGATCAAGACCACCGGCGACAAACGCCAGGACCTGAGCCTGACGCACCTCGCCCCCGGCGGC
>CAXSED010000066.1:0-24329 GCA_964236475.1 uncultured Chthoniobacterales bacterium
TCGAACGACTGCGCACGAGGGGGGTGCAATTCATCGGCCCGGAGGAAGGGCTGCGGGCGTGTGGCTACGCAGGCGTCGGCAGGCTCTGGCCGGTGGATGGCATCATCGAGGCCGTCGAGAAAATCCTCGCTTGAGCGGGCAATGGCGGGGAAGGGCCGAGACCAAATAGTTTCCTGGCCTGTCAGATTTTATGAAAATACTGATCACCGCCGGACCGACGCGCGAACCCATCGATCCGGTGCGATACCTGAGCAACCGCTCTTCCGGCAAGATGGGCTATGCCGTCGCGCAGGCCGCGCTGGATGCGGGACATGAGGTCGTGCTCGTCAGCGGCCCGGTCGCGCTCGTTCCTCCAGCGGCGCGCACCGTCCACGTCGTCACCAGCGACGAAATGTTCGAGGCGGTACATTCCTGGGTTGCTTGGGCGGACGTTTGCGTGCTCTGCGCTGCCGTGGCGGATTTCAAGCCTGCGTCGATTGCCCCTCTGAAAATCAAAAAAGGCGGGCGCGAAAACCTTTCGCTCGAACTCGTCGCCACGCGCGACATTTTGCTTTCGTTACGTGATGTCCCGACAGCGGAGAATGGGCACCGACCCATCGTTGTAGGGTTTGCGGCGGAGACGGATTCCGTGCTGGAAAACGCGCGGCGCAAACTGCGTGAGAAAGGTTGCACGCTGCTCGTCGTCAACGATGTGAGTCGCACCGACATCGGATTTGAGAATGACACGAACGAACTGACCCTTTTATTTTCCACGGGTGAGGAACGCGTGCTCGCACGCGACAAAAAAGAAGTGCTTGCGGCGACTTTGGTAAATATTTTTGGCGATTTAATTAAATATTAGTTGACGGGAGTCGCGCGGGTCGCTAACTGCTACAACATGTGGAGCGAGCATTGCTCCACTACAACATCTAGTTACCGCGACTCGCGGTAGGAAAGAGGTGAACATTGATGCCTACTAAAAAAGCGACCACCAAAAAGGCGCCCGTTGCCACCAAAGCGGCGGCGACCAAAGCGGCTCCCGTGAAGAAAGCCCCGGCCAAGAAATTGGCGGCGAAGAAGGCCCCGGCCAAAGCGGCTGCGGCTCCCAAAGCCACCAAGGCGGCTGCGGCCCCTGCGAAGAAAGCTCCCGCGAAAAAGAAGTAACCCTCGCGGGTTTTTTGTTCGTCCCAACTACCACCTTCAACCGCTCAGGGAGAGAAGACCTCTGGTTTTCTCTCCCTGATTTTTTTCCGATCCGGCACTTCTTGCCAAGCGCAATCCGCGAGCGCAAAACTCGCGCGACGAAAGCTGTTTCCCGACTACAATGATTCCCATGTCCACTTACCTCGAAACGGCCATCGCCGCCGCACGCGCGGCGGGCAATCTTTTGCGCAAACACTTCGGCGGCGAACTCAACGTCAACGCTTTTGCGGCGCATGACATCAAGCTGGAACTCGACGAGAAAGCGCAGGAACTCATCACGCAGATGATCCTCCAGCGGCACCACGATCATGCCATCTACGGCGAGGAGGGCATCGGCGGAAATCAGGACAGCGAGTTTCAGTGGATCGTCGATCCGCTCGACGGCACGGTGAATTATTTCTACGGCATTCCGCACTTCTGCGTTTCGGTCGCGCTGCGGCAAAAAGAGGAAATTCTGGTCGGCGTCATTTACGATCCGATGCGTGAGGAATTGTTCACCGCCGAGCGCGGCGGCCCGGCACTGCTCAACGGCAAACCGATGGCCGTGAGCGCACGCGCGCAGCTTTCCGAGGCCATCGTATCGGTGGGTTTGGCGAAGGTCGCGCAGACGATTGATCTCGGGTTGCCCGTGATGCAGGACCTGATTCATCGCGTGCGCAAATGCCGCATGATGGGCAGCGCCGCGCTCGATCTCGCTTACGTGGCCAGCGGGCGGCTCGACGCCTACATCGAAGCGGGAGTACGCATCTGGGACGTGGCCGCCGGGGTGTTGATGGTGAGCGGCGCGGGCGGCAAAGTGGTGATGACGCCGCGACCCGACGCGCCCGAAAAAATCACGGTCGTCGCGTCCAGTGGCCGCATCGCCGAAATCGCGGAAAGCGGCCAGCGGCTCACGGAATAGCGAATCCGTGGTGGTTCCTTCATTTTCACTTCTTTTATGTCCAAGATGGCTTTTTCCGGGATTGGTTACGATGTGCACGCGTTGACGGAAGGCCGACCGCTCGTGCTGGGCGGCGTGGAGATTCCGCACTCGAAAGGCTTGCTCGGGCATTCGGACGCCGACGTGCTCATCCACGCCATTGCCGACGCGCTGCTCGGGACGATTGGCGCGGGTGACATCGGCCACCATTTTCCTAACACCGACGAGTCCATCCGGGGAATTCGGAGCACGGAAATCCTCACGCGAGTTGTCGAAATCCTGGCGGGACGCGACGCGCGCATCATCAACATCGACGCGACGCTGATCGCCGAAGCACCCAAGATCGCGCCGCACCTGCCAGCGATGAAACAATGCCTCGCGGAAGCGTTGCGCCTGCCGGTGTCGCGGGTCAGCATCAAGGCTACCACCAACGAGGGACTCGGTTTCTTGGGGCGCGCCGAAGGGATCGCCGCGATGGCGGTGGCCAGCGTGTCGATGGAGGAAGAGGAGATTGACCCGGAAACCGCCCCACCCCTGCCTGCCGTCGGGCTGTGACCATTTCTTGAGCCATGCCTCCGCGCCTTTTCAACACCTACTCGCGCCAACTCGAAGAGTTCACGCCGCTGGACATGGCGACGCGCACGGTCAAGCTCTACACCTGCGGGCCGACCGTTTACAGCTACGCCCACATCGGCAATTTCCGCGCGTACATCTTCGAGGATTTGCTCCAGCGGCATCTCGAAGCGCGCGGCTTTCCGGTGCATCGCGTGATGAACCTCACCGACGTGGACGACAAGACCATCAAGGGCTGCCGTCACGCCGGGGTGCCGCTGGCGGAGTTCACCGCGCCGTTCAAACAGGCGTTCTTTGAGGACCTGCGCGCCCTGCGGATCGAACCAGCGGCGGAGTTCCCTGAGGCCACCGCGCCGGAATACATCGCGCGCATGGTGGAGATGATCGGCGTGCTTGTCGAGCGCGGTTACGCGTATCAGGCGGAGGACGGCAGCGTTTATTACCGCATCAAGGAGTTTCCGGACTACGGCAAGTTGGCCCATCTCGATCTGGATCAATTGCGCCCGGGAGTGCGCGTGCAGAGCGACGAATACGAGAAGGAAAACATCGGCGACTTCGCGCTTTGGAAGGCGTGGGACGAGGCGGATGGCGACGTGGGTTGGGAAAGCCCCTGGGGACGGGGCCGACCCGGCTGGCACATCGAGTGCAGCGCGATGGCCGGCGCGCTGCTCGGCGATGAAATCGACATCCACTGCGGCGGTGAGGACAACATCTTTCCGCACCATGAAGCCGAGATCGCGCAGAGCGAGGCCGTGACGGGCAAGAAGTTCGTGCGCTACTGGATGCACTGCAAACACCTCATGGTGGACGGCCAGAAGATGAGCAAATCACTGGGCAATTTTTACACGTTGCGCGACGTGCTTGCCAAGGGGTTCAGCGGACGTGAAGTGCGCTATGCCCTGTTGCGGGTGAACTACGGATTGCCGCTGAATTTTACCTTCGACGGCATGGCCGATGCGCGGCAGTCGTTGCGGCGCATCGACGCCTGGGTGGCTCGCCTGACGGACCACGCCGCCGCCGCGACGGGGGAACCGCATCCGCTGGCCGACCACGAACGGTTCGAGCAGGCGCTCGACGACGACCTGAACATTTCCGGCGCGCTCGGGCAGCTTTTCGAGATCGTCCGCGAGAGCAACCTCGCCTTGGATAAAGATCAACTTACGCCCGCACACTCCCGGCGGCTGCTGGAATGGTGGGCACGCGTCAACCGCACCTTGGCCATCGAACCCGACGCCGATGCCAACGCCGTGCCGGCTGAAGTCCAGGCGTTGATCGACGAACGCGCCCAGGTCCGCAAGGACAAGAATTTCAAACGCAGCGACGAACTGCGCGACGCCATCGCCGCAAAGGGTTGGACGGTGAAGGACACCAAAGAAGGACAGAAACTGATCCGCGTATGAACACGCTTTCCTTTGCTCCGAAAGATTATCTCGACCTGGACCACACCGCCCACCGGATGCTTTTCGAGAACACGGCAAACGTGTGGAGCGCGCTGGAAAAAATCGCCAATTATCTCCAGTTCAGCCTGCGGCCCGGGTTTGCCGGGGAGCTGATGGGCAAACCGTTCATCGGGCCGGACGTTTTTATTGGCGAAGGGACGATTGTCGAGCACGGCGCGATGATCAAAGGCCCGGCCTGGATCGGCGCAAACTGCCACGTGCGCAACGGGTGTTACGTCCGTGAGAACGTCATCGTGGGGGACAACGCCGTGCTCGGAAATTCGTGCGAGTTCAAGAATTGCCTGCTGTTCGACGGCGCGCAGGTGCCGCATTTCAACTACGTCGGCGACTCGATCCTCGGCTACAAGAGCCACCTGGGGGCGGGAGCGATCCTGTCCAACGTGCGGCTGGATCACGGCGAGATCGCGGTCGAAACCCAGGACGGCGACAAGGTAAGCAGCGGTCTGCGCAAGTTCGGCGCGATTCTGGGAGATTACGCGGAGGTCGGCTGCAACGCGGTGCTCAATCCCGGGTCAGTCATCGGGCGACGGGCGGTGGTGTATCCTGGCGCGCAGTGGCGCGGCGTGCTGGCGGCGGACAGCATCGCCAAGTTCCGCCAGAGTTTCAGCGTGATCGCGCGGCGAGATTGAGGCGGAACGTCAGATTCTGGCCGGCAGGGCTTTGCGGTGAATCCACACGCTTTGCACGATGCCGAGCGCGAACATAATGATCATCACGAACGTGCCGCCGTAGCTGATGATCGGCAACGGCAAACCGGCAATCGGCGTTAGTGAAATCGTCATGCCCGCGTTCATGAAAACATGGGTGAAAAATAGTGCCATCGTGCCGACGACCAGCAACAGGCCGAGTTGATCCTGCGATTGATACGCGACGTAAAGCCCGACCACGATCAACGCTGCAAAGGTCGCCAACAATACGGTACCGCCGACGAAACCGTATGCCTCGCCGATGACCGAGAAAATGAAATCGGTGTGCGCAATGGTTGGCGGCAAGAGATTTTGTTCGACGAGCGTATCGTGCGCTTTCCATCCCTTACCGTGCCAGCCGCCGGAGCCAATGGCCGTGAGGGATTGATTGATGGTCCAACCCGCGTTAAGGGGATCGGCGTCGGGGTCGAGAAAGGTGGTCAGCCGCTTGTATTGGAAATCCTTGAGGAAATGCGCAGCCACGGGCATCACGGCGGACACGGAAAGAATAATCGCCAGCAGGTAGCGGATCGGCAAACCGCCGACGAAAAGCATCGCCAGCATGACCGGCCCCCACACGATGACGCCGCCGAGCTGCGGCTGGATCGCCACCAGCAGGACCGGCGGGCCAGCGATGAGCGCGCAAAGGAGCAGCTTGAGCATGGGATGCATCTGCCGGTACTCGCTCAACAGCAACGCAATGATCATGATGCCGCCCAGAATCGCCAGTTGGGAGGGCTGCAAACTGAAGCCGCCGTATTCGATCCAGCTCTTGGCGCCGTAATGGGTTTTGCCAACGAACTTGCAGGCCAGCAGCAGCACCACGCCGCAAATGTAAACTGGCAGCGCGCCCCACTTGATCCAGCGATAATCCACCAGACTCACGGTGAAAAAAAGGGCCATGCTCGCCGCGATCCAGATCGTTTGTTTGCGGGCGGACTGCGCCAGGTAGGAGCTTGGGTCCCGCATGAACGTGGCAGAATAAATCGCGATCACGCTGAAGACGCACAGCGTCAGCATGAGCGCGACGAGCACCCAGTTGAAACGGAAAAGTTTGCGGAGGTATGGATTCACGATGTCAGCCTGGCAGGGCGGCACATTTTAGCCGCGAAATCGGTCGTCCGCAATCCGTCAGGCGGTGGCCGCCGCGAGCAACCGGCGCGTGTATTCGTGCTGCGGATTCTGGTAGATTGATTCCGCGCTGGCGGATTCCACGATTTTGCCGTGGTGCATGACGAGCACGTAGTCGCTGATGTGCTCGACCACAGCGAGATCGTGCGCGATGAAGAGATACGTCAGGCCGAGTTGTTCCTGCAGGTCCTGCAAAAGATTGACAATCTGCGCCTGCACGCTGACATCCAGCGCGCTGACCGGTTCGTCGCACACGATGAACTTCGGGCGGGCCGCGAGCGCGCGGGCAATGCCGATGCGCTGACGCTGGCCGCCGCTGAACTCGTGAGGGTAACGTGCCGCAGCCTCGCAAGGCAGGCCGACTTGGCCGAGCAGTTCCATAACCCGCGCCCGGCGGTCGGCACGGGTCATTTCCTCACAGTGGATTTCCAACGGTTCGGCAATGATGGATTCCACCCGCTGACGTGGGTTCAACGAATTGAAAGGGTCCTGGAAAATCATCTGGATTTCGCGGCGCAACGGGCGGAACTCGCGCTCGGACATTGCCAAGATTTCCTTGCCCGCAAAATGGATCTCGCCGGTGAGTGCCACCGTGGCGGGGGTCAGCTTGAGCAGGGCACGTCCGATGGTAGTTTTACCGCTGCCGCTTTCGCCGACAAGGCCGACCGTATTACCCTCCTCCACGGCGAAACTCACATCGTGAACCGCCCGGATCGCGCCACCAGCCACTGGAAACGAGACCCCGAGGTGTTCGACTTCTAGAAGTGGCACGTCAGCAGGTGAAATAGGACTCGAATGCCGATAAACAGGACGTGTGCGAGGGCCCTGGTTACCCAGCATAGCGCCTCGATTGAATCCGTGCTGAATGCATCCAACAATCCGGAAAGGAGGTCGCCCACCCAGCCATGTGGTTCGCGGTGGTTCGGTGGCATAAAAATTTCTACCCTTTTTGTAAAAAGCCGGTCAGCGGACTGGTCGCACTTGCCGTTTCACGCCGTTGACCGAGGCCGATTTCATAGGCATCGCGTCCGGCTTCGACCGCCATGCGGAACGCGCGGGCCATGCGCACCGGGTCGTCCGCCACGGCAATGGCCGTGTTGACGAGCACGGCGTCCGCGCCCATTTCCAGCGCAAACGCGGCTTGGCTCGGCGCGCCGATCCCCGCGTCCACCACGACCGGCACCGTGGCCTGCTCGATGATGATCGCAATTTGCGCGCGCGTTTCCAGGCCACGGTTGCTGCCGATGGGCGCACCCAAGGGCATCACGGTGGCCGTGCCGACATCCTGGAGACGCTTGGCCAGCACGGGGTCGGCGTTGATGTAAGGCAGGACCACGAAGCCTTCCTTCACCAATTGTTCGGCTGCGAGAAACGTCTCGACCGGATCGGGCAGCAGATACCGCGGGTCGGGATGGATTTCGAGTTTGACCCAATTGGGCAACCCTGCCGCCCGTGCCAACCGTGCCAGGCGCACCGCCTCGGCGGCGTTCATCGCGCCGCTGGTGTTTGGCAGGAGCAGGTACCGGGCAGGGTCGATAAAATCGAGAATGTTGGCGAACGGGTCTTTCTTGCCGCTCAGATCGGCTCGCCGCAACGCAACCGTGACCAGGCTCGTGCCGCTGGCTTCGAGCGAATCCCGCATCGACTCGTTCGACGAAAATTTGCCCGTGCCGAGCAGCAGGCGCGAGGAAAATTCGCGTCCCGCGATGGTCAGTTTGGATGGCTTGTCGGACATGGGAGGAGAGAGGAATCGACGCCTTCACCCTAACGATTTTCTCCATTCGGGCAAGCCGGGACGGGATGACTTGCGCCGCCGGTGGTTTTCGGGCACGCTGGGCCCCAGCTCCCATTGTCGTTCTTTTCTTTCCATGCGTGCCCGAAAAAACGCCTTCACCCTGCTGGAACTCCTTGTCGCGATTGCCATCGTGGCCGTGTTGGCCAGCGTGCTCATCCCGGAAATATCCAAAATGATCCTGATGTCGCGCAGCGCCCAGTGCATCAGCAACTTGCGCCAGATCGGCGCGGCGTTGCTCAACCATGCTGCGGATCACAGCGGCCTGATGCCCACTTCGGGCGGCGACATCTCTTACGGAGCCGTTTCTCCCGACACCAATTTGCCCGGCTGGACCGAACAACTCTCTCCCTACCTGGGCACCAACCGCAATATATTCGTCTGTCCCAGCAGCGGCCCCATCGTTGCCACCAACGTGCAATACAGTTATTTTCAAGGGTGCCACGCCGCCATGGTTGCCAACGGCGGTTATTCTCCCCTGAGGCTTTCGCTCGTGGCCGTGCCGAGCAAATACATTCTCGGTGGCGACATTGCCTCCGGCTCGCTGTTTACCGCAACGGATGCCGACAAAGACGATTACACGCTTAACCCCGCCTTCGCGCCGATGACCCGCATCTTTCACGGCAAAAAGGTCAACCTTGTCTTTGCGGACGGACACGTCGGCACGTACGCCGCTTTCGACCGCAATTTCATGACAGTGCGTTACAACTTGCGCCCGGATGGCACCGGCTACACCTATTCGGACACGGATTGATCTTTCCGCCGCCGGACGCCGCATGCCATGGAAAACCATCTTCATTGCGGCGATAATCTAGCAGCGCTCGCGGCGCACGTCGCCGATGGCAGCGTTGACCTGTGCTACATCGACCCACCCTTTTTTTCGCGGCGCGATTATTACCATGCGGGCGCGACGGCATTCACCGACCGCTGGCTCTGGGACGTTGCCGCCGCGAACGATTACCAAGCGGTCACGGTGGCGACGGGTGGTGGCGCGAACTCCCAAATGGCGGCTTTGTTCGGCGGTTTGCACGGCGCACTGGGAGAAGGCCCGCTCCTCGCTTACCTCGTTCACCTCGCCCGCCGCATTGTCGCGCTCTGGCGGGCGCTCAGACCGACCGGCACGTTCTACTTGCATGCCGACCCCACGGCGTCTCATTACCTCAAGCTCGTGTGCGACAGTATCTTCTGCCCCCGGGGCGGGGGGTGCCGCAACGAGATCATCTGGAGCTACGAAACCGGCGGACGGGGGGAGCGCGATTTCGCCTGGAAGCACGACACCATCCTGCGTTACGCCAAATCGAAGATCTGGACCTTCGAGGCGACTGCCGTCCACCTGCCCCGGGCGCAGGCGCGCCGCAACCACATGAAACGCGGCCTGGACGCCGATGGCCGCACCTATGCCTCGATCACGTCTGCCGGGAAAACCTATCGTTACTACGAGGACGAGGGCGTGGTGCCCTCCGACGTCTGGACCGACGTGAGCCACTTGCACCAGCGCGACCCCGAGCGCACCGGTTATCCCACGCAGAAACCCGTAGCCTTGCTCGAACGCATCGTCCGAGCCAGCAGCCGCGAGGGCGACCTCGTGCTGGATGCGTACTGCGGCAGCGGCACGACGCTCGTCGCCGCGCAAAAACTCGGTCGGCGATGGATCGGCATCGACCTTTCCCCGGCGGCGATCACGCTGACCCGCGCGCGGCTGGGTCTTCCACCGTTGCCGTCCCCGGATGCTCCGCCTGCCGCGCCAGCAGCCACAGCAAATCCGACGCCCGGTTGACGTATTGCAACAACAGTTCCCGCACGACGCCCCCCGCTTCGCGCATCGCCACCAGATGCCGCTCCGCGCGCCGCGCCGCCACCCGTGCCAAGTCGAGCGCCGCCGCCGGGATCGTCCCACCGGGGGTGGCCCAGCCGTCGAAGCGCAAGGGTGGCTCGCCGTTTTCCAGCGCATAGACCGCCGCGTCAATCCGCTCCAGCGCGCCGGGTTCCAGCACGCCGAACCGGCTGCCGAGGTATCGCTCCTGATCGGCGTCGTCCGCCGCCAGTTCGCCCATGATGATCACGAGGTCCTTCTGGATCGCCTGCAACTGATCGCGCACGACAGCGGCGGCGTTGACCGCCTTGGCCTGGCCGAGCGCAGCGTTGAGTTCGTCCAAGCGTCCGACCGCCTCGACGCGCGGGTGACACTTCGGGACGCGTTGGCCGAAGATCAGTCCGGTCGTACCATCGTCGCCGGTGCGGGTTGCGATAGATGCCATGTCAGGGGTTCGGTCAGAGTGGAAGGACGCGTTCAGTTTACCGGCAGGGAACCGCGCTTCTCCCGTTTCACGATTCCTTTGTAGTCTTTCAAACTTGAATCATCTACACACATGGAATTTCGACAACTTGGCGGTTCGGGCTTTAAAGTCCCGGTTCTCAGTTTCGGCACGGGCACCTTCGGCGGCAGCGGGGAATTTTTCAAGGCGTGGGGCAGCAGTAACGTGGAAGAGGCCACCCGCATGGTCGATCTGTGTCTAGACGCCGGGTTGAACATGTTCGACTCCGCCGACGTGTATTCCAAAGGACTCGCGGAGGAAATTCTCGGCCAGACGATCAAAGGCCGCCGCGACAAGGTCATCATCAGCACGAAGGCCACCTTCCCGATGAGCGACGAGCCGAACGACATGGGTAGCTCGCGTCATCACCTGACGCTCGCCGTAGACAACGCGTTGCGCCGCCTGGGCACCGATTACATCGACCTCTTCCAGACGCACGGTTTCGACGCCGTCACGCCCGTCGAGGAAACGATGAGCACCCTCGACGACCTCGTGCGCGCCGGGAAAATTCGTTACCTCGGGTGCTCGAATTATTCCGGCTGGCACCTGATGAAATTCCTCGCTTACGCGGAGAAATTCAACCTGACCCGTTTCGTGGCGCACCAGGCATATTATTCCTTGATTGGACGCGAGTACGAATGGGAACTCATGCCGCTCGGGTTGGACCAGAAGGTCGGCGCGGTGGTGTGGAGTCCGCTCGGCTGGGGCCGTCTGACCGGCAAGATCCGCCGGGGCCACCCGCTCCCCGAAAACAGCCGCCTGCAATCGACCGTCGTGACGGAAAACGGCCCGCCCGTGCAGGATGAATATCTCTACAAAGTGGTCGATGCGCTCGATGAAATCGCCACCGAAACCGGCAAGTCGATCCCACAAATCTCGCTGAATTGGCTGTTGCAGCGTCCTACGGTGGCAACCGTCATCATCGGCGCGCGCAACGAGGAACAGTTGAAACAAAACCTGGGCGCGGTCGGTTGGAACCTCACCCCCGAACAGGTGGCCAAACTGGACGCGGCCAGCGCGCAGACGAAGACCTACCCTTATTGGCATCAGGTCGGTTTTGCCCAGCGCAATCCATTCCCGACGAGTTGACGAGAAGCCAAGGCAAGAGAGATCACCGGAGGTTTACATTCCGGTGGTTTCTCCCTAACTTGCGCTTTTCCCATGCGTGTCCTTGCCATCGATCCTTCCCTGCGTGGCACGGGCTTCGCCATTCTCGAAACGGCGTCACCGGCGGCGAACGGACGCACCACCGCCTTGGCCGGAATGCCGATGAAAGCCCGCGCGTGCGAGTACGGGACGATCAAGAACAAGGCCGACCTGCTGCCAAGTTCCTGCCTGGTCGCCATCCACGACCGGCTGGCGGAAATCATCCATAAATACGAGCCGGATTGCTGCGCGGTCGAAGGGGTGATTTTCGTGCAGAGCCACCGCACGGCCATCACGCTCGGAGCAGCCCGGGGAGCGGCGATCCTGGCCGCTGCCGAGCGGGGCATTCCCGTGTTCGAGTATTCGCCGCGTGAGGTCAAGCAGGCGGTCGTCGGCAGGGGCGGCGCGGAGAAAACGCAGGTCGCCTTCATGGTCCGCGCGCTGCTCGGCCTGACCGAAACGCCCGCGCCCGACGCCGCCGACGCGCTCGCCATCGGCCTGACCCACCTGCGCGAGCAGGCGAGTCCGCTGCGCAAAGTCACGGCGCTTTCGCGGATATGAACGCCGCTGGTTCCGGCCTGCGTGTCGAATGGCTCGGACGCCTTCCCTACGGCATCGCCCTCGCCCGGCAGGAATCTCTGGTCGAAAAGAAAATCGCCGCGCCCGACGCCGCGCCCGACACCCTCCTGCTGCTGGAGCACGAAGCCGTTTACACGATGGGCCGCTCCCGCGACCGCTCCAGTTTGCAGGAACCTTCCGCGCTCCCCTACCCGGTCGAAACGGTCGGGCGCGGCGGACAAGCGACGTTCCACGGCCCTGGACAACTGGTCGGTTACCCGATTCTCGACCTGGGTCGGCGTGGCCGGGACTTACATCTCTACCTGCGGACCATCGAAGAGATTCTCATCGAAGCCCTCACCGCTTTCGACATCGCCGGACAAAGCCGCGATGGCCTGACCGGCGTGTGGGTCGGACCGCGCAAAATCGCGTCTATTGGCGTGGGGGTCCGGCGTTGGATGAGCCTGCACGGTTTTGCGATCAACGTCGTGGGCGGCGACGCCCTCGCGCCTTTCCGGGCCATCACGCCCTGCGGGTTGGCCGGGGTCGAGATGACCGCCGTCGAGACGGAATGCGGACGGGAGGTCGGCGTCGAAGCTTTTGCGCGCCTCGTCGGCGACCTCTTCGCACGCCGTCTGGACCAGCGTCTTTCCCGGTGGGCTTAAATTGCCCCGCGCACCACCGCCACCGCCCGGTGCAGGTCTTCTTCGGTGTTGTAAAAATGTGGCGACCACCGCAGGTAACCGCGTCTCTGCCGGTCCAACCGGAGCGACGCCGTGATGTTCTCAGCCTGGAGTTTCTGAGACAGTTTCTCCATGTCCGCCCCCGGATGGGTCACCGCCAGAATCCCGCTGGCATGCGCGCCTTCCACCGGCCCGGCTGGCTCGAATCCCAAGTTCATCAGCGACCCGGCCAGACTCTTCACCAAAGCCGCGATCCGCCCGGCCACCTGCGCCTTGCCTACATTCAAAATCATTTCCAGCGACGCGGCCATCGCCAGGGTTGGCCCGAGGTTCAGCACGCCCGGTTCGTAGCGGGCCGCCGTGTCGGTGAAGACGATTTCCCCCTGCGAGATGAAGTCGGGCGAGCGCACGTTCGACGCGCCGAGCAGAATCGGACGCAGCCGCTCGAAGTGCGCTTTTTTCACGTAGACGATTCCCGCCGCCAGCGGACCCAGCATCCACTTGTGCGCGTCCGCCGCCAGAAAATCGACGTGCCGCACCGACAAAGGAAATGCACCGAGCGTCTGGATGGCATCCACCGAAAACAGCACGCCGCGCTCATGCAGCATCTGACCGATGGCGTCCACGTCGATGCGGTACCCGGTGAGAAAATATGCCGATGCCAAAGCGACGAGCCGGGTGCGTGGCGTGAGCGCAGAGGCGACGACTTCGGGCGTGATCTCCCCGGGCCGCGCGGGCTGCAAAAGGCGTGGGACTACGCCGCGGCGGGCGAGGTCGAGCCACGGATAAACGTTCGCCGGGTAATCATCCGCGTGGTAGACGACCTCGTCGCCGGGCGCCCAGTCCAGCCCGCCCGCGAACAGGCTCAATCCCAGTGAGGTTGGTCCGAGCAGCGCAATCTCCTCCGGCGTGGCGTCGAGGAGGCGGGCGCACGTTTCCCGGGCGGCGCGAATCTGCTTCAGCGCACGCACGTAATCATCCGGCCCGCTAACCATTGCCTCCTCGGCGTGCGTCTTCAACGTGTCCGCCGCCACGCGTGGCAGAGGGCAGACCGCCGCGTGAGCCAGAAAGGTCTTCCGCTCGCAGACCGGAAACGCCCTCCGGCGTGCCGCCTCGTCATCCAGTAAACTCGCTATGTCCATAAAAAACTCTTTCCTCCGCACACTTCCTGTCTTTGCTCCGCGTTCTCTGCGTTAGAATTCCGGCTCCCCGTCGAGTGCCAGCGCGCCGTCGGGCACCGGCAGCGAGAGCAGGGCGCGCTCGCCTTCGGAGTGCGCGATGATTGCCGTTGCACACGTCTGGCTGAACACGCTGACCGCTCCCCCGCCCATGGCCATGAGTCGTTCCAGAATCAACCCGAGCACCATGCCGTCCCCCGTCGACCAACCGGACAAACCCAGGAACGTGGCAGCCGTCAGTCCCGGCGCACCCAAGGTCAGCGCGCCCGCGCCGCAACCCGCGAGCCAGGCGGTCGCCAAGATGCCTCCGAGCGTTGGCAGATCGACGCCCGTGCCCGTGTGCCGGCTGAGCGACACCGCCACCGCCGCCCACCCCAGTGCCAGGCCATCGCGGTGCAGCGCGGCGCAGAGCGGCAGCGTGACGCTGGCAATGCGGTTGGGCACGCCGCCTTGCCGCCGCACGGCTTCGAGCGTCAGCGGCAGCGTTCCTTCCACTGACTGCCCCGCCAACGCCGTCACCATCGCCGGAACCATCGCGCCGAGGAACGTCAGGGGGTTGATCCGCGTCAGCACCCACAGCACTCCCGGCAAAAACACCAATCCATAAACGGCCCAACCGATCAACGGCGCGGCGAGCAACCGCCAGTACGTGCCGACGGTGGATTGCCAGGCAAATAATCCCTGCGACGTGGTTTCCGAAGCCAGCAGCGCGAAGATGCCGACCGGCAGCACCTGCCGTGTCCGGGTGAGCATCGGGTCGAGCGTTTCCTCGATTCCCTGGCAGAAGCGTCCCAGCAGCCGTGCGTGGCCTTCTTCGATCTGGTTGCGGTAGTAACCGATTCCCAGGCACAGCACGACGAGACCCAGCCAACCCCAGTTCAACACCGCCGCGAGCCGGACATCACGCGCCAAGCCGCCGAAATCCGCCGTCCGTGTGAAAACCTCCGCCGGGAAGCGAGTGCTGACCCCGAGCGCCACCCACATGGCCACGACCACCGCCAGCAAACTGCTCGCCGCCATCCAGGCAGCGGTTTTGCCGAGCAATCGTTTCACTCCGCGCATCGTTTCCAATCCGCCCAGCCCGAGCACGATCCCCGACACCACCGACGCGACCGCCAGCGACCGCATCCATGCCATGAACACCGCACCCGCGAGCGTGCAAATTTCCTTTCCCGCCACCGCGAGCGGTCCCGCGTCGGGCCGCGCCAAAACCAGCCCCGCACCGACGCCGAGCGCACCGGCCAGCAGCGTTTGCCAGGTCAAAAAGAATTGCGGACGCGGGGGCATCGGAACGTGAAAATAAGGCAGGCGGCCCCCAGAGCAAGCTTCGCCGCAACAAAGACGGAATTGCGCGGGAGAGGTTTCTGTTCCAAGCTGGTCCTCCCGATCACCCCGGTTTTTCGCACCATGAGCACTCCTGTCCGCGTCCGTTTCGCCCCCTCGCCCACCGGTTTCCTGCACGTTGGCGGAGCGCGCACCGCGTTGTTCAACTGGCTGTACGCCAAACACAACGGCGGCAAGCTCATCCTGCGCATCGAGGACACCGACAAGGCGCGCAACACCGTCGAGGCCGTCCAGGTCATCTACGATGGCCTCAAATGGCTCGGCCTGGACTGGGACGAGGGCCCCGGTAAGGGCGGCGACCACGGCCCCTATTTCCAGAGCGAGCGCGACACCGTCTACGAGACGTACCTCAACAAGTTACAGGCCGCCGGGGCCGTTTACATCGACGACAAGGGGGCCACGCGCTTCAAGCTGCCGCGCAAACTGATCGTCATGGATGACCTCGTATGCGGCCACGTCGAGGTGGATCGCTCCAAACCGATCAATCCGCTCGGCGATTTCGAGCCGGATATGACCATCCGCCGTCCTGATAGCTCGTGGATTTTCCATTTCGTCAACGTGGTGGACGACATCGAGATGAAGATCACGCACGTCATTCGCGGCGAGGACCATCTTTCCAATACGCCCAAGCACATCGAGTTGTACCAAGCGCTCGGCGTCACCCCACCGCAGTTCGCACACATCCCGTTGATCCTCAACCGCGAGGGCGGCAAAATGAGCAAGCGCGACAAGGGCGCGAGCGTGCAGAGCTACATCGACGAGGGCTACGTGCCCGAGGCCGTCGCCAACTACCTGTGCCTGCTCGGCTGGTCGCCCAAGGACAACCGCGAAAAGCTCACGCTCGACGAGGTTGCCTCGCTGTTCGAGTTGGACAAAGTCAACCGACGCAACGCCGCATTCGATCCCGACAAATGCTTCTGGCTCAACGGGCAGTATATCCAGCAGATGCCGCTGGAGCGTTTCCGCGCGCTGTGCCAGCCGGTGCTGGAAGCGGCGGGGCTGCCGGTGGGCGGGGTCAGCAACGAATATCTGGACGGCGTGTTGGCGTCGGTCAAAGAGAAGATCAAGCTGCTCAAGGACGTGCCCGCTTGGTCGGCGTATTTCTTCACCGATGATTTCGCGTTCGACGAGGAAGCCGTGACCAAAACGTTGCGCGCACCCGGCGCGAACGAGCGGCTGGAACAACTGGCGGCGCGCCTGGAAACGCTGGCCCCGGAAGCTTGGACGCACGACGATCTGGAAGCGGCTTTCAAGACGCTAGCGGCGGAGGTCGGGGTCAAGACGGCGGCTTTCATTCACCCGGCGCGCGTGGCCACCAGCGGTCGCTCGGTCGGCCCGAGCTTGTATCACCTGCTCGCGCTGCTGGGAAAAGAAAAAGTGGTTGCCCGCTTGCGAAGCGCGGCCCGTGCTCACTGACGACCTTGTGGCCTCGCACGAGGAAAACACCGGACGGGCAGTCTACGCGCTCGCTGACCTGCGCGACTGGCCACACGCCACTGCGCAGGTGCAGCCGCCCCTGCGACTCGCGGTGCTCGGCGACCCGATTGCGCATTCCGCGTCGCCGCCGATGCACAACGCCGCGCTGGCGGCCAGCGGCATCGACACTCGTTATACGCGTCTGCACATCCAGGCCGAGGAGCTGCCGGAAGCCCTCCGACTGATTGCTCGCGTCGGATTTATCGGCGTCAATCTGACCCTCCCCCACAAAGTCGCGGCTTTATCCCTGCTCGACGAGGTGGACCCGCACGCCGCCGCTTTGGGGGCAGTCAACACGGTGCGTGTGAACGGAAATGGACGGCTGCACGGGTTCAACACGGACGGCCCGGGATTCGCGCGGGCGATCCGTGCCGACTTCGGCGTAGACCTGCGCGATTTGCGCGTGTTGATCCTCGGCGCGGGCGGCGGCGCGGGGCGCGCATTATCGACCCAATGCGCGCTGGCCGGTTGCCCGCGTCTGACGCTTGTGAACCGCACGCCGGAAAAAATCGGCGCGCTCGCTGCTGCCTTGCAGGACCGGCACGCGACCCGCACGAAAATCTCGACCCTTGCCTGGGAAACGTCCGCCTTATCGACGGTCTTGCAGGAGGTAGACCTCGTGGTCAACGCCTCCGCCGTCGGCCTGAAAACAGGCGATCATTCGCCTCTGGCTTCCGTCGCCATCCCGCCTCGGCTGCTCATGTTCGACACCGTTTACCATGCCGACCATCGGGTAACGCCGCTCGTAGCCGCCGCGCGTGCCAGCGGCGCGCGGGCCGTTGGCGGGATGTCCATGCTTTTGTATCAGGGCGCGCTAGCTTTCGAGCATTGGTTCGCACGCCCGGCCCCGCTGGCCATCATGCAACAGGCGCTCGAACCAGTCCGCTAGGAAACCGGCCTACCAATACGGCAGGGACGGGCCGTGCTTGAAAGTGTGCGAGTCGTTGTCCAGCACGTAGGTTTTACCGCTCCGCGTGTCCAGCAGCGAGCCGCCCGCGCCCCAGGGGACATATCGGCCATTGACTTCGCTCGTGCCACGGCCACCGAAGTAAGTCCCGATCAGAAACGCGACCACCGCTGTGCCGATCAGCTTGGTGCGCACGCTCAACCGGTCGAGAAAAGCTTTCAGAATACTCAGATTCATCGTGGCGCACTGTAGTCCGCGCTGCCGAAGGTTCAAGTTTCTTGCAGCCCGGCCTGTCACCCGTCAACTTTTCCCATGCACCTCTTCGTCTACGGCACGTTGCGCCGGTCTTCTGCCCATCCGATGCACCGCCTGCTACTCCCGTCGACGTTCGTCGGCGTGGGCCGGTTTCGGGGAAAACTCTACGACCTGGGTAGTTACCCCGCCGCCGTGGCCTCCGCTGACCCCGCCGACACGGTCCACGGCGAGGTCTATCTGCTGCATGAACCTGCCGCGACTTTCCTCGCGCTGGACCGGTACGAAGGTTGTGCTCCCGGCGATCCCGCGCCGCACGAATACGTTCGCCTCCCCGCCGAAATTTGTCTGGAACCTCAATCGACCGGATTGGTCGCCCAGGTCTACCTCTACAACCGACCGGCGGATCACCTCACACGGGTCGAATCGGGCGATTATCTGGACTGGCTGGCGCGGCGGTCCTCCTCGTCAGCCGGTGCGTGAGAAAGACGAACGCACCGGGCAAACTCCACAACAGTTTCATGCCGAAACCCGCCGCCCCGATGAGCGCGCCGACCGCCGTTGGGACCCCGGCCAAGTCGTGCAGCAGGGTCTGAAAAAGTGATTCCCGCAACCCGATGCCCGCGAACGAGATTGGCAGCGCGGTCAGCGTGTTTTCCACCGGCATGATGGCAAACACGTCGCCAAACGTCGGCGCGGGATGGCTCAGATGACCGAGCGCCAGCGCCGCGCAGCCGAAGCTGGTGTAATAACACGCGTGCGACGCCAGGGTGGTGACGAACGCGCCCAACGTCCCGCGCCAATCCTGCGCAAATTGCCGGAAGGCGTCCGCCGATTCACGGACTTTTTGCGGCACGGGCCACCGCTCCGGCACGCCGACGCCCGCCACCACCAGCGCGAGCACCAGCGCCAGCACGCCACCTCCGAGAATCAACAACACGGCTTCCACCAGCCGCGACGAGGCCGCCGACTGCGTCAGCCACGTATGATGCGTGCTCACGATGGTTGCCGTCAGGCAGATCAACGCCAGCAGCCCCATAATCCGGTCCATCAGGACGACCGTCACGGCATCGACGGTCTTCTCCGGCGCGTCCTTCAAAAGGTAAAAAATCCGCATGGCATCCCCGCCGACCAGACCCGGTGTGAACGTCAGAAAAAACTCACCGATAAACAGGATGCCGGTGGCCCGCACCCAACTCAACCGGAAACCCTGGATGCGCAGCAGCAGTTGCCAACGCACCACCGCCAGGGTTTCGACCATTCCGTAAACGGCCAGCCCCGCCGCCAGCCACCGCCAGTCCGCGTGCCGACAAGCCTCGGCCATCTGAGCGCGTTTACGCCCATCGTGAAAAACGAAACCCAACGCCGCTCCCGTGACGGCCAGTTGCAGCAGGATGCCGAGGATTTTCTTTGCGGAGGCGGAACTCATCGGAGGGAACCCCATCAAAACCTTTACCCGCCGCAAGACGAGTTCTTTATCGCGGAAACGCGGAATTTCTTGCCCGGGCCTCCGGGGGTCGGCGCGGACAGTCCATGGTTGACTTCCCACGTGCTTTTTCTACGATTCGCGCACGTTCTCTCGTGCGAATTCATCGCACGCACCACATCCGGGTATGCAGGGTTTCTTCGCTCATCTTCGTTTTCATGTCAGGCCGCTGCCACGTTTTCTGGGCATGGCGCTGTCCCTCCTCGCCGCGTTGCCGCTGACCTTGCGGGCCGACGGGCGCAAGGTCATCGTGGATCAGGACACGCGCGGCCCGGCCACCTCGGATTTGCAAGCCGTCGCCTTGTTGTTACAGGACCCGTCGGTCGATGTGCTGGGGCTGGCGGTGGTCAGCGGTGACGTGTGGCGCGACGAAGGCATGGCCCACGCTCTGCGCCTGCTGGAAATCACGGGACGCACCGACGTGCCGCTGCTGCCCGGCGCGGTGCATCCGTTGGTCCACACCCGGGCGGAAAGCTTGCTCTGGGAAAAATCGCACGGCGCGCAGGTCTTCACCGGCGCATGGCTGGACAAGCCGTCCATCGGTTTCCACTATCACGAGCCGACCGTCGTGCCGCCGCTGGTCGAGAGCGCGCCCACCCTTCGCCCCGCCGTCGAGGCCGCCGCCAGCTTCATGGTGCGCAAGGCGCGCGAGTTCCCCGGCGAGGTCACGATCATCGCGCTCGGCCCGCTGACCGACATCGCGCTCGCGGTTCGCCTCGATCCGGAGTTTCCGCAACTGGTCAAGGAGTTCGTGTTCATGGGCGGCAGTTTCAGCCCGCCACTGGACAACTATTTTTCCGCCGAGTACGTCAATAACCCGCGCCACGAATTCAACCTGTGGTGGGACCCCGAAGCCGCCCGGATCGTTCTGCACGCCCCCTGGAAGCAGATCACGAACACACCCACCGACATCTCGCTCAAAACCAAATACACCGCCGCCATCGCCGACCAGATGGCCACCGTGAAAACCCCGTTCACCGAGTACCTGCGCCGCTACGCCGAAATCGATTTCCCGATGTGGGACGAACTGGCCGTGGCCGCGTGGCTCGACGAGAGCATCATCACCGCACGCCGCGAGGTGTTCATGGACGTGGACATCGACCACGGCGCGGCCTACGGCAATACGCTGAGCTGGACGCCCGGTTCCGAACCGGGCCTCGGCGAACAGCGGGTGCGGGTCAACGTGGACCTCGACTCCGCTCGCTTCATCGACCGGTTCGTCGCGTTGATGCAACGTCCACCCCGGACCGGACCGGCGTCACTTCCCCCACGTGGCGAATAAACCAACCGCGGCCAGACCCATCACCGCCGTCGCCAGCCAGCCCATCGTTTTCAGCCCTCCGGGCAACGTAAATTCTCCCATGACCCTAGGATTGGCTGCCATGAGCATCATCACGATCATCACGGGCACCGCCACCACACCGTTGATCACCGCCGACCAGAACAAAGCCCGGATCGGGTCCATCGACGTGAAATTCAATCCCAGCCCGAGCAAGGTCGCCGCCGTCAGCACCGCGTAAAATCCGACGGCCTCGTGGGGACGGCGTTCCAGGCCCGCGCGCCAATGCAGACCCTCGCTGATCGCGTACGCCGCCGATCCCGCCAGGACGGGAATTGCCAGTAATCCCGTGCCGATGATGCCGATGCCAAACAGCAGGAACGCAAACGCCCCGGCCACCGGGCGCAGAGCTTCCGCGGCCTGGGCCGCCGTGTCGATGTGAGTCTGGCCGTGCGTGTGCAGGCTGACGGCGGCGGTCAGGATGATGAAGAACGCGATGAGGTTGGACACCCCCATGCCCAAATAAGTATCTACCCGAATCCGGGCAAACTCGGTGGGGGCTTGCTGTGGCGTGATCTTGAGCGGTTTCTCGCCCGGGACCGCGCGCATTTCCTCCACCTCGGCGGACGCCTGCCAGAAAAACAGGTAGGGGCTGATCGTCGTGCCGAGCACGGCGATGAGCGCCGTCAGGTATTCCGCGTTGAAAGCGACGTGCGGCAACACCGTCCCGCGCAACGCCTCTCCCCATGGCACCTTGACCGCAAACACCACGCCCACATACGCAAACAACGCCACACACAACCACTTGAGTACCCGGGCGTAACGGTTGTAGGACATGAAAATCTCTAACAACAGCGAACCCACGGCGAACACCGCCGCGTACAGGCTTGCCGGACCTCCGATGAGGAGTTTGAGCGCCGCGCCCATCGCCCCGATGTCCGCGCCCAGGTTGAGCGTGTTCGCAATCAGGAGCAGCGCGATCACCGGGAACATGAGCCAGCGTGGATAGTAATGGCGCAGGTTGGCGGCAATTCCGCGCCCCGTCACCCGGCCCACGCGGGCGCTGATTTCCTGAATGGCGGTCATCAAGGGATACGAAAACAGCATCGTCCATAGAACCGAGAAGCCGAACTGTGCGCCGACCTGGGAATACGTGGCGATCCCGCTGGGATCATCGTCGGACGCCCCGGTGATCAGCCCGGGACCGAGCGTGTGCAGAAATCGCCTGGGTGGCGGCTCCCACGCGGAAACGGACTCGGTCGGCAGCAGTGCGGGTTTCGATCCGTCAGGGGTGGTTTGCATACAGCTTCGACAACTCGGACGGCAACCCTTATGCCCATTTGCCCCGGGTCGGAATAGCAAAATGTCGCGGAGTCCGTAATTTATCGTTCCGCGATCAACCAGCGAGGATCACTCCAGCCGCCCGGCGTATCCGAGCACCGCCACGAGGTGGCACGCGCTCCCGGCCAGCACGAAACCGTGCCAATAACAGTGGGAATAGCGCAGCCGCTCCCAGGCAAAAAAGATCACGCCCACGCTGTAGCACAACCCGCCCGCGAGGACCCAGATGAACCCGCCCAGGCCGATCTGCGCCACCAGCGGACGAATGACGATCAGCACCATCCAGCCCATCGACAGATAAACCGCCGTCGAAAGACGCGGGTAGCGAAAGCCGACTTTCAGTTTCAGCGTCACGCCCATCGCCGCCAGGGTCCACACGGCCACCAGCAGGCTCCAGCCCCACGGCCCGCGTAACGCGCCCAGAGCGAACGGCGTGTACGTGCCCGCGATCAACAGATAAATCGCCGCGTGGTCGAGCAGGCGGCAAAACAACTTCGCTCTCCCGATAGGCAGGAGGTGATACAAAGTAGAAGCCCCGTAGAGCAGCACCAGCGAAACGCCGAAAACGATCCCGCCAACCAACTGCCAGTGGTCGTGCTGCCGCAAGGCCGAACCCACGAGAAGCGGCAACGCCACGCAACCCGCCAGCAAGAAACCCATCCCGTGGCTCAGGGTATTGGCCAGTTCTTCACCGCGAGTGGGGGGGCGTTCGAACATACCGTGCGAGAGGCACGGCCAATGAACCATCATTCACCTCACCGGGCAACTGCCCCTCCCTGCCTGTTCATCGAGCGGCGACCCCGTCGCAAACGAGCCGGAATCACTCCGTCGCGCCGTGGTAAAATTGGTCTAGTGCCTGGTCGTAGTAAATCCACGCCTTGGCGCTCGGATGGCCGGAATCGTTGAAGAAGAAACGATCCTCTTCGTGCTCGGAGTAGTCACGCAGCGCATCGCCCGATGGCCCGATCACCTGCGCGAGTTTTTCGTAATACGCCCGCCGCCCGACCGGCGTGGTGCCGCTCTGGTCGTAGAAGTTGCCGTTGAACGGCTGGCTGATAAACATCGCTCGGATCTTCAAATCCCGGAGCACCTCGGTCAGAAGCTCCAGGTCGCTCCACTCTTTTGACAAGCCCAGCTTGGCGCCGAAATCCGCATCCCGCACCCCCCGCCCCTTACGCCGGACCTCAGGTTTGCGTTGCGAGCCGACGGTCTCGCTCATCGTGGCGCTGTAGGGCGTGCCGTCGTTGCGCGCGCGGTCCCGCGCTTCCGCCTGCTCTGCCAGTCTCGCCCAATCTACTTCCCGTCGCGGCAACCGATCTTTCGCCAAACTTCGCACGGCCCTGGCGGGGCGGCCCGAACGTTCGGGGTGGGCGTGCATTTCCCAGAGCAGCGCCCCGGCTTCCAACCCACGCGAGAGCTGGTTTTGACATTTCCCCAGCGGCCAGAGTGTGTCAAAGACCCAGCGATTTTCCCAGGTCGGTCCCGCCAGGGAACGCACCGCCCCTGCCAGCAGCGGCTGGTCACGGGTCGTGTCGGGATAATCCAGCAACCGGCGGGCAATTTTGACCTTGAGCGCCCGGCTCAACGGACTATCGAAAATCCACGCGCTGAGCTGCGCCGCCGGGAGGTTGGCGGTGACGGTGTGCCGGGGCACTTCCTGCTTGGCGAACCAGGTCGGAGACAGGAAAATCACGGTCTGCCTCCCCCGGGCGGCGGCTCCGGCAGCAGCAATCTTCTGGAGGATCATCAGGCAGGTGGTGCCCGCGTGCCCCACCGGAAACACGGAGAAACCGGTGGGCCGCCCGCGGAAGAAGGCGTCGGGCCGGTTGCCGGCGTGATGGTCCAGCTCGGAACTGCCGTAGACGGGCAGCACGCCAAGCTCCGAGAAAGCCTGGGTTTGCAGCATGTTGCCGGTCATTTTCAGCGGAGAGACCGAGGAGGCAAACCACTCTAGACGCCCGGGCAGTTGGCGGCGGACCTCGACCCGGACACCTGCCAATACCAAGATGGCGATGCCCAACGCCAAGAGCGCGGCCCAAACGTGCGGACACGCCGTCCCGGTCTCCTGGCTCCTGTCGCCTTCGCGCGTGAAATTGATGGGGGTCATGGCTTGGGGGAACCCGTCGTCTCGTCGGCAAACCACCCGAAGTTCGGTGTCGAATCGTCCCCCCGGACGCGGGGTTTGCGGGTGCGCCCGTTGGCGATTGACGGCGCGCTGAACACCTCTGCCTTGGTGCCGCCCGACTCCAACCGTCCGAGAATTTCCTTTGCCCGGTCGATGATCTCCGTCGGCAACCCGGCCAGCCGCGCCACCTGAATCCCGTACGAGCGGTCCGCCGCGCCCGGAATGATCCGGTGCAGAAACACGATCTCGTCGTTCCACTCGCGAACCGCCACCGTGAAGTTTTTCGCCGCCGGATGCGTCACGGCCATCTCCGTCAGTTCATGGTAATGCGTGGCGAACAAGGTCAGCGCGCCCGTCCGGTCGTGCAGGTGTTCGGCGACGCTCCAGGCAATCGACAGGCCGTCGTACGTCGAAGTCCCGCGCCCGATTTCGTCCAGGATCACGAGGCTCTGCGCCGTGGCGTGGTGGATGATGTTCGCCGTCTCGTTCATCTCCA
>CAXSED010000067.1:0-16042 GCA_964236475.1 uncultured Chthoniobacterales bacterium
TACATGCTGACCAAACGAGTCATTCCCTGCCTGGATGTCACCGGAGGCCGGGTCGTCAAGGGCACCCGGTTCCTAGCCTTGCGCGACGCGGGCGATCCCGTCGAGTGCGCCCTGGCCTACAACGACCAGGGGGCCGACGAACTGGTGTTTCTG
This sequence comes from uncultured Chthoniobacterales bacterium, assembly GCA_964236475.1. GTDB lineage: Bacteria > Verrucomicrobiota > Verrucomicrobiia > Chthoniobacterales > SZAS-18 > CAHJWO01. The sequence goes on from CAXSED010000067.1 coordinate 154, forward strand.
GACATCACGGCCTCGTCGGACGACCGGCACACGATGATCGACGTGGTCCGGCGCACCGCCGACCAGTGTTTCATGCCGCTGACCGTCGGCGGCGGGGTGCGCAAGGCGGACGACGTGCGCGCGCTGCTTCATGCTGGGGCTGACAAGGTAAGCGTCAACACGGCGGCGCTGGCCCGGCCCGAACTCATCGACGAGTGCGCGCGGGGGTTCGGCTCGCAGTGCGTGGTGTTGGCGGTGGACGCCAAGCGGGTGGCAGCCCGGGGATCGAACGGCCACACCATACCGGTGCATTGGGAGGTCTACACCCACGGAGGACGCCACCCGGCGGGCCGCGACGCGCTCGACTGGGTGCGCGAGGCCGCGGCGCGCGGCGCGGGAGAAATTCTGCTCACCAGCATGGATGCCGACGGCACCAAGGACGGTTACGACATCGAACTGACGGCGGCGGTCAGCGCGGCGGTGGAGGTGCCGGTCATCGCCAGCGGTGGCGCGGGCCGGTTGGAGCACCTGGCCGACGTGCTGACGCGTGGCCACGCGGATGCCGTGCTGGCGGCGAGCATCTTCCACTTCGGGGAGCATGACATCGCCTCGGTAAAGCGTTTCCTCGCCGCGCAGGGCATCCCGGTGAGGCCCACCAACGAAACAGGCCGCTGACACGCGATCAGCGCATCAGCGGCCTGGAAAAATGTGTAGAGGTCGTTTAGCCCTCATGCACCACCGTCACATGATGGTGATGGTGGTAATGATGGACGTAGTGGTGATGGTACGGGTGGTGATGCTCGACGACCACGGTGTCGGCGCTGGCGTATCCGGCAAAGCCGAGAACGGCAAAACAAAGAATGAGAAGGGTTTTCATTGGGTAATTGGGGCTTGGTTACTGGTGATTGAATCGGAAACCACGAACGCGACGCGCGGGTGAAAATCTCTCAGAGCCAAAATTTTCATTCTTGCGAGGACGGAGGTGTCCATCTACAAAATGAGACGCCGGGTGCCAGCAGGGTATTCGACCTTTCTTCATGCCAAGGGTACCAGTTCCCGCCGCCGCCCGACGAAACGCGCCGTGTGCGTATACCCGGCGGCGCGCACGGCAGCCCCGGCACGGTCGAAATCCCGACCCACCTCTTCCGGGGCGTGGGCGTCCGAATTGATGACCACCGGCACGCCCGCCGCGTGCAGGAGCGAGAGAAATTCCGCCGACGGGTAAAGCTCACCCACCGGCTTGTGCAGCCCGGCGGTGCTCACCTCCACGGCGACGCTATTGGCGGCGGCGGCGGCAATCGTGGGTTCGTAGTATCGCCGCAGGTCACCCGGCGGACGGTGGCCAAATTTCTTGGCGAGGTCGGGGTGCGCCACGAAATCGAACAGGCCGCTGGCGACGCAGCGTTCGTAGGTGCGCCAGTACAGTGCCCAGATTTCCTCGGTGGCGGTTTCCGACGTGGTGAAACGTCCGATCCACTTCGGGTTGTCCACGTCCCAGCCCGGCGCGAGATAATGGACGCTGCCGATCAGGTAATCCCACGGCGCGGTGGCGGCCAGTTCCTCGATCCACGCCTCCTGGCCGACGAGGAAATCGCACTCCAACCCCAGCCGGACGGGAAACGGCGCGGCGGCTTCCCGGGCGGCGAGGATCATTTCGACGTAGCGCGGCAGGTCGGCGCGGGACATGCGCCAGTCGTCGAACGGCTCGGGGCCGGGCATGGGCGAGTGGTCGGAGAAGCCGATTTCCGCGAGTCCCCGTACCCGGGCAACGGCCACGTATTCGAGCGGTTCGCCCACGGCATGATGGCAGAGCGGGGTGTGGAGATGGTAGTCAGCGAAAGGCAAAGGAGGAGGGATGAAGGATGAAAGCGGAGAAAAGAGGGTGCGGTATCCGGTTGTCTTCTCTGCCTTCATCCTTCATTCTTCGGTGTTCACCCTTTCTGCAATGTCTTTCATCGACACCGTTTTTGAAAAGCTCGCGCGCAATCCCAAGCGCATCGTTTTCCCCGAGGGCGCCGAGCCGCGCACTATGCACGCCGCCGCCGAATACGCCCGGCGCAAGCTCGGCGCGGCCATCCTGCTGGGCAACCGGGACACCATCGAAAGCGTCGCCAAAGGCGAGGGCATCGACCTCAAACACCCGAAGGTCGGCATCATCGACCCGGCCAACTCCGTCGAATTGCCCACGTTCTGCGAACGACTGGAACAACTGGACCGCTACAAGAAATTCGGCGTGGACGACTCGCGCCAGGTCATGATCAATCCGAACTACTTCGGCGCGATGATGATCCAGTACGGGCTGGCCGACGGCTTGGTGGGCGGCGCGGGCGAATATTCCAGCGGGCTGCTACGCCCGCTACTGCAAATCCTCAAGCCGCTGCCCGAGGTGCGGACCGTGTTCGGCTGCATGATTATGGAACTGCCTGACCGGCCCGTGGGCGACGACGGCGTGCTCTTTTTCGCGGACGGCGCAGTGATCCCCGAGCCGACCGTCGAGCAACTGGCCACCATCGCCGTGCACACGAGCAACCTGCATTGCCGTCTGCGCGACACCCGGGCGCGTGTGGCGATGCTAAGTTTCTCCACGAAGGGCAGTTCCGGCTCCCCGGCGGCCAAGCGTGTGGCCGCCGCCGTGGCGCTGGCCCGGCAGAAGATCGAGGACCGCGCCATCGCCGCCGGGGAGGAAACCGGCGTGGTGGACATCGAGATCGACGGTGAGATGCAGGCCGACACCGCGCTCGATCCCCTCCTCGCCCTGCGCAAAGCCCCGGACAGCCTCGTCGCCGGGCAGGCCAATGTTCTCGTTTTCCCTGATCTGAACAGCGGCAACATCGCGCTCAAGTTGGTGCAGTACCTCGCCAACGCCCGCAGCTACGGACAAATCCTGCTCGGGCTGTCCAAACCGGCGGCGGACATGTCGCGCGGCGCGACCAGCGACTCCATCTTGGGGGTGGCGGCCATCGTCGGCCTGCAAGCCATCGAATACCACACGCTCTACCGAGATTGAGAACACGATGTCTTTTGCGTCAGGCGTGAGAATGCGGTCGTAGAAAACACCTATGAATTCCGTCACCCCGCGGCTGTTCGTCGCCGCCACCCGCCAGAACGACGGCAAGACGACGACCGCGCTCGGTCTGTTCGCGGCGTTCAAGAAACGGCTCGGGCGCATCGGCTACATCAAGCCGGTCGGCCAGCGGTTTGTCGAGATCGAGGGCAACCAGATCGACGAGGACACCGTGCTCATGGACGAAACCTTCCATGTGCAGGTGCCGTTGGAAGACATGAGTCCCATCGCCGTCGAGCCGGATTTCACCCGCAAATACATCGAGCACGCCAACAACGATCACCTCGTCAAACGCCTGCAACACTCCTTCGACCGGGCGGCGTGGGAGAAGGAGTTCGTCATCATCGAGGGTACCGGCCACGCCGGGGTGGGCAGCGTGTTCGACCTGTCGAACGCGCGGGTCGCCAAGCTGCTCAACGCGAAGGTCGTGATCGTTAGCGGCGGCGGTATCGGCAAGCCCATCGACGAACTCGCGCTCAACAAGGCCCTCTTCGACCACGAAGGGGTGGAAATCGTCGGGGCGATCCTCAACAAGGTGCTGCCGGAAAAGAAGGACTACATCGAGGATTTCGCGCGGCGGGGGTTGGCGCGCCTGGGGATCGACCTGCTCGGCACGCTGCCCGACGTGCGCGTGCTGGCCGCCCCGGAGCTGACGCAAATCAGCGAGACCATCGGCGGCCATTTCCTGCACGCGCCGGGGGACGTGCGGCGGCGGGTGCGGCACGTCATCATCGGCGCGATGAGTTCCGGGCATGTCGTGGACGAACTCCAGCCCGAAACACTGGTTATTACCCCAGGCGACCGCGAGGATATCATCCTAGCGGCGCTCTCGACCAGTTCACTGCACCCCAACCACCACCATCATTCCCACGGCGTCAGCGACGCCAGGAACCGGAAAGCGGCCAAGGCCGACGACGGGGACGGCGAACGCCCGGGACGGCTGGTGGCGGGGATCATCCTGGCCGGGACGCTGCGGCCCCACGACAGCATCATGGATTTGATCCGGGCGTCGGACGTGCCGGTGATCGCCTCGCCGCTGGAGAGTTTCGCGGTGGCCAGCCGGATCAATTCGATGACCGTGAAAACGCTGCCGGGCGACGTGGAGAAAATCGACAAAATCCAGACGCTCATCGAGACCCACGTCGAGGTGGACCGGCTGCTCGAAAAACTGCGGGCGTAGGGAGGAACGAGGGCGCGCCGTCACTGCCTGCGGCTGCTGCCCAAAACGAGCAGGAAAACCCCCGCTCCAAGGCAAACCGTACCCAGGCCGGGCACGAGCACGCGCTCACCGTCTTCGTCAAAAGGGATCAACGCGCCACTGGCTTTGGCACGCTGGTGCTGAACGGCCTGGAAGGCATAGATGAACAGCCCGTAGGAAATGAGAAAAACACAGAGCAGCGTCAGCGGTTTCATTGCCCGGCGGTCTGCCAAATCAGATGCTCGCGCCCAGCTTGCGGACCAGCGTGTTCTCCAGTTCCTGCGGCTTGACGCGACCCCCGGCGATTTCCAACGCTTTTTCCTGCAACGCGGGCAGCACGGTCATGTCCCCGGCAGCATACTTCTGGGCGAGGTCCGCGTGGTTCTGAATGACCTGAACGGCGATGGAATCGGCGGTGAGGGTGTCGCTCTCGGGTTCGGTGGGCACGTTGATCAATCGCGGCCCGGCGGATAAGTGGATGGTGAGGAGCAGTTTTACCCTACGTTCAGAGCGTTGAGATACTCCGCCAGCGCGCGGTTCTGGTCGTCGAGCGTCTTGCGCAGGGCGTCGGTTTCCAGACGCAGCTTTTCGAGCTGGCCTTCCTGATCGTCGAGCTTGTTGAGCAGGCGCGTGGCATAGGCGCTGGTTTTGTCTACCGATTTGAGGTTCTCTCGGATGCGGGACTGATCGTCGCTGAGCGCGCGAACCTGCGAGTCGTGGTCGTTGAGCTGGCGCTGGGATTCGGTGACCGCCTGCTTCAATTTTACGGCCTTGCCGAGCGCGTCGCGCACCGGGGCCAGAATCTCGCCCGCCTGACTGTAGAACTGCACGTCTTCGAGCCGGATCGGCAGCAGGCTCACGCTCTGGCTCTGAACGGTTTCCTCGCGGACCGTGAATTTGTCGGTCTTCCCGGCAGCGAGGGTTTGCTGGAAGCGGTAAAGCTTGTCGGTGGCCTCGACCGGCGCGGGGGTTTCGACGAGCTTCCAGTCCGCTCGCACCGGGTGTTCGATGACGAGGGTCTTGTCGTGGTCGGACTTGTTTTCCACGCTGTATTCCTTGGCCGAGACGCTCTTGCGTGTGATCTGGAGCACGCCCTCGACGATCTTGCCGGTCTGGATGCTCTGCTGGGTTTGGAGGTCCTTGGTAACCACGCCGGTTTGCAGGTCGATGCCATAGGAGAGCAGGCGCGTCTGGCCGGGGGGCACGTCGTCGAGCCGGGCGTCCCCGGCGTAGCGGCCCTCGTCGAAGACCGTCACCGGGCCTTGCAAAAGGTGTTTTTTGTCCTCGGTCGTATTCTTGAGCCGCGCGCCGTTGAGCGGGTACTTGGCGAGGACGCTCTCGTTGTAGATCGAGAGTTTTTCGACCTCGACGGGGTCGTTGATGATGGGGATCATCGCCGAACGCTGGCGTGACAGGCTGACGTTGGGAACGGTGTACTGGAAGAGTTCGCCGACCTTGGAGGTATCACCGAGTGGGGCGACACTTTCGGAGGGGTTAAAGGCGGGCGGCGAGACAGGGGCGGGTAGACCTGGAATGGCAGGTTCAGCATCTGCCGCCATGGCACTAGCCACCATGGGTGCCGCCTTGGCACTACGTGTCCTAATTAAGACCTGCGGCCCGGTTCCTCCTGTCACACCTATATCCCTCGCCGCATCGGATTCATTTTTAAGGCCTTGTCCACCCTCATACTCCTGCGGACGGAGCGACGCATAAAGTTCCGGTACCACGGTCGGGCGCGGGACGTAGAGCGGCTGGTAGAGGTCTTGAATGAAGGAAATCGGACGCCCGCTTACGAGGCTCAATTTCACGTCCTTCCAATCGTTGTCGGTCTGGTTTTCCACGATGGCCCAGCCTTGCAACATGCCTTTCTTATCGGCGTCGCTGGTCGGCAGGACCAGCCGATAGCTCGCGCGCCAGATCGGTGTCTCGACCACGTAACCGATGCGGACCTTGCGTTCGCCCTGGCCGTTGAAATGGATTTCGACGGGCTTCTTGTCCTGATCGCGCGCCCCGGCGACGGCGGCCAGCGCACGGTTGAGTTCGTCTTGAAGACCGGGATCGTCGAGCACGAGTTTGTCCACGCGGTCGAGTTCGAGCGAGCGGAGACCCCGGTCGGTGACGAGGTTGAGGAACGCCTTGGGGAAGGGCTGGTTTTCCTTGTTGCTAGGCATTTGACGATCCTCGACGCCGAGGATCGTACCGGGGAAGTTTTCGATGCCGTTCGGCCCGGTGTAGGCCAGCGTCACCCGCGCGCCGCGCAGCTTGTTGAGCAGGCCGCCCAGCGACGGATTATCGCTGATGTCCACCTGAAAGCTGCCGAGCGTCTTGGCCAGCGGGTCTTGCGAGGGATAGGTCACGACGCCGACGTGCCCGCCGTCGAGGTCCTGCAAAACGAGACTCTTGAGGATGTCGTTGATCTGCGAGGTCTTGAAACGCAGAAGCGTCTGGCCGTCGCCCTGCACGCTGCCCTCGTGCTGGAAATAACCGACGCCGCTCGAAAAGAGCACGACCTCCCTGACGGGCACGTCGCCCTGGCTGCCAACGGGAGGAGTTTGCGCGAGAAGGTTGACGCCCATAAACAATGAGGTGAGGATAATTGCCGCCCGAAAAGCGTCGGTGGGGGAGAGGTGTTTCATGGCTGGAGGACGAAGACAACGTCTAAGACCGCTTTTTCTTGGAACTGCCGACAACAAAGAACGAAAATCTCCCGGCGGCAACGTGCCGTTTCCCACGCCGCTGACTTTTGCCTGCCATTTATGGTTCCGCCGCTCCACGATCTCCGAGTCATTTCCGCGCAACGCCTGATCGCTCCCGCCGTGCTCAAGGAGAAACTGCCGCTGGGCAGCGAGGCGGCGCGCACCGTGCAGGCCGGACGCAAGGCCGTGGAGGACATCCTGGCCCGGCAAGACGACCGGCTGCTGGTGATCGTCGGGCCGTGCTCGATCCATGATCCCGTCGGCGCGCTGGACTACGCGCACCGTTTGCTCGCGTTGCGGCGGGAACTGGCCGGGCAGGTGGAGATCATCATGCGCGTGTATTTTGAAAAGCCGCGCACGACGCTGGGTTGGAAGGGTCTCATCAACGATCCGCATCTGGACGATTCGTGCGACGTGGAAGCAGGCCTGACGCTGGCGCGCCAGCTTCTGCGCGAGATCGTGGATCTGGGGATGCCGACCGCGACGGAGTTTCTGGATTCCATCGTGCCGCAATATATCGCGGACCTCGTGAGCTGGGCAGCCATCGGCGCACGCACCACCGAGAGCCAGACCCACCGAGAGATGGCCAGCGGATTGTCGATGCCGGTCGGATTCAAGAACGGCACGGACGGCGACTGCCAGACGGCAATTGACGCCATGCGCGCCGCGCGGAGTTCGCATAGTTTCCTGGGGATCGACCAGCAGGGGCATACGAGCGTCATCAAGACCCGGGGCAACCCGACGGGCCACATGGTCCTGCGCGGCGGACGGTTGCGCACGAACTACGATCTACCCAGCATCACCGAAGCCGCGAAGGGTTTGGCGGCAGTGAACCTGCCGACGGTGCTGATGGTCGATTGCAGCCATGCCAACAGCGGCAAGCACCACGCCCGGCAGGAACTGGTCTGGCAGAGCCTGTTGGAACAACGACGAGCGGCAGAGACGGCGGGCGGCACGCCGAGTCCGATCATCGGTGCGATGCTAGAGAGCTATCTCGACGGAGGCAAGCAGCCGATCCCGGCGAACCACGCGGAATTAAAGTACGGCGTGTCGATCACCGACGCTTGCCTGGGCTGGAAGGAAACCGAGGCGTTGCTGCGCACGGCGGCAGCGGAAGTGACCGTAGCCGCTTAAGGGCGGTTCCCGGCGGAGATAGCCGCCGCTGCTCTTCGCTCTAAAAAAAGAAAGCCCGCCCCCGGGTCCGGCTGACGCCGAAACCCTTGGACGGGCTTTTTCATGGGAAGCCAGTCTGAAAAATCAGACGGTGGCCCGGCGGCGGCGCAGCCAGCTACCGGCAGCCATCAGCGCGGCCAATCCGCCTACCATGGCCCAAGCCGAAGGCTCGGGGACCGCCGACGTGATGAATTCGGCGCGCAACGAAACCGGGTCGACGGCGGAAGTGGTGCCAGGAGTGAAGTTAAACAGCTTGAACTGGATGGTGTTCACTCCCTGAACCAGATTCGCGCCGGACAACGTGTAATACGAAGAAAAGGCGTGATAATCAGGGTCGGCGAGGGCGATACCCGTCGAATTTCCGTTGACGAGGATATTATCGATGCGGTCATCCGACTCGAAACGACCTTGTATGAAAACGGTGCTGAGGTTCACTCCCGTCAGATCGAACGTCGTGGTAAAAGTCCAGACGCCACCCGCATCCTGCTGGCCTGCCGGATATTCGGCTTCCGGCGAGATGAACGAAGAAGTCGCGTTATCCCCCGGGGAATAAGGCAAGCTGCCGATATCCGTCACGAACAAAGGCACCGACGTGGTGCTGTTCGGGGCGGTGGCCGTGTAATGAGCATCCGCACCGAGCATGGCGCTAGTGTCGATGCCGGTGTTGAAAAGCCCGTATTTCGGGGCGGCTTGGGCGCTGATCGCCGTGACGCTGCACAGTGCGGCTGCACCGATAGCTAGTAAGGTCGGCTTAATACGAGAGCCGGTGTTGAGTTTGAGCATGGACGATTTTTGTTTGAGCATGTTATTAAAGTTGGGAAAGCCCGAATCCACCTTTTCCAAGTTGCGGCACACTATTGCAATTATCATAATTGAGTGTCAACCACATTTTTTATCCATCCGTATTTTCTTTATTTCAGGCAAAACTTCCTAGAAATAAATATTTTATGAATCTCGCGTTGACCGATTCTCATCGCCTTTTGGACGGTAATCGAAAATATTTCTCCTTGCCGATCAACGTTTTATAAGGAAACCAGTCGGATATAGCCGATGTCCCATTGGCTGCGGATGCTCGAAACCACCGTCTCGTCTGGCACGCTATCCAGATTTAAGACCATGAGCGCGGTGCCGCCAGCGGCGTCGCGGGCCAGGCTCATCGTGGCGATGTTGACGCCCCGCTCGCCCAAGAAGCTGCCGATCTTGCCCACCATGCCGGGAACGTCGGGGTTTTCCAACAGGAGGATCGCGCCGGCGGGCCGGGCCTCGATGTGCTGGCCGTTGATCTGTACGATGCGCGGCTGGGAGCCGAAGAACGTCCCGGCGACGCTGGTCGTTTCCTCGCCGCTGCCGACCGTGACTTCCAGCAGGTCCGTGAAATCGCCAGGGGCGTTCTGGCGGGTTTCGACGATTTTGAGACCGCGCTCCCGGGCGCGGGCCAGGGCGTTGACGGTGTTGACGACCTCCGTGCCCATGGCCAACTCGAGGAATCCTTTGACCACGGCGCGCGTGACGGGGCCGGTGTCAGCCTCGTTGACCTTGCCGGAGTAGTTGATGGTCAGGTGTTCGGTGCGGCGGCTGGAGGTGGTCTGCGCGAGAAAACGGCCCAGCTTCGCGCCGAAATCCAGGTACGGGCCGACCACGGCGAGGGTTTTGGCGTCGAGGCTCGGGGCGTTGACGGCGTTGCGAATGACGCCTTCGAGCAACGCGGCGCGCACGGCGGCAGCGATCTCGATGCCCACGGATTCCTGCGCTTCGGCGGTGCTCGCGCCCAGGTGCGGGGTGAACACCATGCGCGGGTGGGCGCGCAACGGGAAATCGACGGGCGGCGGCTCAACCTCGAACACGTCCAGCGCGGCCCCGGCGACCTGGCCGCTTTCCAGCGCGGCGAGGAGAGCCGTTTCGTCCACCAAGCCGCCGCGCGCGCAGTTGACTAGGCGCACGCCCGGCTTGCACAGGCCGAGGCGACGGGCGTCGAGCATGTGCTTGGTTTCCGGGGTCAGCGGCATGTGCATGGAGATGAAATCCGCGCGGGGCAAGATTTCGTCCAGGCTTTCGATGAGTTCGACCTGCATCGCCCGCGCCCGGCTGGCGGCGAGGTAGGGATCGTAGGCCAGCACGCGCATCCCGAAGGCGATGGCGCGGCGGGCGAGTTCGCTGCCGATGCGGCCCATGCCGAGGATGGCGAGGGTCTTGCCGTAGAGTTCGACGCCCTGGTATTTCTTGCGGTCCCACTTCCCGGCAACCACGGATGCGCTCGCCTGCGGGATCGTCCGGGCGATGGATACCAACAGAGAGAACGCGTGTTCGGCGGTGGAGATCGTGTTGCCGTCGGGCGTGTTCATCACGATGACGCCCCGCGCCGTGGCAGCTTCCACGTCCACGTTGTCCACCCCGACGCCCGCGCGTCCGACGACCCTGAGCGCCTTGGCGGCTTCGAGGACACGGGCGTTGACTTTGGTTTCCGAGCGCACGACGAGCGCGGCGCAATCCGGGATGATTTCGAGGAGTTGGTCTTCCTTGAGGCCAGTCTGGAAGATCACGTCAAAGACGCCATCGCTTTTGAGGTCTTCGACGCCCTTGGGCGAGATGGGGTCGGCAACCAATACTTTGAGCTTGTCCATGGAAGATGAGATAGTGAGGGGCGGATAATTAAAATGTTGCGGGGCGTGGTGTCAAAAGAAAGGAACAACGGATGAACGACCGAGGCGGAACACAGAACGGAGCGGCAGCGAGCGGGCTTCCCCGGCGCAACGGGAACGGGCCGACGGGCGCGAAACCCGGCGGAAGGCTGCCACCGACGCCCGCCGCTCTGCCGCGCGACCCGGTGCCTCCCCCGCCCTCGCCCAAGCGGTTCAATGCCATCGGAATCCTGCTCGCATTGGTCATCGCGGCGGTGATGCTGCCCTACACGATGAAATTTCAGAAAGATCGGTTCGGACCGATCACGAAAAAGGCGTACCGGATGACCGGGCTGGACGAAATCACCGAAATGCAGGCGGTCAGCCGGTTCGGCACGCCGCTGGCCCGGCATGATTTTTCGATGATCGAAGGCGTCGTCGCCGGGCCGCAGGTGGGACAGAAGAAGTATTGGCCGCTCAAATCGCCGGACTACGCCAAGCAGACCGAAGCGGCGGAAGTGGTGTGGCGGTATCCGCAATATTCGACGATCCGCGAGATGATCTGGAAGCTGCCGGATTCGTTTCTGACGATCTGGTTTCACGAGCCGCGCGCGGAGATTGACCTGAGCGCGGTCGGGCCAGACGGCCAGGCAAGCATCACGCTGCCGGACACGTCACACGGGGACTGGGAAGCGATAGATAATTTCCGGCTGGGGAATGATCTGGTGCGCGAGAAGAAGGAGCCGGAAGCGGGGAAGAGGCCGTAAGTTTCACCTAACCGGATTTGGCTCCCTTGCGCCCGAGGATGAGCAGCGTGCGCACCGGAAGGCGGAACTCGCCGTCGGCGTCTCGTGCGATTTCCAGTTCGTCCAGCCATTCCGGCGGGGCGGCGGATAATCTGGCACGGATTGTTCGCAACGCCTCCGCACCGGAGTTGCCCAGTTCGCAATAACGCCCAACGGTCAAGCCAGCGGGAAATTCCCAACAGCGGTTTTCGCACGCCTCAATTTCCAGGCCGTTCGCCGCGAAAAGTTCGCGCCAGTAAGCGACCGTGTAGGACCGCACGTGGGTCGGGTCGTGGAGGACTTCGATCTCGTGGTTGAGCGCGGCGATGGTGGGATCGTCGTTGCCCTCCATGTCGATGATCGCCACATAGCCGCCGGGTCGGGCGATGCGGGTCATTTCCCCCATGGCTTTGGGCAGGTCGGAGAAATGGTGTGCTGCCACCCGGCAGACGACCAGATCGAAAGAATCAGATGATAATGGAATGGCCTCCGCGAAGGCCTCGACCGTCTCGACTTCGACGCCGCGCTCCGCCGCCAGCCGCCGGACCTGCGCCAGCATGTTCGGCGCGGGATCGACCGCGACGATCCGCCCAGCTATCCCCGCGAACCCCAGCCCCGTGTGCCCCGCGCCGCTGGCCACGTCGCAGACGCTTTCGACGCGCGGCAACAGCGCGTGCAGACGGTCGCGCGTCGGGCTGCTGGTGTGAACCTCGCTGGTGGCGTAGTTGCGGGCCAGCGTGTCGAAGCGTTGGGAGGAAGCGGCGGGGTTCATGCGATGACGAAAGGTTAGCGAAATTCGCGGAGGTCCTGCAAAATAGCCGAGACCATCTGGCAATGGTGAATGTAGTCCCAGATGGAATGGTCCTCACCGGGATTATTGAGGCCGTAGGGCCAGAAGTGCCAGGTGTCAGCGTGGAGAACGGCGTGGTCGTCGCCGGTGATGGCCCGGAGTTGGGCCAGGGCGTGTTTGCCGGTGAATTGCCCGTTGACCGTCAAACGGTGATATTGCGTCGTGGTGCCGATGCCGACCGTGTGGGAAATCTCGTGCAGGGCCGTGCGCAGGCTGATGTCGCGCGGGCCGAACTGGATGTTGCCGTTGATGTTGCCCTCGGCGGTTTCCTCGGCGGGATCGAGAAACACGGTGTCGGTTTTCGTGATGCCGACCGTGTATTTTTCGTAGAAACGCACCGCCCGGTCCATGGCGTCGGTGATGTGTTGGTAGGCGTCGAGCTGGGCGGGCGTGGGATGAGGGTCGCGCTGAAGCGTATAACGCAACGCGCTGCGGGCGGCGGGCGGTGGCGTGGGAGTATCGAAGAAGGTGAGTTCGACGTGTTGGTCGCGGCCAGCGGTGTTGGCCGTGAGCAGGACGTTTCGCGTCAAAGCCGGGAACACGTCGCTGGAGCCGGTGGTCCAAAGCGCGTCGTGGCGGGTGTCGTTCTGGAATTCGTCGGGCGAGCCGTTCGCTTGGACGAGCAGAGATTGGAGGTCCGGGTAGCTGGCGGACGCAAAACGAATGGCCAGTTGCGGCGATTGGTAGGAGGACGGCAGCGTGTACCGCCAAGATTGAACCGGCTGGCCGAAGAGCGTGCCGCCCCGGTAGCTGAGGTGATTGGCGCTGTCCCTGACCGTGGCGACCGCCGGGTCAGCCGCCATCTGCCGCTGGATGACGGCGGGCGCGGCTTCCCAGCGCGGTTCGGTCAGCTCGGCGGCAGAGGCTGAAGCTCCCGCCAGTCCGATCAGCGTGGAAAGCACGAGGCAGGTGAGCGATGAGTTCAACGGAATGCAGTTTGCCGATGATCCGCGATCATCGTTGTTTTAAAAACGATCACTCCATGAACGCACACGCAAGTATCTTCACCGTCAACACCCGGGGCAAGGGCACGCACGAAATCACCGACGAGGTCGCCCGGGTGGTGCGCGAGAGCGGCATCGCCACCGGCACCGCCACGGTGTTCATCCAGCACACCAGCGCCAGCCTCGTAATCTACGAAAACGCCGACCCCAGCGCGCGGACCGATCTGCACGCGTTCTTCGAGCGACTCGTGCCTGAGGATGAGGATTATTACATCCACACCGCCGAGGGCAATGACGACACCACCTCGCACCTGCGCATGGTCCTGACGCGGACAAGCGAGGTCGTGCCCGTCGTGGAGGGACAACTCGCGCTGGGGACATGGCAGGGCATCTTCGTCTTCGAGCATCGCCGGGCAGCGCACCGGCGGCGGATCATGGTGTCGGTGGTCGGGGTTTAGGCACGCGACATTTTTGTCACGAGGTTTTCAGGTCCAACCGGCGGGTTTGCCGCGATGCAAAGCTTGAACCGAGTCATCTTTATGAGCACACCCGTTCCGATTGAACCCGAGCCTGAGACCACCGCCTCCTTGTCGCCTGCCGACATTACTCCAGCCACGACGCCGGAAACCGGCAGCCCCGACCCGATCACCGGCGAACCGGGTGCGCATCCGGTCGGCGTGGGGGTCGGCGCGTTGAGCGCGGGCGCAGCGGGCGCGGCCATCGGCGCGATTGGCGGACCAATTGGCATCTTGGTCGGGGCAGCCATCGGCGCGATTGCGGGCGGTTTGGCCGGGCACGAGGTGGCTGCCGCCCCGGCGGATCCGGAAACGCCGGTGTCGCTGGAAAAGCCTTTGCCCACGGCGAGTTCGGGCTTGATCACCCCGGACGAGAGTTCTTTCCTAGCAGACAGTTCCTCGGCGGACAGCGGCGTCACCGGCGAAGCACCCCTCGTGACGGAAAGCGCGATCCCAGCTTTCTTCGCCACCAGCGCGGAACCGGCCAGCACGGAGCCGGAGGAAACCACCTTCGACACCAACCCGGTGTACACCACCCACCTGAGCACCGAGCAGACAATCCGCACCGGGGCCTATTATCGGTATCTGAGCCGCGAGGCCGTCGGGCAACCGGGCACCGACGTGGAAGATTGGATCGCGGCGGAGAAGGAAGTGCTGCAGAGTTGATCCGCACGGGCGGTCAGTCCTCGTAGATTGCGGCGACCATCGAAAGCGATTTTTCGTTCGGCAGGACGCCCAGTTCCATCTGGTTCATCAGGTAGGCGAAAGCGACGTTGTTTTCCGGGTCGGAGAAGGCGTGGCCGCCGCCTGCCCCCGGTTGGCCGAAGGCGAGCCGGGAAGGTCCGTAAACCTGACGGGTCTTGCGTCCATCGGGTCCGAACGGGTCTTGCATGAACCCGGCGGAAAAGGCGGTCTCCAGGCAGAGGATGCGGTCGGTGCCATTGGCCAGCGTTTGGGTCATCTGGTGGAGCACAGTGGGCGAAAAGAAGGTGCGTCCGTCCAGTTCGCCGCCGTTGGCAAGCAGGGCGTAGAATTTTCCCAGGGCGCGGGCGGTGCCGATGCCGCTGAAGGAGGGAATCGACACGCGGCGACCCTCGGATGTATTCATCGATGCAACGCTGTGCAGTCCGCGCGGAGCGGAGAACGCCCGGCGCGTGAGCGACTTTTCGTCGGCTAGCGCGTCGTAGAATGGTCCGAGTGGCCCCTCCTGGCCGAGGATCGTGCGCGCCGGGTAGATGGATGCGACACGCGCGGTCTGGTCGTCGGGCAGCCCGATCCAGATGTCCAGGGCCAGCGGGTCGGCGAATGTTTGCCGCCAATAAGCGCCGAGCGTCAGGCCCGGGCGCAGGCGGCGCAGGATTTCGTCGGCCAGAAATCCGTAGGTGCGCGGTCCGTAGCCGTGCGCCGTGCCGGGCGGCCAGCAAGGGGCCTGCGCGGCCAAGGCGGCGGCGACGGCGGCGTGGTCGAGGATCAAAACTTCCGGGTCAGCCAGCGCGGCCAGTCCCGACTGGTGGGACAGGAGATGCGCCAGCGTGACGGCGGCCTTGCCGTTTTGCGCGAACTCCGGCCAGAGCGCGGCGACTGGGGTGTCCAGCGGGATGCCATCGGTGGTGAGCGCGTGGAGAACGCACGCTGCCGCGAGTCCCTTGGTGATCGACCACATCAGGACGAGCGTGTCATCGGTCCAAGGAACGGTCTTCTGGCGGTCGCGCCAGCCATCGGCGAGAGAAAGAATTTCCTGGCCCTCGTGCCAGATCGAGACGGACGCGCCGAGTTCGCCGCGCAGGCGGAAGTTCTCTTCAAAGCGGGCCTGAACGGCGGCGAGATTCATGGAGGAAAAAAGCGGACGTTTCGATTATCCCTCCGCGTTTTCCGGCACTCCCGTCACAGGGGTAGCCATTGGTCCAACCGGCGTACGGCGATAAATGACCAAGCCCAATCCGAGCAGCACGCACAAACCACCCAACAGGGCGTGAGACGAAAGCTTCTCGTCGAGCACCACCGCGCCAATGACCACCGCCGCCACAGGCGTCACCAGCGAGATGAGCATGATCTTGGTGATTTCCA
>CAXSED010000067.1:16142-24151 GCA_964236475.1 uncultured Chthoniobacterales bacterium
CCCACGACAATCGCCGCGCTGCCCCAGAGCGCCGAGGTCCCGGCCAGGTGGAGTTCGTCGGAAAAGATGATCCCCACGCCGAGCAGTCCCAGTGCGACACCGCCGACCTTCGGCGCGGTCAGCCGTTCGCCGGGAAGGTACAGATGCGCGAACAACAACCCGAACGCCGGGATCGTCGCCTGGAGCACCGCGCACAGGCCGGAACTGATCCGGGCCTCGCCCCAGAACAGCAGACCATAATTTACCGAAAAGACCAGAAACCCGGTAAACGCGATGAGCAACCAGTCACCCCGCGCGCGGGGCAGCGGGGTCCGCCGCCAGAGATTCCAGAGAATCAGCACCGCCGACGCCACCACAAACCGCAGCCCAGCGAACCACAGCGGCGGCAGCTGGTCGTTCAACCCGACCTTGATGAACAGCCAGGTGGAACTCCAAATGGCGCAGAGCAGCAGCCAGACGCCGAAATATCGCAGGTTCAAGCCCTGTTTTCGCACGCTTAGCGTTGCGACGCAAACAAGGTGGATGGCGACCTCCGGGCGCCATTGTTGCCAAGATCTCGGCGTGAACCGCCTGACGAAGTCTAGCCGCTGGCGCGGCGCATGCAAATCAATGGCACCCGGAGGTCGCTATCCACCGGTAGCCACCCGCCTTTTAGCGTTGCGACGCAAACGCCGCCTCGGGGTCGCGCGCCGACACCTTGCCCGCCTGAATCCAGCCGATGCGGCTCAACATCGCGCCGAACAAAAACAGCCCGGACATCCACCCGGTCAGGCCGAACGCCAGCAACACCAGCGAGACCGGCCCGAGGAGAATCTCTGCGGGCATCAGCAGCATCCCCCCCGTGCCCTCGTGGAGCGCACGGTCCGCCGCGCCGTGCCGCCGGAACATCAGCCAGAGCCAGAGGCACGTTTCGATGGCCGCCGTCACCCACAGGATTGCGTCGAGGGGGCGCAGGCCGTCGCCGATGAGCGTCAACGTAGCGGCGGCGCTCCCAAGGCCCGCCGTGCCGAAGTGCAGCGGCAGGATCGAGTGGTGCCTGTTCCACGCCGGGATCGCCGTCGCGCCGATCAGCACGCCGGTGTAGGTCGCCAGCAGCATCCCCGAAAGCCCGGCGATGACCGTCAACGCCACGGCGGCAAACCGGACCAGGGACAAGATGAAACCGTGCGGCAGCCAGTCGTGCATCGTCAATTCGACGGCCAGCGCGCCTGGGATGGCCGTCATGCCGAAGGGGGTCAGGATGTAAACGCCCATCGACATGGCCGACTGCGGCTTGAATATCCGCAGCATGTTGAGAAACATCAGCGGACGCCCCAGGTCCATGATGAGTAGGGCAGGCGAAAGAACGCCGCCGACAAAGGCGATCCACATGGCGGCGCGAGTAATCTCGGGATGACCGAGAAACGTGGTGGCCGTGGCAATAACGGCAGCCATGCCGGTCAATCCCCCAACGAAGAAGTAAGCGGAGATTTCCCAAGTCCAGACCGGCGCTTTGAGGGCTGCCAAGCCGAAGTAACCCGGCTTGCCGGAGCCGCTCTGGGTGGCCTGGGATAGCTCGCGGATGTGCTGGCCATTGCCACCTTTGGGACCGGCTTTGACCTTGGAGATCGGCAACGGGCTGCCCGCGACATCGACACCCCTGCCATTGACGCGACCATTGGCCAGTGCGGCCTGACGCAGTTCGTCCAGACGTCGCTCGAAGGCGGGATCGCGGTCCTTGGGCATGGTCAGTGGATGAAGGCGAACACGGCAAACGCTAGTCCTAGTGCTCCGAAGGCGGTCAAAAAAGCGGAGGTCCAAGCGGCCTTCAGATAGATCGTCGGCACCTGGGGCTTGGGCGGCAAGCCGTAGGCTTCTGGCTCGCCGAGGATCATGAAAAAGGCGTGGATGCCTTTCACGCTGGTATCCACCGGATCGTAATTCTGGGCGTCGGGGTAACCCTGAGCCTTGAGTTGCTCGACGCGCTTGGCGGCGTGGGGGCGGAGTTCGTCCAGCGGGCCGAAAAGGATGCTTTCCGTCGGGCACGCCTTGGCGCAGGCCGGGACCAGTCCGCTGGCCTGCCGGTCATAGCAAAAAGTGCATTTGAAAGCGCCGCCACCCTTGGGAGCTTTCTTTTCGCGCCGATCAATGACTCCGAACGGACAGGATACGATGCAGTAGCCGCAGCCGTTGCAAATGTCGTCTTGGACGAGCACGCTTTGCGTCTCGGTGCGGATGATCGAGCCGGTCGGACAGGATTCCAGGCAACCGGCCTCTTCGCAGTGTTTGCACACGTCGGAAAGGAACAGCCAACGGAACGGGTCTTCGTGGTCGGTGAGGTTCGAGAGCGCGTCGCCGGACATGGGACCGGCGAGTTGCTGGCCCCGGTGGCGGTCTTGCTCGACGAAAAGGACGTGCCGCCACGTCGACGCGCCGAGCATCTCGGTGTTGTCGTAGGAATGGCCGGACCAGTTGAAGCCGTCGTCGGGCACGTCGTTCCATTCCTTGCAGGCGACCTCGCACGCCTTGCAGCCGATGCAGAGCGTCGGGTCGGTGTAGAAGCCGACCGTGCGCCCTTCCTTGACGTAGGCGTGCTTGCGCTGGTTGGTGGACAAAATCCCTTCGCCGATCATAGCTGCTCTCCAGAAAACCTCACGCCAAGACGCCAAGACGCCAAGGAAGAAAAAGAAGGAGTCCTCAGTTTTTCTCGTTTCATTTCTGCTTCTTTGCGGCTTGGCGGCTTGGCGTGAGGTTTCATTGTGGCTGGCCCTGCTGGCCGTGCTCGGAGCCCAGTTTGCCTTTGTAGTGGTAGCCGCGTGGGAGTTGCTCAGGGTGTTCCAAAACCGGATCGTTGGGCGGCGAGATGCGCTCGATAAATTCGTGACCGGCCATCCCAGCGGGCATCTTGCCGGGGATGATCACGCAGGCGAGCGCTTTGGACTCCATGATGGTGACGTTCGGCTCGCCGCTGATGGCGATCAGGTCGTTCACGATGCCGCCCTTCGACGGCCCGGCGTAGCCCCAGTGGAATGGGATGGACACCTGATGGAGCGTCCGGCCACCATCGAGCGTCAGCGGGCGGGTGCGCCGACTAACCAGAGCACGCGCTCCCACCGCCCCGCGCAGGGTGGCGACGACGACGTGGTCGGCGTTGTTGATGCCCAAGTTATCAGCAAGCTCGGGCGACATCTCGACGAAAAGCTCCGGCTGGAGTTCGTTGAGATGCGGCAGAAAGCGGCTCATGGCTCCGGTCGTGTGGTGCTCGGTGAGACGGTAGGTCGTCAGGACATACGGAAAACGCGGGTCTTCCGGCGGCGAAAACTTGTTGTCCGGGCGGCTGAACCAATTGACGCCCGGGTTCGTCTGGCGCGGGTAGAGCAGGTTGCGCACAGGCGATTCCAACGGCTCGTAGTGCGTGGGCATCGGACCATCTTCCAACCCCTTGGCGACGTAGAGCCAGGCCCGCCCGTCGCTGTGCAGCATGAACGGTTCGTCGCCCGCGATGGCTTCCAAGCCCTTCGCTCCGGGCTCAGGCTGGTAACCGGGCTTCTTCGTCTTGGGGAAGTCGGGCACGTCGTCCCCGGTCCATTCGCCTTTTTCTTCGTCCCACCAGACGAGTTTTTTGCGCTCGCTCCAAGGTTTTCCATCGGGCCGCGCGCTGGCGCGATTGTAGATGATGCGCCGGTCGCTCGGCCAAGCAAATCCCCAGCCGTGGCCGTAAGGTCCCTTCGGCTCGCGGCGATGGCACTTGTTGATTTCGTCGCTGCCGTAACAGCCCGTGTAAATCCAACAGCCGGCGGCGGTGCTGCCGTCGTCCTTAAGCGTGAGGTAATCGTCGAGCTGCTTGCCGTGGTGCGGGTGGCCGTGGATGTCATGGCCATGAACCACCCCGGGCGCAAAATCCGCTTCGGGCGGGGTGTGCCAACCGTTGATTTCAGCCAGGATGGCCGTGGCTTCGGCTTCGCCCTCCTCGTTCTCCGGGTACCACCAATCCAGCGCGCGCAACGGCTCGTCCATCGCTTCGTTGGAGGCTTTGGCGCGGGCGATGAGACGCTTGGCGAGCTGGTGGATGAACCACGTTTCGCTGCGGCAATCTCCGGGCGGCGAGACGGCCTTTTCACGCCATTGAAGCAGGCGTTGCGTATTCGTAAACGCCCCTTCCTTTTCGATGTGCGAGGCGGCGGGAAACAGGAAGACTTCCGTGGCGATGTCCTCAGTTTTCATCTCGCCGCGCTCAATCTCGGGGGCAGCGTACCAGAAGGACGCGGTTTCGATTTCCACGAGGTCGCGCACGACGAGCCACTTGCACCGGGCGAGCGCCTGCCGCTGGAGCCGGGCGTTCTGCGACCCCACCGCCGGGTTTTGACCCATGACGAAATATCCGTCCATGCCGTGGTCGGCCATCGTCATGACGAACTCGAAATGCGAATGGTCCTTAGTCAGCCGGGGCAACCAGCCATAGCCGTATTCATTTTCCTTGGTTGCGCGGGTGCCGTAGTACGCCTTGAGCAGACTGACGATATACTTGGGCGTGTCGTGCCACAGTCCGGTTTCCTGGGTATACTTTTTCAGGTAGCCCGCTAGGTCGTTCATCTCGCCGCTGGCGTTGGGCATGGACAGGTAACCCGGCAGCGTATCGTAAAGAGTCGGAATATCCGTCGATCCCTGGATGGAGGCATGGCCGCGCAGGGCCATGATGCCGCCCCCGGGGCGTCCCATGTTGCCCAAGAGCGTTTGCAGGACGCTGGCGGCACGGATGATCTGCACGCCCTTGGACTGGTGCGTCCAGCCGACCGCGTAGCAAAATGCGCTGGTGCGTTCGGGATTAGAATTCTTGGTCAGCGCATCGGCGACCTTGAAGAAAAGTTCCGGCGGGATGCCGCAAATCTCCGACACCATCTCGGGTGTGTAGCGGGCATAGTGTCGCTTGAGCGTCTGGAACACACAACGCGGATGCTCCAGCGTCACGTCGCGCAGGGGTTTGTTGGGATCGCCGGTGTTCTCGAACTGCCAACTCTCAAACTGATAATGCTGCCCGTCCTCCTGCCAGCCCGAGAAGAACCCCGCGCCTTCCTCGGTGTCCTTGAAATCGGGCCGGATGATATTGGAAGCGTTCGTGTAGTGAACGACGTACTCGCGGAAGTACTTGTTCGTCTCCAGCACGTAACGGATCAACCCACCCAGGAAAGCAATGTCGGTGCCGGAACGGATGGGCACCCAGATGTCCGCCATGGCGCTGGTGCGCGAAAAACGCGGATCGACATGAATGATCGTCGCGCCCCGTTCCTTGGCTTTCATCACCCAGCGGAAGCCCACCGGGTGCGCCTCGGCCATGGAGCTTCCCTCCATGATGATGCAATCGGCGTTCGCCAAGTCCTGCAAGGCCGTCGTGGCCCCGCCCCTACCAAAGGAGGTACCCAGACCGGGCACCGTGGAGGAGTGTCATATTCGTGCCTGATTGGACACGCAGACCATGCCCAGCCCGGCGGTGAATAATTTCTTGATGAGATAATTCTCCTCGTTGTCCAAGGTCGCGCCGCCGAGGTGGGCGATGTTTTCCGTGTGGTTGACGGGGTTCCCGTCTTTGTCGCTGGTGATCCACCCTTTCTTGCGCGCATCCCAGACGCGGTCGGCGATCATGTCCATCGCCGTGTCGAGATCGAGGTCGCTCCACTCGGTCGCGTAAGGCGCGCGGTAGCGCATCTTCGTGATGCGCTCGGGCTGCGTGACCAGTTGGTAGCTGGCCGCGCCTTTGGGACAGAGATTACCCTGGCTGATGGGGCTATCCGGGTCGCCCTCGATGGAAATCACCTTGTCGTCCTTGTGATAGACCAACTGGCCGCAGCCGACCGCGCAATACGGGCAGATGGATTTGGAAACCTCGACGCCCTCGTTATCAAAACGGGCATGCATCCCACGCGTTTTGTCGGACATGGATTCCAGGCCCGTGCCATCTAGGCCGTGGCGGATTTGGCGCAGTAGCGGCCATTTTGAGAGCAGGTCGAGCACTTGGGAAAGCATAGTGAGGCGGCGTCTCTACTTATAACGCTCAAAGAGGGCGCGCTGGTTTCACGAACTTTTCGGCGGACCGTGGACCGCTCACGATGGCACACGAACGAACTCGAAGCGACCGTCAAAATGTCCCCGGGCATACTGCTGGCAGCAGTCGCGGCAGGCCAACCGACGGCGGCGCGTGTTGATCGGGCGGACGCGGCGCAGCGTGAAATGACAGGCGGGGCACCGGTAAACATGCGGACGGCTCATGCGCCGCCGGGGCAGAGGCAGGGTGTGGCAACGGCTTTCGCCGGGGATGCCGAGGTCCGCGCAGGCCTGTTTCCACTCCGGGCCGTGGGCGGCAATGCGCCGTTTTTTCGCGCGGGCGTGGGCGACCAGATGCGCCAGTTCGTGGCGGAGCGTGCGGTCCACCTCGTCGGGAAATTCCCGGAGCTTCGGGTTGAGCAACACCTGCGCGCTGGCGACCCGCGCCAGCCCGGCGGTGCTGCTGAGTCGGCGGTGCCAGCACACGGCCACGCGGTCGGCGAGTTTGCCACAGCCGACCGCACGCAGCAGCGCGGCGGCGGATTCCGTGAGCGCGGGGTCGCTCGCCGGGGTTCGCGGACCCGGCGGCGAGGTCGCCTTGAAGAAAGAAAACCATGGCCAAATTTCCTTCATCGCCGCACGATCTTCAGGGTCACGCCGGAAACATAGCACGAGCCATGAACGAAAACGCCGACGATCTGTTGCCGCGAGGCCGGGCGCACCAGGCAGCGGGCCGGTTGGACGACGCCATTGATTGTTTCCAGCGGGCAACCGAGGCCGATCACGAGAATGGCGCGGCGATGGCGGCCTGGGGCAAGGCGTTGCGGGCCGCGAAACGCAAGCGGGAAGCGGTCGCCGTCTTGCGGCAGGCCTGCGTGTTGTCGCCTGACGATGCCGACCTGTGTTGCGAGTTGGGAGATGCTTGGCAGGATCTGGGCTATCCCCGCGAGGCGTTGCCGTCGTATGCCCGCGCGTCGGGGCTGGACCCGGGCCAGGCGCGGGCGTGGTACGGTGCGGGTTGCGCACACCTGGGCTGCGGCGAGTTTGCGGCGGCGGCGGCGTGCCAGCGCGAGGCCCTGCGTCTCGCGCCCGGTTGGTCCGCCGCACGGCACAATCTCGGCAGCGCGCTTTTTAAATTGGGACAGGTGGACGACGCGCTCGACGCTTTCACCGCCGCGGCGCGGGGTCCGCAGCCCAAGTTGCCGCTGGCTATGGCCGCGCTGATCATCCCAGGCAGCCCACGGTCGGGCAACCAAGAAATTCTGGCGGTGCGCCAGCAATGGGTCAGCCGCGTGCTGGACGGCGGCCAACGCGTGGCGACGGGGCCGCGCCGCAAGACACCGTCGCACGGGAAACTGCGGGTCGGCTACGTCTCGTCCTTCTTCCAACGCGACAACTGGATGAAACCCGTCTGGAGCCTGCTCAACCGGCACGAGCGGCGGGAGTTCGAGCTTCATCTGTTTTCGGATGCCCCGGCGTCGGCGATCAAGCACGGGTACGAGGCTCATCCCGACGACCAATTTCATGACATCAGCGCGCTCTCCAACGAAGCCGCCGCCGAAATGATACAGCGCGCCGGACTGGACCTCCTGGTCGATCTCAACAGCTACAGCGCAGGCGCGCGGTTGCCGCTTTTCCTGCGGCGTCCGGCCCCGGTGCTCGCGGCCTGGTTCAATTTGTACGCTACCAGCGGAATGCCCTGCTTCGATTACCTGATCGGCGACGCCGAAGTCATCCCGCCCGGGGAGGAGGAGTTCTACACGGAAAAGATTCTGCGGGTGCCGGGCAGCTATCTCAGTTTTGACGTAAACTATCCAGTGCCCGACGTTGTCCCCGCGCCGGGTCGGGCGGGCGGCGGCTTGGCGTTCGGTTGTCTCGCGCCGTTGTATAAGATCACTCCGCAGGCGGTGGCGGCGTGGTGCGAAATCCTCCGGCGAGCGCCGGGGTCCACGCTGCTTTTGAGGAACACCGCGCTGGGCACGTCGGACAAC
>CAXSED010000068.1:0-20515 GCA_964236475.1 uncultured Chthoniobacterales bacterium
GCCGATGATCTACTACCCCCTGAGCGTGCTCATGCTCTCGGGCATCCGGGAAATCCTCATCATCAGCACGCCCACGGACCTGCCGCAGTTCGAGCGGCTTTTCGGCGACGGCAGCCAGTACGGCCTCCGCATCGAGTACAAAGTGCAGCCCAGCCCGGATGGCTTGGCGCAGGCGTTTCTGATCGGCGCGGATTTTCTGGCGGGCAGCCCGGCTTGCCTGATCCTGGGCGACAACCTCTTCTACGGTCACGATCTCTCCGAAGCCCTGCGCCGTACCTGCGAGCGCACGCGCGGCGCGACGATCTTCGGCTACCGGGTGGCTGACCCGACGGCTTACGGGGTCGTTGAGTTTGACCCCGAGGGCAAAGCGATTTCGCTCGAAGAAAAGCCCTCCGTGCCCCGGAGCGATTACGCCGTGCCGGGTTTATACTTCTACGATCAGGATGTGACGGCACTGGCGCAAAGCCTCCGGCCCAGCCCCCGGGGCGAATTGGAGATCACCGACCTCAACCGTCTCTACCTGGAACGCGGCGACCTGCAAGTCGAACGCCTCGGACGCGGCACGGCGTGGCTGGATACTGGCACGCACGACTCCCTGCTCCAGGCGGCCAACTTTGTCCAAGCTATCCAGGCGCGCCAGGGCCTCAAGATCGCGTGTATTGAGGAAATTGCCTACGAGCAAGGCTGGATCGACGCGGACGGCCTCGCTGACCTCATCCGCAAGCTCGGCAAGACCGAATACGCCCATTATCTGCGCCGCCTCTTGGAAGATGGAAAACCCGACCCAAAGTAGGGAGAATTAACGGATTCAGCTGGCGGCTTGCTAGCAAGAGCGTGGGAAAGCCAGTTACCAAGAGAAACTCCCCCGTTCCTCCATCTGAAAAAACTTGCGTCATCTGCGGACTAATTCCTTTGGCCACGCTCCTCCTCTGCCGTCCCGACCGCGTGGGTGATGTTATCATCGCCACGGCCTGCCTGGAGCCGATCCGTCGGCAGCGTCCCGACGACAAGCTCGTCTTCGTCGCCCGGGAAAACATGCGCCCGCTGCTCGACGGCCATCCCCTGCTCGACGGCTTTGTCGCCATGCAGCCGCCCGCGCCGAACCGCCCGAACCTGCGCACCCGCCGCCGGGATTGGTCGCGCGAACTCGCCGCGTGGAACGCCGACGCCATCGTCCACCTCCACCCGGACGACGGCGTCCAGTTTTCCGCTCAGGCCGCCAAAATCCCCCGCCGCCTCGGCTACCGCACCTCCTGGCTGGCCGACTGGACCCTCACCGACCGCCTGCGCGACCGCCGCGCCACCGACGGGCGGCACGAAGCCGAGCACAACTTCGACCTCCTCGCCCCGCTGGGCATCGCCACCCCGCCGGTCGCCACGCTCCGCCCAAGCGTCCACCTGCCCGAATCCTGGCTTCAATCTCTGCGCATCCGTCTGGCCGCCGCCGGGTTCGACGATTTCGACCGCAGTGACGAACCTTACGCCGTGCTCAACCCGACCGCCTATTCGCTTGACCACCGCTGGCCCCCGGCTCACTGGGCCTGGCTGGCGACGGAAATGCTGCGGTCGGGGAAATTTATGCGGGTCTTTCTCGTCGGCGACAGCGTCCAAGACCCCTCGATGCGCGAGATCCGCCACCTGCTCGGGGACGGCATCCCCGGCCTGATCGACCTCAGCGGCGAGACCAGCTTGGCCGCACTCGGTTGGCTGCTACGCCACGCCCAACTCCTTGTCAGCCGCAACACCGGCACGACCCATCTCGCCGCCGCCGTCGGTTGCCCGGTCGTCGAGCTTTTCGGGCGGCTGGAAGCTCCCTACGGCCCGGCGCGCTGGCGTTCGCTGGGCCGGAGCGTCGAAGAGGTTCGCACTCCGGCGGTCCGCCGAGGCTGGCTTGAAAACAAACGCGCCTTCTGGCGGCGCGGCCACGCGGCGATCCCGCGCGAAACCGTCCTCGCCGCCGTCCTGAAACTCGCCGACACACGGCCAACTACCGGGGAAGATTCGCATCATCTGACGTAGCCCGCGCTTTCCGCCATTCCTCCGACCATGAAGAAAACGTTCCCCTTTCTTTCCGCCTGCCTGTTCGCGCTCGCCCTGCCGTTGTCGGGCGCTGCCCAGACGGTGCTGCCCGATCCCACCGCGCCGCCCAATCCGCCGGTCCAGCCCACCGAACAGGCCGTCCGTTCACAGGGGGCCATCGCGTCCCATTTCCGGCGGTTGATCCGCGATGTGCAGACGAACAGCGACAACATCAAGGCAGTTGGCAACTACGGCGCGCAGCTTTACCTCGTGGCCGACGCCGCCTTCTTTCAGGACTGGCGCAAACCCGAAACGCCGACTATTACACCCATCGACCTCGCGGTGCGCGGCCAACCGCTCTACACCGCCATCATCTTCTACGGCGAAGCGCGCGACAACGGCGGTTTGGCTAACGTCAGCTACGACGTAACCGTCCGTCGCCCCGACGGCGCGACCTACGACAAGCGCGATTCCATGATCGGTTATCAGGCGCTCGCACCGACCAACGACCGCGAATTGCAGCTCGGACGCAACTACCTGAGCATCGTCATCGGCGACGACGACCCCGCCGGGACGTACACCGTGGAAGTAAACGTCCACGACAAGGTGGCCCGCGTCGATCTGCCGCTCAAGCAGACCTTCGTGGTGAAGTAGCGGCGCGCCCCTTGCGCCGGAGGCCGGTTGCGGGCACAGTACGCGCTCGCTTTCCGGCCCATGCTCACGCTTTCCAATCTCACTAAATCCTACGCCGGACGCACGCTCTTCCGCGACGCTTCCTTGCAGGTCAACCGGGGCGAACGCATCGGCTTGGTCGGTCCCAACGGCGCGGGCAAATCCACGCTGTTCTCGTTGATTCTCAAGGAAAACACCCCCGACGAGGGCAGTGTGATCCTCAACCGTGGCACCACGCTGGGCTTTCTCCCACAGGAGAGCGCGCCCGCCGGTGACGAGACGATCCTCGCTCTGGCGACCCCGCACGCCGAGGACGAGTACGCCGCCCATTCCCTCGAACCCAAAGCCAAGCGCATCCTGCAAGGCTTGGCGTTCAAGGAGACGGATTTCGACGAGCCCGCGCGCACGTTCAGCGGCGGCTGGGTCATGCGCGCGCACCTCGCCCGGTTGCTCACCCAGGAGCCGGATTTGCTGATGCTCGACGAGCCGACGAACCATCTCGATTTGCAGGTGTTGCGCTGGTTCCAGGAATACCTCAAAGGCTACCCCGGCGCGATTCTGATGATCTCGCACGACCGCGAATTCCTCAATCAGCTCACCCAGAGCACCGCCGAGATCAGCCATGGCCACCTGTTCCTCTACCGGGGCAACTACGACAGCTACCTCACCCAGCGCGCCGCCCGCCGCGAGCAGCAGATGAACGCCTACAAGGCGCAGCAGCGCGAGATCGAGAGCTTGCAGCGTTTCGCCGACCGTTTCCGCGCCAAGGCCAGTCTCGCCAGCCAGGCGCAGAGCAAGCTCAAGCAAATTGCCCGCATGGAAAAATTGGAAATGCCCGAGGCCGAAGCCGCCACGGTCAAGTTCCGGTTTCCCCAGCCGCAGCGCAGCGGTCTGAAGGCGATCACCCTCGAAAACGTCGATCAGACGTACCCGAACGGCTTGCAGATTTACAAGGGTCTCAATTTCACCGCCGAGCGCGGGGAGAAGGTCGTTCTCGTCGGCCCCAACGGCGCGGGCAAATCAACCCTGCTCAAAATCCTCGCCGGGGTGGTTCCGTTCCAGGCAGGCGAGCGCATCGTGGGCAGCAACGTCAAGGTGGGCTACTACGCGCAGTACCGGGTGGAAATGCTCAACGAGCGGCACACGATTTTGCAGGAAGCGCAGGACATGCCCCAGCCCGTCAGCGAGCAATCCGCGCGCACGGTGCTGGGCAGTTTCCTGTTCCGGGGCGACGACGCGTTCAAGACGGTCGGCGTGCTCAGCGGCGGTGAGAAAAGCCGTCTTGCCTTGGTCAAGCTACTGCTCGACCCGCCGAACCTGCTGCTCATGGACGAGCCGACGACCCACCTCGACATGGCCAGCATCGACGCGCTCATCGGCGCGCTCGAACAATACGAGGGCACGCTCGTTTTCATCTCCCACGACGTGCATTTCATCAAGGCCTTGGCGAAAAAGGTGCTCCACATCGACGCCGGGAAGCTGACGCCCTACGCCGGCGACTACGATTATTATCTGGAGAAAAGCAAGGCGACCGACGCCCGCGAGGCGTTGGTGGCAGGCGGCGGAATGCCGGTCGTCAACGGTGCAGCCCCGGTTTCGACCAGCGCGCCGTCCGCCGCACCGTCCGTCCGCAAAACCAAAGAACAAAAGCGTGCCGAGGCCGAGGCACGCGCCGCCATGTCGGGCGAAAAACGCGCCCGCGAGGAGCGCGTCCGCAAACTGGAGCGAGAAATCACCGCTCTGGAAACCCGCCAGAAGGCGCTTACCGCCGAACTGGAAACCGAGGCCACCTATCAGCAGCCCGGCAGGGCGATGCAACTCAACCGCGAGCTATCCGGCGTCGCCGATCTGCTCGCCAAGACCACGCGCCAGTGGGAACTCGCCGCCGAACAGGCGCAGGACACGGTGGAGGCGTAAGCCATACCAAGAGTGGACGCTTCGTGAAAAAAGCTCTGTCATCCTGAGCGGAGTGCAACGCAGCCGAAAGCCGAGTCTGCGAGACAGCCGCAGGCAAACCTTCCGACCGCCGGTAAGCACCGCTAATTACAGAAGGAGCGTTAAACTTGGTTCCGCGTTTGGCTGCCGCCAGCCGGAAGGCCCTTCGGCTCCGAAAACACTCCGCTCAGGATGACAGAGGTCTATAAATGGTCGACTTCGTCCAACCCCACTTTGAAAACTCTCTCCGCCACTCCGACCACCGAGCCGACCCGCGCCACCACCCGTGGTTTCCTGTGCGTTGTTGGCGGTGCGGTGTGCATCGGCTTCGCCCCGATCTTCGTCCGGCTGAGCGAGGTCGGCCCGGTGGCAACGGCCTTCTGGCGCATGACGCTTTCCCTCCCGCTGATCTGGCTGCTACTGGCGGCAAACGCCCGCGCCGAATTGGCCAGCGCACCCGGCGTGGACCGGCCGCAGGCGCATTGGTGGCCCATTGTGGTCACCGGGTTATTCTTCGCGGCGGACCTGGCCGTCTGGCATTGGTCGCTGCATTTTACCACAGTGGCCAACTCGACGCTGCTGGCGAATTTTGCGCCGGTTTTCGTGGTGCTTTTCGGCTGGGTGGTCTTCGGCCAAACCGTCAGCCGCCGTTTCCTGCTGTCGATGTGCGTGGCCCTGGCCGGCACCTGCCTGTTGATCGGCAGGGATTTCCGCCTCGATCAGCGGGCCTTGCTGGGGGATGGGCTGAGTCTGGTGACCGCGTTCTTTTACGCCGGGTATCTTTTGTCGATCAAGGCCTCGCGCGGGCGTTTCGGCACGCTGGTCATCATGGCGCGCAGCGGGCTGATCGCCGCGCTGGCTCTTTTGCCGCTGGCCTTGTGCTCGGGCGAACGCCTCCTGCCCACAACAACGCACGGCTGGCTGGTGCTCATTGGGCTGGCGTTGATCGTCCACGCGGGCGGCCAGGGCCTCATCGCCTATGGCATCGGCAGACTCCCGGCGGCCGTCGCCTCGGTCAGCTTGCTCGTGCAACCGCTCACCGCTGCACTCGCCGCCGCAGTGATCCTCCACGAACCCGTCGCGCCGCTGCAAGGTCTCGGCGTGGCGTTGGTGCTGGCAGGCGTGTTTGTCGCCCGGCAGGAAGCCCGCTAAAGAATCAACGCGGCGGCTCCACGGCCAATTTGAGGTTCATCCCGGCGGCGGCGTTGCACAGCGCACACTCATCCCCGGCACGGTATGCCGGGGCGAGTTTTTCGAGTTGCCCCTGCTGGACAAATGCCTGCATCACCTTGATCCCCTCGTCCCGCGCGAGCTTGAGTTGCGCTTGTGCCTGCGCCGTTTCCCCGGCGTTGAGCCGGAGCGAGCTGAGATGCCGCGACACCCAGTTTTCCTCCAGGTCATGAATGATGGACAGCCTTTCCTTCGGGTCCGGGCTGTAGAGCCTGGCATGCATTTCGGGGGTCAGCCCATTGCCGAAAGCTACCTTTCCGCCCATTTTCCGCTCCGTGAAGTCCGGCCCGGCGCGACAAGCTTCCAGTGCCCGGGCCGTGGCCATGCAGATCGGGCAGGCGTAAATGAATTGTCCGTAAGGTCGGTTCGGGCCGCTTCGCAAGAGGATTTGACCGACATCCGTGTTGGACAAACCGTCCTGAAAACAGCCGTCGAGCACCGAAAAGAAAACCGTCTCGTAAGCCGCCTCGACCTGCTGGTCGTGCACCTTCCGCTCCTCCAGATCACCTGCACGGACAGGGACTGCCGCAACCGCCAAGGAAGAGCAGCCCGGCCAACAAACCCTTACACGAGAGCAATTCCATCCCTCACAACGACACCGCCCCGACGCCGGGCCGTTCAATCTTCCTCTCATCCCAAAACAAAAACAGGATGGCCGTTACAGCCATCCTGTTTCTGTAAAAACGACAGGAGCTAGTCCCTACAGTGCGGCCTCGATGGTCTTGACGAATTTGAGGTGCGCCAGTGCCATCTTGAGTTCTTCCCTCAATTCGTTCATTTTCTCGCGGGAAGTTTCAAGCGTCTGCTCGGTGGCCTTCAGGTATTCGCGCCGTTGCACGGCCCAACGGTTGTTGAGTTCGGTGAGATAATCCTGCGAGGCCTGGAGCAGCGTGCGCGTGCTTTCCGGCAGCACAATCGCGCAGGACGCCAGCTTGAGTTCCAACACCCGTTGCGCCTCGGAAATCTGTGCGAGGATGATTTTCTCCGACGGCACGCGGCGCAGGTTTTGCGTCAGCCCGACCTTTTGGAACGTCCAAATCGCCCACTTGGTCGGGTCCCACTGCCAGGGCTTCACGCCGTTGCGGTAGTCGTACTGGAATTCGTGGTGATAGTTATGGTACCCCTCGCCGAACGTGAAAAACGCCATCAGCCAGGAATCCCGCGCGCTGCACTTCACCGAGTACGGCTGGTTGCCGAATGTGTGGCAGGCCGAGTTAATGAAGAACGTGCAATGCTGCACCGCCACGACGCGCGCCACGCCGCCAAAGAGGAAACCGCCCAGCGCACCCGCGACGCTGTGCTGATACATCCAGCCCAGGACCGCCGGGAACACAAACCCGACCGCCACGCCGATCCACTGGACATACTTGTCCTGCCACATTACGAGCTTGTCTTTTTGCAGGTCGCCGACGTTGTCGTACGGCTCGTCTGAATTCAGCTTGAACAACAACCATCCGATGTGCGCGAAGAAGAACCCTTTGCTGATGGCATACGGGTCATCGTCGTGATCGACGTGCTTGTGGTGGTTGCGGTGTTCGCTCGCCCACATGAGCACCGAATTCTCGAACGCCGCCGCGCCGAAGAGCAGCGTGAAAAGCTTCACCGGCCATTTGGCTTTGAAGGTCATGTGCGAGAACAGCCGGTGGTAGCCCAGCGTGATGCTCATGCCCGTGGCGTAGAACATCGTGACAAAGAGGATCACCTGGAACCAGTTCAGTCCGTAGAACCACAGGTAAGTGGGCACGGCGGTCAGTGTCAGGATGAAGGTACCAATGAGGAACGAACTGGTCACCCAGTTAATGCGCTCGGTGGGGATGCGATTAAAAATCATTGAGTTTGGCAGTCGATGGTCGGGGAAAGCTGAGGTCCGGTAAGATCGCCCGCAGTTAACGCCATGAGCACCGCTTTGGCAACCGAAATACATAACCCGACAAAGAAGCTTCCGTGTCAGGAAACGCCGGGCACGAAGTTTGCCATTCCGGTCGCCTGCGCTACCGTCCCCATCCCATGTCCGACCGCTCCTCTCCGCCGATGCCGCTGACTCCGGTCGCCCATCCGCAACGGACCCGCGCCACGCTCTGGCTGGTGGCTGCCACCGTCCTATGGGGCCTGAGTTTCCCTTTAGCTAAAACGCTGACGGTCGCCCAGCACGCGCTCCTGCCCGGGGCAGATTCCTGGTTCCTGGCGGCGGTGACGTTGGTGGTGCGCTTCGGACTGGCGGCGGCGGCGCTCGCGCTGGGTTCTCTGCGGACGTGGCGGACCGTCACGCGCCGGGAATGGTCCCAGGGCTTCGGCCTCGGGGTGTTCGCTTCCGGCGGTCTGCTGCTGCAAATGGACGGCCTGAACTATACGGCAGCCTCCACCTCGTCGTTCCTGACCTCCTGTTATTGCGTCATCATCCCGGTGTTCGTCGCGTGTCAACGCCGCCGCTGGCCCCCGGCGTTGGTGACGGGCAGTTGCGCGCTGGTGCTGGCGGGCATGGCGATCCTCGTCGGCGTGGACTGGCAGACCCTGCGCCTGGGACGCGGCGAATGGGAAACCGTGTTGGCGTCGGTGTTTTTCGCGGCGCAGATTTTTTGGCTGGAACGCCCCGTTTTCGCGCGCAACCGCACCTCGCACGCCACGGTCATCATGTTCACCACAATTGCCATCGCCATGCTGCCCGTGCTGGCGGGACGCTGCCAGTCGGCCTCCGAGCTCTCCGTGGCCGCCATCGGCTCCGGGCCGATCATCTGGCTATTGCTCGCTTTGACCCTCTTTTGCACGCTGACGACGTTCACGGTGATGAACCACTGGCAGCGTTTCCTCGAAGCGACCGAGGCCGGGCTGATTTATTGCGTCGAGCCGGTGTCGGCAAGCTTGTGCGCGTTGTTCCTGCCCGCCTGGTTGGCGGCGTGGGCCGGGGTGTCCTATGCCAACGAGTCGTTTACCTGGCGATTGCTGCTCGGCGGCACGCTCATCACGCTGGCAAACATTCTCATCCAGTTGAAGCCCAAGGCCGTGACGCCGGTCGCTTAGGCGCGTGGCAACAAGATGAACCCGCCGGTTTCATCGCCGATGACCTCGCTCGACCGCCCGTTGTCGCGCCAATGCTGGTAGCCCACGAGCGCGCACAACAGCGCATCCAGCCGGTCCTCGTTCGGCTTGGTCCACGGCGCGGCCAGCGTTGCCACCAGGGCGGCAGATTCCGCCAACTCGGGAAAATGCCCGGTCAGAAACGCCCGCACCAACCCCTGCAACCGCGCAAACTCCGCCCGGCGCGCGGGCAGCGGACCGCGCTTGTATTTCACGATCCGCTCTAACCCGAACCACCGCACGGTCGCCGGGTGCGGGAAAACCTCCACTGCTAGCCGGGCGGTGCGCGGTGCGCGCCAGCCGATCTGAAAACCGAACCGTTCTACGGTCGCTGCCGCCAGCCGCAAGGGCCGACCGCAGCGCGCGGCGTTGGCGGGGTGCGGCCCGGCGTGAAATTTCCTGAACATCGTTTGCGCCAGCCGGTCCACCGGGCGGCTGCCGGTGGCGTTGGGACAGAGCAGCGGCGCGTCGAAAAGCAGGCTCGCCGGGGCGGGCGCGGGCGGCAAGCGCGTTGTAAGCCAGCGAAACAGGGCATCGTCCCCGAAAACGTGCGCCGTTTCGGCTACTCGCGCGCTACCGTCCGGGAACGCTTCGAGCAAGCAAAGCCCGTCGCCGTTGCGCTCGCCCCAGGCCAGATCAATGCCGACGAGACACATCTGCTGCGGCAAGGGAGACGACATCGGGGGCATTGGCAAAAAAACTGCTTGTCTGAGGAGAGACTCTAGGCGTCTGCCCCGGACGGGCGCAAGCGTCTGTCCGTTGCTCTGTCCCGACATTTTCCCACCTTCATGTCCCGCTGGCTCCTTTCCCCACTGATGATCCGGTTCGTGTTTTTCGTCGAACGCTGGGTTCTCTCCGCCGCCTTCCTGTTCCTGAGCTACGAGTACATTTCCACCTTGCAGTTGATGGAGTTGGTCGCCCATTCGCGCAGCGTCATGCCCGCTTCCGTCGTCGCGCAGGACGCCGGATTTCTCGATGGTGTGCATTTCGAGGATTTCGCCCGTTACGGCCTCCTCGCCAGTTCCAACCTCGTGTGCGGGCTGCTGCTCCTCTTCAGCCGCAAACCTTCCCGCTATCCGACCAAGGCGCAGGAAGTCGTTGTGCCGCTGGTGGCCACGTTTTCCTACATGCTCTTTAACCAGAACGTGCGACTGCCCGCTTGGTTGACCCTGCCGTTCGTCCCCGACGGTTGGAGCACGTCGCTGGCGGCGGCGGGGGTCGTGTTCTCGGTGTTCGGCGCGTTGTTCTCGCTATGGTCGATCCTGTGGCTGGGCCGCTCGCTGGGCATCGTGGTCTCGGTGCGCGAGATCGTGCTGGCAGGGCCGTACCGCTACGTGCGGCACCCGATCTACCTCGGCTACGGATTCTTGTTCCTCGGCCTGTTCCTGACGGCTTGCACCGTCCGCATGACACTCCTGGCTGGCGGGGCGTTCGCGCTGCTATGGTGGCGCGCACGCTTGGAAGAAGCCGTGCTCGGCGCGCACAGCCCGGCCTACCGTGAGTGGATAAAACACACCGGCTTCCTCTGGCCGGTTTGGCAGGGCTGGTCCGGCCACGCCGCCGCGCCCGGGTTGACGCCCGACGCTCCGCTGTACGGCGCGCGGAAATAACCGCCGCCGTTCTCCTTTTTGAAACCCCCGGTTTCTGCCCTATGGTCCCGGCATCATGTGGACCGGGCGTTTTCAGCAGACAACGGACGCGCAGCTACGCGCTTACAGCGAATCCATCTCCTTCGACTGGCGGCTCTACGCCCATGACATCGAGGGCAGCCTCGCCCACGCAGCAGCCCTGACGGCGGCGGGCCTGCTCACAGAGCCCGAACGCGTCCAGATCGAATCCGGCCTGCGCGGGATCGGCGAGGAAATCGAAAAAGGGGAGTTCCCGTTCAAACCCGAACTGGAAGACATCCACATGAACATCGAGGCGGCGCTTACCGCCCGCATCGGCGCGGCAGGCGCAAAGCTGCACACCGCCCGCAGCCGCAACGACCAAGTCGCGCTCGACCTGCGGCTCTACCTGCGCGTGGAAATCGCGGCGATCCGCCAGGCGTTGCGCGGGATGCAAATCTCGCTGGTGGAACTCGGAGCACGCCACCCGGAAACGGTCATGCCCGGTTACACGCACCTGCAACGCGCCCAGCCGGTCCTCTTCGCGCACCACCTGCTGGCTTACGTGGAAATGTTCGCCCGCGATGATGGCCGCCTCGCCGACGCCGCCCGTCGCCTCGACGTGCTCCCGCTGGGCAGCGGCGCGCTGGCCGGTTCGACGATCACCCTCGACCGCCAACTCATCGCGCAAATTCTCGGCTTCTCGCAGGTCAGCGAAAACAGCATGGACGCCGTCAGCGACCGGGATTTCGCCTGCGAATTCCTGTCCGCCGCCGCCATCGTCGGAATGCACCTCTCCCGCCTGAGCGAGGACGTGATCCTCTGGGCGACGAGCGAGTTCGCCTTCCTGACCCTGAGTGACGCCTTCACCACCGGCTCCAGCCTCATGCCGCAGAAGAAAAACCCCGACGTGGCCGAACTGACGCGCGGCAAGACAGGCCGCCTGTACGGCAATCTGTTCCGGCTGTTGACGATCCTCAAAGGGCTGCCGATGACCTACAACCGCGATTTGCAGGAGGACAAAGAAGCGGTGTTCGACTCCGTGGACACGCTCAAAAACGCGCTCGGCGTCTTCGCGGCGATGATGGCCGAAGCGCGGGTCGAAACCGCTAACATGGCCCGCGCGACGAGCGACCCGCTCCTGCTGGCGACCGACCTCGCGGATTATCTGGTGCTCAAGGGCGTGCCGTTCCGGCAGGCGCACGAGGTCATCGGCAAGCTGGTCGCTCTGAGTTTGGAGCGGAAAGTGGGCTTTGCGCAGTTGCCGCTGGAAGACTACCGGGCAGCGAGCGAGGCGTTCGGCGAGGACGTGTTCGCGGTGCTCGACGTGCGCCGCTCGCTCGAAAGCCGCCGGGGGATCGGCGCGCCGTCGTTTGCGAACGTCGCCGCCCGGCTCGAAGCGTGGAAGCAGACATTGGCATCATGAAAAAATCCTCCCTCATCCGCGATACGGAAGGCTGGCGCACCGTCGGCACGGAAACCGTCTACAAAGACAAAAACGTCGAGGTTACCAAGCAGACCGTTTTCACCCCCACCCGCCAGGACAAACCGGCGGCGTGGACCGTCGTTCACCGCAAGGCCGCCGTGGTCATCGCGCCCATGACCCCGGAGGGCAAACTCGTCCTGGTGCGGCAGGAACGCATCCCCGTGCGTGCGCTGATGTGGGAATTCCCCGCTGGTCAAATTGACGAGGAAAATTCCGACGACGAAAAGATCGTCCGCGCCACGGCGGTGCGCGAGCTACAGGAAGAAACCGGCTACCAAATGGCGGCGGGCGTCGAAATGATCGCACTCGGCTACTTTTTCACGTCGCAGGGCTTCACCGACGAGCATGGACATCTTTTTCTGGCCAAGGGGGTCGTGCCGTCGAAAGCGGGGGCGTTGCACGACGAGAACGAGGGCATCACGGAATGCCGGGAGTTCACGCTGGAAGAATTCCGGCGCATGATTGCGGAAGGCGAGATCAACAACGCGAACACCCTCAGCCTCTACGCCCGCCTCTGCGCACGGGGCATGGTTTGACAAGCCTTTCTAAAGCGACTGCCCACAAAAATTTCCGTCATCCTGAGCGGAAGCGAGTCCGCTCAGGATGACGGAAATTTTTCATCCACCGGACTTCCTGCCATCTCCCGCCCGGACTTGAATCCGCGCCCGTTCTCTGCTATCTCCCCTTCCCGCTCCGCATGTCCTTTTTCCTCCGGCCCATCCTCCGAAAAATCTTCAGCGTCCGTGAGCAGAAGGACTCGGAGATGGTCAAGCCGTTCCTCGATCACCTCGAAGACCTGCGCTGGATGCTCGTTAAGATGGCCGCCACGCTCGGCTTTACGATGGTCGCGTGCTTCGCTTTCCGCTCGCAGTTGATGCACGCCGTCATGCTGCCATTGCACGTCATTCCCGATCCCTCCGCTTACACGCTGCGCGGCCTCGGGCCGACAGACTCGGTCAACAGTTCGCTCTCGCTCGCGTTTTACGCGGGGATCGTTCTGTCGTTTCCATTCCATCTTTATTTCCTCGCCGGTTTCGTGCTGCCCGCGCTCAGCCAGCAGGAAAAAGCGTACATCCTGCCGGCTATCGCGTTCAGTTTCCTGCTGTTCCTGACCGGCGCGTATTTCTGCTTCGGATTCGTGCTGCCCGCGACGTTGAAATGGCTCTGGAACGACGCCAAACACATGGGCTTCGACCCGACCTGGACCGTGGGCACTTACTTTTCGTTCGCCACGCAGTTCGTGCTGATTTTCGGCCTTTCTTTCGAGCTGCCGGTGGTCGTGCTCGTGCTGGTGAAGCTTGGCCTGCTCAACGCCGAAATGCTGCGCAAGACGCGCATCTACGCGTTCTTCCTCATCATGATCCTGGCGGCCTTTCTGGCCCCATCGCCCGACCCGATGACGCTGGCCGTGGTCGCCGGTCCGATGCTGCTCCTCTACGAGGGTTGTATCTGGCTCGCGTGGTGGCTCGACCGCCGCCAGAAACGCAGCCTCATCCGGCCCACGCGGGAAGAGCCGTAGCCCGGTTTTATCACCTAGGAATGGGCGGGGCATTTGGCCACGCCGGTTTCGTGACCAACTAGGAAACCAATCCGGTTCTAGAGACCCACGCCGATCTCGTTTTCGGCGTCGCCCTCGTCCTCGTCGTCCTCGTCGCCCTCTTCCGCCGCACCGATCTCCTGCTCGATGCTTCGCCGCCACGGACGCGACAACCACGGACGCAGGAATCCGTACATCAGGTACGATAGGAAGATGACCGCCAACATCCACTGGTAATAGAGCGCCGTCAGCAGGATCAGCACGATGATCGCCAGCAGCGCGGGCAGCGTGCGGCGCGTGCGCCAATTGATCGCCTTGAAGCTGGGGTACTTGAAGTGGCTGAACATCATGTACGACAGGAAGACCATCAGGAACGGCAGCACGAACTTCCACGCGCCGATCTGCCGCTTGTCTTCGTCGAACCACAGCAATAGCTCCGTCAGCGAGGCAATGACTCCCGCCGCCGCCGGAATCGGAAATCCCTTGAAATTTTTCCCGGCATCGACCGGGGTTTGCGCGCCTTTGTCGGCATCCGAAGCGGCGGAAATGCAGTTGAATCGTGCCAGCCGCAACGTCCCGCAGGCCAAATAGAGAAACGCGATGATCATCCCCACGTCGCCGAACTCGTCGAGCACGATCTTGTAGACGAGCAACGCGGGGGCGAGTCCGAAACTGACCGTGTCCGCCAGCGAATCGAACTCCCGTCCGAACGGACTGTCCTGCCCGCCCAACCTCGCCAACCGCCCGTCGAGCACGTCGAACACGCACGCGCCAAGAATGAACCAGATCGCCGTGTGGAATTGGTCAATCGCACCCTTGGACCACACGGTTTCGTGTCCCCGTTCCAGCACGCCCGCCACCGGTGCCTGCACCAGCGTGCCGGTAATGATTTTGAGCGTGGCCGCGAACCCGCAGAACAGGTTGCCCGCCGTCATCAGGTTCGGCAGCAGGAAAATCTTCGGGTCGTAGGGATCGGGGCTGCGGCGGGGAAGAAAGGCGGGCGTTTTCATACGGATTACAAGCGGCCGTCGCGGTGAACGTTCCCCGCATTGTGACGCCAAGTTTCCCCGGGCGCAATCACGGCGTCACGCGGCGATTTCCCCCGGCCCGGTCACAAACGTGCGATGATACTCACCCCGCTCTGCACCCGGTCGCCCACCTTGCAGACGATTTCCGCGCTCATCGGCAGGTAAACCTCCGTGCGCGAGCCAAAGCGGATCATGCCAAACCGCTCGCCGCGTTCGACCGTTTGCCCCACCTTGGCCCAGGCCACGATGCGCCGGGCAATCGCCCCGGTGATCTGGCGCACCACGACGACGACGTTCTGGTGCTCGATGGCCCAGACCCGGCATTCGTTGAGCCGCGTGGCATCGGGGTGCCGCGCATCGAGCATCTTGCCCACGCGCCGCTCGGTGTATGTCACGGTTCCGGCCACCGGGGCGCGGTTGGTGTGCACGTCGAACACCGACAGAAAAATCGCTACCCGCTTCATCGTCGCCTTGACGACTTCCGGCTCCTCGACCTCTTCGATCCCCGCGATCACGCCGTCCGCCGCCGCCACCACGACGTTCGGGTCGGTCGGCACGATGCGTTCCGGGTCGCGGAAAAAATAGAACGTGTACAGGATCAGCAGCACTCCCAGCAGAGCGAGCCAGGGCGTGATGAGTCCGAGAATGAACGTCAGCAGGAGGAGTACAGCGAAGATCCAGCGAGCTTCGTAGAGGGTTTGTCCGCGCATGGGACGAGGAGTCTAGCGAAGGATCGGCTTCCCGGCAAATCGTTCGGAGAAGGTCCTGACACTTCTTCCGAGCCACTCGTTATTAAAAAAACGTCACGGATCGGGTCGGCGAGCTGTCAGAGCCTAGGCTTCGCCAGCTTGCCCTGCTTGTGCAGGTCGATCAGCTTCTCGACCTCGTTGATTTTGAGTTGCGGCTCCGTCTTTTGCAGTTGCCGGTAGGTGGAAATCACCTGCTCGGTTCCGGCCACCGGGTCGTCCTTCATTTTGCGTTGATCGAGTTGTGCCCGCACGTCGCCCGCCACGTAGGCCGTCAGCAATGCTGCCTTGGCTTCGCTGCGCGCTTTGCCGCCTTCGATCCAGGGGAGAATGAGGGGAGGAACCACGATTTGCACTTCCGGGCTTTCCACCGCGAACCGCAGGATGATGGGCCGCACCATGCTCCCCTGTTGGTTCGCCGGGGTCTGGCGGAAAATGGTGATGGCCTTGCGCACGGTCTCCTTGTCGATGGGCTGTTCGGATGGTTTCGCCCGCGCATCCGCCTTGGAAACCAGGGCGATCAAGATCCATATAAATATTCGCTTCTGCATGACGCGCGGAATATACCGAATTTTCCCCGACTGGCCAAGGTTCCGGTCAACAAAACCACACGAGACGATGGGAAATTCCCCGTGACGATTCACACATGCCGACCTTGTATTTGGAATGATTCTAAATTAAGCTGCAGCTCAGTTGATTCCGGTTATGCACGACATCGCAAAACATGCCCCGACCGCCAGCGTCGATTGGGCCGCGCTCCGACGCGATTTTCCCATTCTCGACCAGGAAGTCCACGGCCAGCCACTCGTGTATCTCGACAGCGCGGCCAGTTCGCAACGGCCCCAATCTGTGATCGACGCGATTTCTCACTATTACGAGCACGACCACAGCAACGTCCATCGCGGCATCCACGAATTGAGCAACCGCGCCACGGCGGCCTACGAGGCAGCGCGCGTCCGCACCGCCGAATTTCTCAACGCCCGCAGCCCCAACGAGATCGTGTTCACGCGCGGCACGACGGATTCCATCAACGCCGTCGCCTCGGCCTGGGGCGGCAAGCACCTCCGGCCCGGCGACAAGATCCTCCTCACCGAACTGGAGCACCACGCCAACATCATCCCCTGGCAGATGATTGCGCAGAAGACCGGCGCGCAGTTGGTTTACATTCCGGTCCTCGGCGACAGCGGCGTG
Organism: uncultured Chthoniobacterales bacterium; assembly: GCA_964236475.1. GTDB lineage: Bacteria > Verrucomicrobiota > Verrucomicrobiia > Chthoniobacterales > SZAS-18 > CAHJWO01. The sequence goes on from CAXSED010000068.1 coordinate 16,527, forward strand.
CTCGACCTTTCCAGGCTCGACGAACTCCTCACCCCGGAAGTGAAGATTTTCTCGTTCGTCCACATTTCTAACACGATGGGCACGATCAACCCGGCGGCGGAACTCTGCGCCCGCGCCCGTGCGCTCGGTGTGGTGACGCTCGTGGACGCCGCCCAGTCGGCGGGACATTGCCCGGTGGACGTGCAGGCCATCGGCTGCGATTTCCTCGTGTTCAGCTCCCACAAAATTCTCGGGCCGACCGGGTTCGGCGTCCTGTACGGACGCGAGGAGCGTTTCGCCGAGATGCCCCCCTACCAGGGCGGCGGCGAGATGATCGCGCGGGTCGATTGGCAGGAAAGCAAGTTCAAGCCCGCGCCGCACGGTTTTGAGGCGGGCACGCCCCACATCGCTGGAGCCGTCGGGATGCATGCGGCGATGAACTATCTGGACTCCGTGGGTCGCCAGAACATTTTCGAGCACGATCAGGCCCTCGCCGCATATGCCTACACCCGCCTGAGCGAACTGGGTGGCGTCCGGCTCTTCGGTCCCGGCATGGACCGTGGCGGGCTGGTCAGCTTCGTGCTCGGCGACGTGCATTCGCACGACGTGGTTTCCATGGCCGACCGCTACGGCGTCGCCCTGCGCGGCGGCCATCATTGCAACCAGCCGCTGCACCGCAAGCTGGGCGTGCCGTCCAGCGCGCGCGCCAGTTTCTATTTCTACAACACGCGCGAAGAAGTGGACACGCTCATCGAAACGCTCGAAAAGGTGCGCGCCTTCTTCAACCGCTGAACAGCCTCTTTTCTCTATGGACTTCGATTTCGAGGAACTTTATCAGGCGGTGATTTTGGACCATTCGCGCAAGCCACGGAATTTCGGCCCGATGCCCGACGCCACCGTGACCGTCAGCGGCGACAACCCGACGTGCGGTGACGAGGTCGCGCTGAGCCTCAAAATCGACGACAACGACCGGCTCGAAAAGGTCGGTTTCACGGGCGCGGCCTGCTCGATCTGCACGGCTTCCACCTCGCTGATGACCACCAAGATCAAGGGTAAAACTCGCGCCGAAGCGTCCGAGCTACTGGACGCCTTTCAATCCATGATCACCGGCAAGACGCCCGAATCTACCGCGCCCAAGACCCTCGGTGACCTGCGCCTGCTCAGCGGCGTGGCGAAATTCCCACAGCGGATCAAGTGCGCTACGTTGGGCTGGCACGCGCTCAAGGGCGCGCTGGCGGAAAGCGATGGCGGCAACTTTAGCTTGGACAACAACGACGGCTCAAAATTTTAGGGGATTTGCTGCCATGCGCCTCTTACAAAAGACCTTGGTCTTCGCGGCAGTCACTCTAATTGCCGGAAAGGCGCTGGCCACTTCCGACGTTTACTCCCCGTTACCGGTGCCGCGCGCGCAGGATGTCGTGGCCTTTGCCAACGGGGTCGAAGACGGCGGCATGGCTCGCAAAGTAGCCTCCCGCATGCTCATCTTGCGTTTCCTGTCCGCAGGTCGCAACAACACCGACGTGCAAGGCTGGTGGAAACTCGAACACCCGAATTTGTCACGCGAGACGGTTTGCGACGGTGTTTTCACGGACAAAGCGGGCCAGGTTTACTTTTGGACTTTGCACACCCCAACCGTGCTTGAAATCATCAGCCAGGACCACCGGCAAGCCTTGGTCCAGCTCGGCAAATAATTTTTCCATGACCGCCACCTCACCATTAGACCCACAGCAATCCATGCACGATTTGCTCGCTGTGTATCCCGGCGTGCAGCGAGCATTGTTTCGCAAATACCACGTCGGCGGGTGCAGTTCGTGCGGGTTTGCGCCGACCGAAACTCTGGCCCAAATCTGCGCCCGCAATCCGCACATGGATTTGCAGGAGGTCACGGCATTTCTCCAGACCAGCCAGGAGGAGGACCGCGCCATGCAGATCACCCCGGGCGAGTTGCACATGCTCACCCAACAGACCGAAACCGCGCCGGTTCATCTCGTCGACATTCGCACCCGCGAGGAATTCGACGCTGTTCACATCCCCGGCGCGGAGCATTTCACGCAGGAATTGATGAACACGATCCTCATGCAGTGGCCGCGCGACTCCGGCCTGATCGTTCTCATCGACCACCAGGGCGCACGCAGCCTGGACGCCGCCGCCTACTTTGCCGGGCACGCGTTCACCAACGTCAAAGCGCTGCTGGGCGGCATCGACGCCTGGAGCCAGCAGGTGGACCCCACCCTGCCGCGCTACACACTCGAATAGAGTTTCTGGCATAAGTTTTGCTAATGACAGCCGTCAAATGGCTGACATTCCGCAATTAACAAAACAGAAGAAACGCATCCTCGTCGTGGACAATCAGGCCGCCATCACGAACTTGTGGCGAGTTCTGCTTGAAAAGTCCGGCGGTTACATCGTGCAGGAGGAGAACCACAGTCGACGGGCCGTTGCCATGACACGCGACTTCCGGCCCGATCTGATCCTGCTGGACATCGACATGCCCGGCCTCGACGGCACGGAGGTCGCCCGGTTGGTGCGTTCGGACGAGGAAATCGGCGGCACCGCCATTCTTTTCCTATCGGGGCTGGTCACGTCGAGCGAAACCTCCGCCGGGAAACGCGTGGACGGCCACCGCTGCCTGCCCAAGCCGACGTGCTTCGCCAAGCTGGTGCAAACCATCGAGGACACGCTCGCTCTCGCCTGCTGAGCGCGTCTTACGGAACGCGGACTTTTCATCGCCGCGATTCCGGGTTATGGTAGCCGTCCGATGACGGACGACCCCAACACCCTGCAAGCGCGCATCGAAGCCGCGCAGACCAATCCGCAGAACGTCGGCGAAATGGCCGACGCCGATTCCGTGGGCACCGTCGGTAGTCCCGATTGCGGCGACATGCTGCGGATGTGGGTCAAGTTCAAGGATCAGGACGGCAAGAAGGTCATTGATCGTGCCACGTTCCAGACTTTCGGCTGCCAGACGGCGATTGCCGTCGCCAGCGTCGCCACCGAGATGATCGCGGGCAAAACCGTCGCCGAAGCCCTCGCGCTTTCCGGCGAGGAGCTGGCCGCCCCGCTCGGCGCGCTGCCGCCGATGAAAATCCACTGCGCGCAACTGGTGGAAGGCGCGTTGCGCTCCGCCCTCGCCCCGACCGAAGCGACGATCCCGGTTTCCGGCTCTAGCCCCGTCTCAGCGGCCAGCGCAGCGACGGCTCCCACCCTTTATGACCAGCTCAACGGCGGTCAAACCGGTAAAAAGCTCAAGGTGGTCCTGATGGGACAACCGAACGCCTGAAATCGTTCTTTCCTGAAAATATTTCCTCATGCACGAGAACTCTGAAATCACCTTGAGCCGGGACGTGGAGGCCATCCAGATTCCCAGCGGCAACATCATCACCCTGCTTGCGGGCATGACTGTGGTGATCACCCAATCGCTCGGCGGCAGCTACACCGTCGCTTCGCCCTCCGGCCTGTCGCGCATCACCGAGCAAAACGCCGACGCCCTCGGCCTGACACTCGAAGGCGAGAAGCAGGCAATCCCTTTCACCGACGTTGATCTCGACCCGGCCAAGCAGGAAAAGGCCGCCTGGGAAAAACTGAAGACGTGCTTCGACCCGGAAATCCCGGTCAACATCGTCGATCTCGGCTTGGTCTACGATTGCCAGATCCAGCCGTCCGAGACGCCCGGCAAGGGCAGTAGTATTAAGGTCCAGATGACGCTCACTGCCCCGGGCTGCGGTATGGGACCGTCCATCGCGGCAGACGCCGAAGGTAAGCTGCGGACGATCCCCGGCGTGTCTGAAGCGGAAGTCGCCCTCGTGTGGGACCCGCCGTGGAACCAGCACATGATCTCCGAGGCGGGCAAGATGAAGCTGGGCATCCTGTAATTTCCAGTTGCCATTTGCGCGGAATCTGAGAGGGTTCCCCTCCTTTTCGATCCAGCTTCCTAACCCTGTTTTTCGTCATGTCACAGCATCGCAGCCTCAAAGGCGCTTCCAAGATCACCGTCAAGCGCAACGTCCTGA
>CAXSED010000068.1:20615-23744 GCA_964236475.1 uncultured Chthoniobacterales bacterium
CAGCATCGCAGCCTCAAAGGCGCTTCCAAGATCACCGTCAAGCGCAACGTCCTGAAGCGTTTCGAGCGCGTCGAATTGATGAAGAAGCGCGGTGTTTTCGCCAAGGGCACCCGCGTCATCGGTCTGCCCAAGACCAAGCCGGAAGCCTGAGCGGTTTCCCGTCTTTTCCGTGCGCCTCAACCGCTATCTGGCCGCCGCCGGTCTGGGATCGCGCCGGGCGTGTGAGGTGATCATCACCAACGGACGGGTGACCCTGAACGGGCAACCTTGTACCAATCTGGCGACGACCGTCGGCCCGGGCGATTCCGTCAAGGTCGACACGAAGCCGGTCCACGTGCAGCGGTCGGTTTACGTGCTGCTCAACAAGCCGGTCGGTTTTCTTTCGACACGTACCGACCCGCGCCAGCGCGACACGGTGTTCGACCTGCTGCCCGAGGATTTCCCCCGGTTGTTCCATGTCGGTCGGCTCGATCAGGATAGTGAAGGATTGTTGTTGTTGACCAACGACGGCGATTTCGCCCAACGCCTGACGCATCCCCGCTACAAGGTCGATAAGGAATACGAAGTGACCGTAGACCGTTCGTTCGACATGACGCTCGCGCCGAAGTTGCAACAGGGTGTGTTCATCAAAATCGACCCCGAGCAGGAAGGCCAGCCGCCGCAACGAGTTCGCGCGCATGCGGAAGCGATTTATAAGCTCAGCGCGCAGAAGCTGAAGGTCATTCTGCGGCAGGGCCTCAAGCGGCAGATTCGTCTGATGTTTTTGCAGGTGGGCTACGAGGTGAAGCGTCTCCAGCGCGTGCGATTGGGGACATTGAAGCTCGGCTCCTTGCGCCTTGGCGAGTGGCGTTATCTTAACGACCGCGAAGTGGCCGCATTAATGGGAAAAGAAGAAGTGAAGGTCAAGGCAGGTCGGGGCTGAGTTCCGGTTGTAGGGCGACCGTCCCGGTTGCCAGCATGGGAGACTTTCTCTGCCTCCTACACCCGTTCGGCGTTTCTCCAATCCGCATCTCCCGTGCTGGCAACCGGGACGGTCGCCCTACAACCGGAAGGGTCTTTCCCGCCCCTTTTACTTTTCGGCGTTTCCTCCGTATCTTCCGGCGTGTCTACCCTGCGCCTGTTCCGGTTGCTGCTCTGGGTCCAGTGGCGCAGCCTGTTGGCGCGGGCACGCGGGATGCGCCGACGTTCCCCGCTGCTGCCTGTTTTGCTCGGCTCGTTCATCGTCGGATACCTTTTGCTCGGGTATTTTCTGTTCCACCGGGGGTTGCAATTCATCTTTGCGTTCCCGGCGGTGGGCGCGCTGCTTTCCCAACGCATCCTGTACCTGATCTTCGGATTCTTTTTCGTGATGTTGATCTTCTCGAACTTCATCATCGGCTACAGCACGCTTTTCAAAAACCGCGAAACCAACTGGTTTCTCACGCTGCCCATCCGGCACGTGGACATCTACCGCTGGAAATTTCTGGAAAGCGTCGCGGTTTCCAGTTGGGCGCTCATTTTTCTGAGCGCACCGATGATGGCCGCGTTCGGCCAGGTCACGTCGGCGGACCCGCTCTTTTATTTTCAGATCGCGCTGACGTACCTGCCCTTCGTGGCGATCCCGGCGGTGCTCGGGTCCGCGCTGGTGTTGCTCGTCGTCGCCCTCCTCTCGAAACCGTGGGCGAAAAAGGCGCTCTTCGTCGCGGCGGTCCTGGCGGTCGGTGGCACCATGGTTTTCGTGCGGCCCGCCGACGCCAACGACCTGAGCGCACCCTCGGAAATTCGTCTTTTCAACCAGCTCTTGCGCCACACGCATTTCAGCCTCAATCCCTACCTGCCCAGCGCGTGGATGGCGCACTCGATCCTGTCCTGGAGCAGCGGGCTGACACGCGAGGGTTGTTTTTTCTTCTGCCTACTGCTCAGCAACGCGTTGTTTGGGCTGCTGCTCGGATTTGAGGTGGCCAGCCGGTTTTTCTACGACAGTTGGGCGCGCGCGTTCAGCCACCGCTCGGAGCGCTCCCAGCTCAAAGCCGACACCCGCCGCCAGGCCCGTCTACGGCGCGGTCTGTTGGAAACCGTGCTTTCCTCCGCGCCGGTCGCCGCCGTGGTCAACCGCCCCGTGCGGGCGTTGGTGCTCAAGGATACCCGCATCTTCTGGCGCGACCCGGCGCAATGGTCGCAGGTCTTGATCTTCGTCGGCCTGCTGACGATCTACATCCTCAACCTGCGCAACGTCGCCTACGACATCCAGAGCCGCTTCTGGAGCACGATGATTTCGTATTTGAACCTGCTCGCCTGCGCGCTGACGCTTTCTACTCTCACCACGCGTTTCGTCTTCCCGCAGTTCAGTCTGGAAGGCCGCCGCTTGTGGATCATCGGGCTGGCTCCGCTCGGGCTGGGCCGCGTGCTGATGCAGAAATTCTGGTCGTCGTGCCTCGCGGCGACGGGCGTCACCGTCGCGTTGATGATCGCGTCCAGCCTGATCCTCAAGTTGCCCTGGACGCAGATCGTCTATTTCGCTGCCGCCATCGCGCTGATGAGCGGTGCGCTGTGCGGCATGTCCTCCGGTCTGGGCGCGCTGTTTCCCAACTTCAAGGAGGACAATCCGTCAAAGATCGTCAGCGGATTCGGCGGCACGCTTTGCCTTGTGGCGTCATTCCTTTACATCGTGCTGTTCATCACGCTGTTGGCTTTTCCGGCGAGCTTGCCGTTCACCTGGCCGCACCTGCCGACGGGAACGCGTCAACTTGTGCAGGTGGTGTCAGGTGGCCTCGCGCTCGGCCTGAGCTTGTCGGCCCTGGGTCTGCCGCTCGCGCTCGCACGCCGACGCCTAAAAAACATGGAGTTTTAAACGCGTTCCTGTATACGTCTTTTTATGGCAGAACGATTTGGACGACCACCCGCCGACCCGAACAACGCGCCCGCCGCCGTGCCCCTCGGACGGACCGATTTGGAGGAGGACGAAGAAGACGTGATGCCCGCGCCGATTTCCGTGCGCGGGCCGGGTAGCGAACGCATCGACAGCCAGGTGCAAAAGGCGCAGGAACAACTGCTTAGTCTCAAACGCCAGCAAGAGCAGATCGAACGCCAAAAGCGCGAGTTGGAAGAACTCAGCCGCCGCCAGGAAGAACTCGAAACGGGCCGGGCCGA
>CAXSED010000069.1:0-22976 GCA_964236475.1 uncultured Chthoniobacterales bacterium
CATGCTCACCTGCTTACCAGACGCCGCGCGCTCAATCGACTATAAACTCTGATATCCCCGCAAGATGACGCCGAACAGCTCTCAAAAATTATCCGGGTTAACTTTGGTGTGGGAACAGACGTATGAAAACGGCATAACGATCTATTGAAATTGCCTTGCTTAAGATCAACCGAATGAACTCCCCAGCGGCAGTCATCTATTGTCGAGTATCAACAAAAGAGCAGACGCAAAACTTGAGTTTGTCCACTCAAGAGAAGGCGTGTCGCGAGTATTGCCATCAATACGCATACTCCGTGGACCATGTGTTTGTTGAAATAGGGGAAAGTGCAAAGAGCGTGAATCGCACCGAGTTCCAAAAGCTTCTACGATACTGCACAGACAGGAAAAACACGGTAAAAGCTGTGGTCGTTTACAACATCAGCCGTTTTTCTCGTAACACGGCAGATCATACAGGGGTCCAAGTGCTCCTTCGCAAGAATAGAATAAAGCTGCGTTCGGTTACCGAACCTATCGATGAAAGCTCCAGCGGCAAATTGGTGGTGATTAGCTGAGTGTTGCAAGTGGTTGGATCGTGCGATGATCGTGGATGCTTTCGACGACGTTGGTTCATCGCTGTCCGCACTGCCAAGGCGAGCAGCTCTACAAGAACGGGCACACGGTGCGCGGGGCACAGCGGGCCAAGTGTAAGGATTGCCAGCGCACGTTCACGCTCGCTCCGAAAGGACCGCGTCACAGCCCGGCTCTAAAAAAGCAGGTGCTCAGCGCCTACCAGGACCGCATGGGCCTGCGCGGCATCCACCGCACTTTCGGCGTCTGCTACCAGACGGTCATGAAGTGGCTAGGGGAAAAAAGCGGAGCAACTCCAAGCGTTCAAAGACACGCTCTTGCCAGCGCAAAAAGGCGACGTGCTTGAACTCGATGAACTCTGGAGTTTTGTCGGCGGCAAAGCCACGCCGCTCTGGTTGTGGGTGGCTTTGTGCCGACGCACCCGCCAGATCGTGGCTTGGACGCTGGGTGACAGAAGCCTGCAAGGTGCCTGTGATTTGCGGGCAGGCCTGCCGCCGGGCTACTGTCGATGTGCCACTCGCAGCGACTACTGGGATGCCTACGCCACCGCCTTCCCAGCTAGGACGCATCGCTCTTGCGGCAAGGAAGCGGGCGAGACCTGCCACGTCGAACGCTTCTTTGGCACCCTGCGAGCGAGGCTCAGCCGCTTGGTGCGCCGGGCTTACTCCTTCTCCCAGTCAGCCGAAAACCACCTCGACGCCCTCCACTTCTTCATCACCCACTACAACCTGCAGATCAAACAGACTGCAACACTCAGCTAATCACCACCGGAATATTTTCTGTATTTGCTCAATTTGACAATGACATACGGTCGGATCGAACTAAGGCTGGCATGAGAGCCGCTATCGCCCTTGAGAGATGGCCTTTCAAGGCTCCTTTGGGTTACCTAAACAACGTAGGTAATCGGATTGGCGGTCCGAGTTTGATTCTGGACGCTGAACGCGCGCCACTAATCGTCAGGGCGTTCGAACTTTATGCCGCTGGGCAACACACGAAGCAGGAGGTCCTCAAAACAGCGACTCATTTGGGGCTTACTACCACAAAAGGAAAGAAGGTCAGCATGCAAATTTTCCATCAGATGTTGACGAAACCGGTTTACGCGGGTTGGACTTTGGTCAAGGATTGGAACAAAAAACAGCTCGGCGATTTCCCACCGCTCATTTCGCAGGAGATCTACGACAAGGTTCAAGCGGTTGTAAGGGGGAGGCGTACGACGATTACACCTTATCAGCGCAGCCATCCGGATTTTCCGTTGAGGCGCTTCACCACTTGCGGCGAATGCAAAAAGCCACTTACCGCGAGTTGGTCTAAAGGACGCACCGCGCGCTATCCGTACTACCACTGCCCGAATCCGCGCTGTCATTCTGTGAGCGTCCGAAAAGAGGAAATAGAAGAAGCATTCGTCCAATACCTTGGGTTGTTGCGTCCGGATGCGCGATATCTGAGACTGTTCAAAGCTATTGTGCTCGACGCTTGGGAAGACAAATGCAAAAACGCTCGCACTGTTCACTCCGCTCTTCGGCAGAAGATCGCGAGTCTCAAAGAACGTAAACAGCGAGTGCTGGATGCCTTTCTCCACGACAGAGTGATTGACAGGAAAACCTATCAAGAACAGGCATCCAAGCTCGACGAAGAGATCACCTCGGTCGAATTCGATCTTCAAGCAACGAGCGAGGAGGAATTGAACGTAGAGGTTACATTGGAATTCGCCGAAACAGTACTTTCCGATCCCGGCCAATTATGGCGGGAGCTTTCCACGCCTCAAAAGCAGCGTCTGCAAAAAGTGTTATTTCCGAAGGGAGTGCATTATTCCCCACTTGGATTTGGAACCGATGTAACTTGCTCAATTTTCAGCATCTTACGACCTGAGAATATCGAGAAATCAAGTTTGGCGACCCTACCGGGATTCGAACCCGGGTTCACGGAATGAAAGTCCGTTGTCCTAACCACTGGACGATAAGGTCTCTTCTGGTAGCCGCTCGGCACGGCTAACCGGGCCAATATCGTAAACAAAGTTCTTTGCGTTTCAAGCGGAATTTCTCGTTTCCGGCAGCAACAGCTTGGCGGTGCGGGCTGCCGCGCCCCGATGAACGGCGATCTGACGGAAAGCTGCGTCAACCAGACGCTGACGCTCCAACGCGTCGGAAAGCAATCGCGCGCAGGCATTTTCCAAGCCCGTTGTGTCAGCAACCTGGATCGCCGCATCCGCCGCGAGCAGTTGGCTGGTCAGGTCGGCGAAATTTTCCATGTGCGGGCCGAACACCACGGGCCGACCAGCATTGATCGCTTCCGCCGGGTTCTGACCGCCGACGCCGGTCAGGCTCTTGCCGATGAAAACCACAGTCGCGAGCGCGTACCAATCTCGCAGCTCGCCGGTGGTCCCGAGCAACAGAAGATCGGGTGAAAAGGTGGGGGATTTTTCGGTGCCGGGAGCAGACCGGAGGGCGACGCGCAGCCCCAGGGCTTCCAGTTCGGAGCGGATTTGTGGGGCGCGCTCAACGTGCCGGGGAGCAACGATCAGAAACAATCGTCCAAAACGCGCACGCAATTTCAGGAAAACTTCCGCCGCGATTCGCTCTTCGCCGGGATGGGTGCTGCCAGCCAGGAGGATCGGGGTGTCAGCAGTGACGCCAATGTCCCGTAAGACACCAACGAAGTCGCCATGAGCACTGCGCGTGGCTAACGGGGAGTCGCTGCTAGGGGGCGCGCTGTCGTCGAATTTGATGCTGCCTGTCTGGCGAAGGTTGGTGGAAGACACTCCCAGGCTTTCCCAGCGTGCAAGATCGCCGTTTTCGGGCACGCACACCAGATCGAGCAACCGGAACATCATCGCGCCCAAAGTTCGGAACCGCTGGAACCGCCGCTCCGAACGCGGCGACAGCCGAGCGTTGACCAGCGCAGTCGGGATCGCTCGTCGTTTCGCTTCCCAAAGTTGGTTCGGCCACAACCCACCATCCACGATCACCACCTGCGATGGACGCAGCACGTCGAAGGCGCGCCGCACGGCCCCTGCCAGATCAATCGGCGTGTAGACGAGTTCGGTTTCCGCCCCGATGCGCGCTGCCGCCAATTGGTAACCCGTAGTGGTGGTGGTCGATAGGACCAACGGCAGATGCGGTGAGCGTTCCCGCAAGGCGTCGATCAATTTTAGCGCGACCAGCATTTCCCCAACGCTGACCGCCTGGACCCAGAGCCGGGGCGGCCCTTCTGCGAGGCGTCGTCGGAGTTCGGGCGAGTAAAATCCCAGACGCTGCCCGAAATTGCGTCGGAAGTTTCCCCGCCGCACCATTCGCCGCAGGTAACCGGGCAATAGCAGGACGAAGACGAGCGGGAAACAGAAGTTGTAAAGCCAGCGGACCAAAGCGCAAACCGGGAGGTTGAGAGGATAAAGGGAAAACCGGCGAAGCAGGGTCAGCCGGCGGTGGATCGGCGTTTCAGGAAAAGGACTTCCGTGGTGCCGTAGCGCTTCTGACGAATGATTTCCCAGCCACTGGTGTCCGCCGGGAGTGGCCGCCGGGGCGACTTTTCAAGCACGAACAACCCGCCGGGAGATAGGATCGTCGGCAAGTGTTCGTTCAGGATCAACTCGGCGGAGAAATCCTTCGGCTGGTCAGCAGTCGTGTACGGAGGATCGGCAAAAATGCAGTCGAAACGCCGCGCGGACAACGGACGCGCCAGAGCCGTGAACACATCCAGGCAGATCAACTCGGCTCCTGCGGCCAGCCGCGTCTTTTCCAGGTTGGCCCGGATGCACTCAATGGTTCGTCGGTCGCGTTCGACGAACGTGACCGACTGCGCGCCACGGCTCAATGCTTCGATGCCCAGACTGCCCGCGCCGGCAAATAAATCTAACACACGGGCGTCCGGCACACTCTCCGCCAAGCTGGAGAAAATTGCACCTCGCACTTGGTCCATGGTGGGCCGGACATCGCCGGTGCGCGGGCAGGCCAGCGTGATGCCACCGGCTGTCCCGGCAATCACCCGCAAAGCCATGCGACAGGGGAGGGCAAAGGGAAAATGGGCGTCGGCATCATGGATTGGGGCTGCCAGTGGGCAGGTCAGTCGGCGCGGGCAAAGGGGCGGCGTGTTTGAGAAATTTATCTTTGGGCGTTTTCGGCTTGGAAGACAACAGACTTTGCAGCAGGTCGCCGACCTGCGGGGCGAGGATGCGTTTGTAGAGGTCTGTTTTCGGTTTGGACACCGGGCCGGTGACATCGAAATCAATGAAATGGCTGCCGGGAGTGTCAGCGTCAGGTTGGAATTGCTGGACGACCGACGACGGCAACTGGCGGCTGACCGCCTCGTCCACCGTCAGCCGGGCGTGCAGGTCCAGCCGGTCGTTATCCGTCAAGTACTTGCCTTGAGCCGTGATTCTCAAATCGTTTGAAACGAGCACCAGAGGATCGACCTGAAGCACCGTGCCGTCGAGCCGATAATCGAGTTGCGCCTGCTTGAACTCCATGTGGCTCAGGTCGTCGATGCGGAGCATTTCGCCCAGTAACCGGAACACGGGAAAATCTCGGACCCGTGCATTCAACAGCTGGATTTGGCCGCTGGCACTCCGGCTCGCCGGATCGTCCGATAATCCGCTGGCGCGCAGATCGCCTTGCAACCGGCCTTCGAGCAGTTTCACGCGGCTACCCGCCTCGTGAATGAGTTGACCGAGGCTGATATCGTCCAATCGGCATTGCAGGGTGAAAGGCGACTGGGCTTCGGCAGTGCGGAGGTGATAGTCCGCGCTGACCTGACCGCCCGCCAACTGCGCGTGGCCGTTACTCACGTCCAGGCCCACGTCATGCCCGTAGGCAAAGTCCGAGTGGAATCTCGTCAAAGCCAGTCCGACACGTGGCAGGCTGGCCTTGGCAAATTCAATGGTCCCGGCGGCATGTTCGAGATCGGCCAGCCGACCGTCGATGTCTACCTCTTCGAAGTGCCCGACTTGGTGCCGCTTATTGTTGAGGAAAGCGAGGTCGCCATGCCGCAGCCGGATTTTTTCTACCGAACGGAGCGCCATCACGGGTGGCGCGGACGGCGTGAGCGTCTCGCCGACAGTAGCCGCCGGAGTTGGCGGCGGGGGCTGGAGCGCGACCGTGTCCGATGGGGCAGGAGCGGGCACATCGTTTAAAAGCGGCGTCGGTGAAATAGCCGCTCTCGGATGTCCGCGGGCACCGGGTTTTTTGTGTGGAGCACCACCGGGTTCCGGCGGCAGTTGCCAGCGGCCCTCCTCGTCCTGCGCCCAAGCAATCTTCGGCTGATCCAGCAGCACTTCGGCGATGACGAACTGCTTGTGCAGAAGCAGCGGCCCCAAGGCAAACCGTACGCGGAAGCTGGACGCCAGCAGATAATCGGCGGAAGTCGCGTCGGGTTTGTCCGGCGGCGGGGCGCCAGGGGCTTCCGGATGCGCCGTGATCCCGTCGATGCGCAGTCCTTCCCAGGGCGTGACGGTGGTTTTCTTCACGCTGACGGGCATCCGCAGTGCCACCGAGAGGGCATGACGGATCCTTTGTTGCACCGCCTGCGATTGCACATAAAGGTTGGCGGCGAGCAGCAGCACGCAGCCGACCATAAAAGCGGCCACCGATGCGCTGACCACGTACCAGCCAAATTTTCTCACGTTGAAACAACCTAACCGTTTGCGGTCGGAAGAAAAGCCGGAAACTCCGCGCGTGGGAGCGGACGAGGTTCTGGTCGTCTATAACCCGAAGGCCCGCAGCGAGCGCGCCAGCGGCTTGCGCGAACAAATCCAGGCGCTCGACGCGCGGGTAGTCGTCCGCGCGACCGGCGGACCGGGCGACGCGGCGGCCCTCGCGGCGCAGGCCGTCGAACAGGGTTACAAAACGGTGGTGGCCGCCGGGGGCGACGGCACGATCAACGAGGTGGTGAACGGTCTGGCCGGTTCGAGCGTGCACCTCGGCCTGCTCCCCCTCGGCACCATGAACGTGTTCGCGGCGGAACTGGGAATTCCCGGCAACCGGCTCAAACGTTGCTGGGAGATCATCCGCGAAGGTCACCTGCGCCGGGTAGATGTCGCGCAGGCTAACCGGCATTGTTTCGTGCAATTGGCGGGAGTCGGGTTCGATGCGCAGGCCGTGGCTGGTGTGGACTGGGAGGCCAAGAAGAGTCTCGGCCCATTGAGCTACGTCATCTCGGCGGCCAAGGTGGCGGCGCGCAAGCCGCCCGTGCTGATCGTGGAAAGCGAGCGCGGGGCCGTCCGGCAGGGGTCGTTCGTGCTGGTCGGCAACGGGCGTTACTACGGCGCGCCGCTGGCCGTCTTCAAACAGGCGGTCATCGACGACGGCAAGCTCGACGTGCTGGTGTTCAAAAACCTCGGCTACCTGGAAATCATCCGCTTCATCCAGCGGTTGATCATGGGCACGCACCTTTCCTTGGCGGACGTGGATTATTTCCAGACCCGGCGCATGACGGTGCGCGCCGCGTCGGGCGAAGATGTCCCTTTCGAGGCGGACGGAGAACTGATAGGATACGCGCCGGTGACTTTCCAGATCGCGCCCCGGCGACTCAAGGTATTTGCGCCGCCACGCTAGGAACAGATCAGCGTGGCGGACGCGGATGAATATCCCGGGCGGGCCGAGCGTCATTGATCTACATAGACGGAACCATTTTTGCCGACACTTTTCTGAATGAGTAGCTTTCCCGGGGTGAAGCCCGTTTTTTTTGATCTCGGCGGCAAGCGGTGGCCCCGCACCCGGCGTCTCGTGGCGTTGCTCGGATTGCTGCTGTTCCTCGGCGCGGTCTTTTTTGTGCAATCGCTCTTCGTTCCGCCGGTGCTGGTGCTGCCGCTCAAGTTGAAAAAACTCAAGGAACAGCTCTCCGCCTTGCAAAAAAAAGGACCGGCGGCCCCGGACACTGCCGCTGCCAACGCCGCCGCCGTGCGCACTTTCTATCCTTCGGCGGCGAGCCAAAAGCGCTTGGACCTGATCCGCGCGCAGCTCTCGCCGAAGAACGTTCGTCCGCCGCGCGCCGCCGGGCAGATCCGGCTGGCGTTCACCGTGGGCTGGGACCCGGCGAGCTTCGATTCGCTAAGCACCCATGCGGATAAATTGACCCACGTTTGCCCGGAATGGTTCACGATGACCAGTTCCGACGGCACGTTCACGGGCGATCCCGACGTGATGTTGCTCCAATTCATGGCCGCGAATCGGCAGTTGACCCTGCTACCGATGATGACCAACTCCGCCGGGGAAGGACTCAAGCCCGAAGCGGTCGAGAACCTGGTGCGCGGTCCGGCGGAGAACCAGAACCGTTTCATCGAGAATCTCAAGCGGCAACTCGGGGAAATCCATGCGGGCGGCGTGCTGATCGATTGGGAAGGGATCGACCCCGCGACGGAGGAAGACCTGAGCGCGTTTCTGGTCAAGACGGCCAACAGCCTGCACGACGCCGGGTTGCAACTCTGGCTCCAGGTCCCGGTAGGCGAGGAGCGCGGAGCTTACGATCTCGAAACCCTCGCCGACAGCGTGGATTTCTTCGTGGCTTCCCTGCACGATCAGGTGTCCGAGGAAGATCCGCCCAACGCCATTGCCTCGCAAAACTGGTACGAATCCTGGCTCGATGCCATCACCAAGGCAAGCCACGGCGACACGGAACAATGGGTCATCTCATTGGGCAATTACGGCTACGACTGGGCTGCTGATCCCAACGCGAGCAACCGCTCGGGCTGGCGCCGGGCCGACACCATCAGCTTTGCCGATGCCATGAGCCGCGCTGCCTACGCGGGCGAGGGGAGCACGGAGAGCGGCGCGCCCGACTACAACCCTTCTTTTGATTACACGTTGGGCGGTGTGAACCACGAAGTGTGGTTTCTCGACGCAGTCACTTTTCTCAATCAGGCCCGCGTCGCGCGTCAGAAAGGATTCAACGGCCTGGCGATCAGCCGGCTCGGCACGGAAGATCCCCAACTTTGGACCGCGCTCGACCTGATCGCCACGCCGCAGCTTTCCCGGACGGATTTGAACGGGCTGGCTACCCTCCGAACGGGACAAACCATCACGAACATCGGCGATGGAGAGATTGTCACCGCCGACATTTCTCCCGAAGCCGGACGGCGGCAGGTGGAAATGGACGACAAAAACGGGCTGCTCACCACGACCTACGAAAAATTTCCGCAGTACCCGACGCTGTACCACCAAGGTGCAGGCGGTGAACATCAGGTGGTCCTGACCTTCGATGATGGCCCGGACCCGACGTGGACACCGAAAATCCTCGATATTCTCAAGGCCAAGGGAGTGCCTGCCGCGTTCTTCCTGCTGGGCCAACAGTGTGAGAATTATCCGGGAATCGTCCAGCGGATCGTCGCCGAGGGACACGAGATCGGCAGCCACACCTATACGCATACTAATCTGGCGCTCGCCAGTCCGCAGCGCGCGCGGATCGAACTCGACGCGACCCAGCGGCTGATCCAAATGATCACCGGACGTTCGACCACGCTTTTCCGCCCCCCCTACGAAGCCGACTCGCGTCCCAGCCAGATCTCGGAGATTGCCCCGCTGCTCATCGCGCAGGAACTCGGCTATCTGACGGTCATGGAGAGCATCGACCCCGAGGACTGGGAAAAGCCGGGCACGGATGTGATCTTCCAGCGGGTGAAACAACAACGGCACAGCGGAAGCATCATCTTGCTGCACGACGCGGGCGGCGACCGCTCGCAGACGGTTGCAGCCCTGCCTCAAATCATCGACTACCTGCACGCCCGCGGCGACCAGTTCGTTTCACTCAGCCAGTTGATCGGCACGAACCGGGACGCGCTCAACCCCCCGTTGAAAACCGGGGACCGCACGTTCGCCCGCGTGGCCAGTTCCGTGGGTTTCCGGGCGCTGCACGCCGCGTTCGGTTTTCTCTGGGCGTTCATGATCGTGGCGACGGCGTTGATCGTTTTACGCACGCTCGTCATCGTCGTGCTTGCCCTGAGTCAACGCGGGAAGTCCCGGCGGGAAGCTGCCACCCTGGCGCCCATCACTCTGCCGTTGAGCGTCGTCATCGCGGCTTACAACGAGGAGAAAGTCATCACCGCCACGCTGCGCTCCGTGCTGGCGACGGATTACGCCGGCGAGGTCGAGGTCATCGTGGTGGACGACGGCTCGAAGGATGACACCGGCGCGGTGGTCGCCCGTCTTGCCGAAGCGGATGGGCGCATCCGGCTCTTCCAGCAGGCGAACGCCGGGAAAAGTGAGGCCCTGCGCCACGGGGTCGAGATGGCACAGCACGAACTGCTGGTCTTTCTGGACGCCGACACCCAGTTTCAGCCCGACACGCTGCGACACCTGGTCGCGCCGTTCGCCGACCGCGAGGTGGGCGCGGTTTCCGGTCATGCGCGGGTTGGCAACCTGCGTTCATTCATTGCCCGCTGTCAGGCGCTGGAATACATTTGCGGGTTTAACCTCGACCGCCGCGCCTACGACGCCTGGAACTGCATTACCGTGGTCCCCGGGGCGATCAGCGCCGTGCATCGCGAGGCCTTGCGCGCCGTGGGCGGGTTCCGGCCCGAAACGCTCGCCGAAGACACCGACTTGACGTTGAGTCTGCATCGTCGCGGCTATCGCATCCGGTACGTCGCCGAAGCCGTTGCGTGGACGGAAGCTCCCGAAACCATTCGCGCGCTGACCAAACAACGTTTCCGCTGGTGTTTCGGGACGATGCAATGCCTGTGGAAACACCGGGACATGGTCTTCAATCCGAAGTTCAAGGCGCTCGGTTTTTTCAGTCTCCCGAGCGTGTGGTTTTTCCAGATCATCCTCGTCGCGCTAACGCCGGCAGTCGATGCGCTGCTGCTGGCGTCGTTGTTGTTGGGAGAAGGACGCGCCGTGCTGCCGTATTTCCTGACGTTCCTCGTGTTGGATCAACTCTTGGCCGTGCTGGCCTGCGTGCTGGAAAAGGAACCGCTCAGACGCAGTTGGATCATGGTCCCCATGCGCTTGATCTATCGTCCGTTGCTGAGTTGGGTGGTCTGGAAGTCGATTAAAAATGCCGTGCGAGGTGTCTTGGTAGGATGGGGGAAACTCGAACGCACGGCGTCGGCGACGATCCCCGCGCGCACGTAATCCAATGTCGCATCAAGCCTGCTTGCCCAAATGGGTGTTCTTCGCCGCGTTGATACCGTCGCTGCTATTGGCCGGATGTGGACGGCCGGTTCCCGTCGCCGGGCCTCCGAGGTATGGTCCGCCGACCTTGGTCGTGCCGGAGCATGGCGCGTACACCGGGGCCTACGTCAACTTCAGCGACAGAGAAGACAATGTGACCCTCGAAGGAATCGAAGAATTCGAGCAGGAAATCGGAAAACATCAGGCCATCATCGCGTATTCGAGCTACTGGGGCGAACAGCATTTTCCCGACCTGCAAACGTCCATCGTTGTGAGCCATGGCTCGATCCCGTTGATCTACTGGTCGCCGTGGGATTATCCGTACAATGAGGAAGAAATCGAGATGAACGGTCCCGATAAATTCCGCATGGAAAACATCTTGACCGGAAAATGGGATGATTATATCGACCGATGGGCAGACGGTCTAAAAGCACAGAATTCTCCCGTGTTCGTCTCGATTTGCAATGAAATGAATGGGGATTGGTTCCCCTGGTCGGCACGTTATTACGGCGGGGGACAACCCATTGCCGGGACGAATCCGCCGCGCTACGTCGGACCGGAATACTTTAAGCGCGGTTACCGGTACATCGTGGACCGGGTGCGTGCTCGCGGCGTGAAAAACGTCCTGTGGGTGTTTCACGTCAACAATTTCCCCGAACCCTACGAATCATGGAATAGCTTCGCGCAATTTTATCCGGGCGCGGATTACGTCGATTGGCTGGGGCTGAGCGTGTATGGCCAGATGTTTTCCGACGATCCCAAATGGGATTCCTTTGATGACATGATCTCCAAGCCTTACTCCGAGATATGTCAGGTTGATCCGGCCAAGCCGGTGATGCTGGCGGAGTGGGCCGTCGGTGAATTTCCCAAGCAAGGAAACAAGGCGGACTGGATCGCCACCGGCTTCGACCAGCTAGAAAAAAACTATCCGCGCATCCATGCCGCCGTTTACTGGCATGAACGCTGGCAGAATGCGAAGACCTTTCTCTACAGCAACATGAAAGTGGACTCATCGCCGCAGGCCTTGGCTGCGTACCGGCACGGAGTGGCATCGCCGTACTGGTTGGGGCAGCCGATTCGCCGGTGATCCGGCTCGCGTGTCCCTTCGGCATCATCCCCACAGAGTATCTGATCGCCAGCCCGAAGCTCCGAACTCGACCTGGATCGTCACTCCGCACACTCTGTCGCTCTCTGTGAAAAAGTCTTGGACTGCCCGGTTAATTTGTTTGTTGGTGTTTTTCCTGACCCTGTCCGGGCAATGGTGGTTTGCAACGGAGTGCTCGGTCCCGGTAGATGAAGAACCGGATGGGGCGATCTACCTCGCGCTTGCCCACAATTTGCTCGCTCACGGAGTTTATTCCGCCGATCACGGAACGGTGTTGGTCCCCACCTACCAACGCCTGCCGGGTTATCCCCTGATGATCGCCGGCGTCTACGTGCTGTGCGGCGACGGCAACGAGGGGGCGGTGCGGTGCTTCCAGGCGTTGCTCGCCACGTTGACCTGTGCGTGCGTCGCGGGCTTGGCTTTTCTTTGGGAGCCGGTTTCGGACCGCCGGTTGCGCGCTGCGCTGGTGGGATTCGGGCTGGCGGCGTTGTGCCCGTTCACGGTGATTTACACCGGGATCATCCTGACGGAAACGTTGACGTGTTTTTTGGTGATGTTGCTGATGCTGGTGGCGACCCGCGCTTTTCTCGCCGGTTCGGCGCGCGCACGGTTGGGTTGGTGGTTGGCAGCGGGTTTGTTGGCAGGTGCGGCTCAGCTCGTGCGGCCGGAATCGGGTCTCTTCGCCGCTGCCATCGGCTTCACATGGGTTGGCTTCGGACTTTTCGGGGCATGCTCTGCCGCGGGCGACACCGCGCAAGACCCCTGGCGGGATCGATCCTGGCACGTGCTCTGGAGCGGCGCGATTTTCTCGTGTGCCTTCGTGGCGGCGCTGTTGCCGTGGACGATCCGCAACGCCCGGGTTTTTCATGTGTTTGCCCCTTTGCCGCCCGCCAACGTCGCCATGCCGGGCGAGATGAGCTACTCCGGCTTCTGCGCTTGGTATCGCACCTGGGCCGACTCAGAACGGTACCTGAAACCGTTCTACTGGGGGATGACCGACAACGAACCCGCCAGCGTGGACGACCTGCCACCGAGTGCGTTCGACACCCCGGTAGAGCGCGAGCAGACGGTGGCATTGTTCGAGCGGTATAATGCGACCGTCACGCCGGAGAACACCAACTCGCGGCGCTCAGGCCTGACGCGACAGTTGGACGACGAGTTTGCACGGCTCGCGCGCCAACGGTCAGCGCGTTCGCCGTGGCGGTATCATGTCACCCTGCCGTTACATCGGGCCGTGGGGTTATGGTTTGTCCCGCACGCGCAGTATTACAATTTTGAAGGTTCGCTGTTTCCACTGAGCCGCACGCCGCCCGAGTCCAACGCCCCTTTCTGGCTGCCGGTTTTCTTTGCGCTGATGTGCATGTACACCGCGTTCGGGCTGCTGGGCATGTGGCGGCTCATGAAGACGCGCGGGGCCGCCCGAGCGGATACGCTGCGCTGGCTGGGCCTCGTTCTGCTCGTGATTTTGCCGCGCTGGGCCTATCTATCGACGCTCGAAAACACGGAGCCGCGCTACATGGTGGAAATCTTTCCCTTCCTTTGCGTGCTCGGCGGACTCGCTCTGGCCGGACGCGAGATCAGAGGTCGAAAAACGACTTGAGTCGCTCCAGAAACCCGGCTTCGTATTCCTTTGCCCTGGTCTGCATACTGACGCCTCGTTGTGCCTGCGCGGCGACGATCCCATCCGTTTGCATCTGCCGACTGGCGAGCAGTTCGCTCAAGCGGGACAGCAGACTTTCGTCTTCGGCGACGATTTCGGCGAAAACGGGCTTGGTGATTTCCAATACTTTGCAGTCGTTGATGGCAACCACGCTCGCGCTGCGTTTTTCGCCGGTGAGCAGTGACATTTCCCCGAAACAGTCGCCGGCGTTCAGCGTGGCCACGCGGGTCTGGTGGCCGTTGCCGCCGACGATCACACTCGCCTCGCCGCTGATGAGGAGGAACATTGAAGCTCCGTCCGCGCCCTCGCGGATCATCGCCTCGCCCCGCCCGAAGCGTTGCGCGTGGCAGCGGTCGATCACCATCCGCACGTGCTCGTCGCCCATGGTCTCGAACAACGCCTGTCCGCGCATCAGGTCCAGCACGGTATCATGGTGTTCGCGTTGCATTTCGGACCGCGCCGCGCCGCGCGTGCGTTCGACGTGCAACGTGCGGATCGGGTAGGGGACGTTGATGCGGTGCCGGTGCAGCGCGTACCAGATGTTGGTGCGCACGGCATCGGCGACGGCGTTGTACCGCCGATGGTCGTTGATCCAGAACCGTACTTCGTAAGTCACGGCGCTATCGCCGAATTGTTTGAGCATCACGTTCGCTACCGGCTCCGCCAGCACCCCTTCCGCTGCTGCCGTGGCCAGCAACAACACGTCTTTGGCGTGGTTGGGTGCCAGATCGTATTCCAGACCGATTTCCAGGCGCATGGCGTGCACCACCCCACCGCCGTGGTAGTTCGTGATGGTCTGCTTGACGAGGTGCTGGTTGGGCACGTCGAGCTGCACCTCGTCATTCGTCACGAAACGCGTCGAGCGCCAGTTGATTTCTACCGCCTGCACGTGTTGACCGTCTACCAGCAGCCAATCGCCGGTCTGAAAGGGCCGCCCGAATTGCAGTGTAAAACCCGCGACGATGTTACCCAGCGAATCCTGCATCGCAAAGCCCAACACGATGCCCACCACGCCGGATGCCGTCAACAATCCGGGAATGGATCTTCCATAGCCGTACCGGATCACCAGTAGTACCACGAAAACGAAAAGGAGAACGGCGGTGACTTCGCGGATGAACTTCGGCACCGGCACTTTGCGGCGTCCCTCGAAAAACCAGCGCCAGAAATATTGGTCCACGAGGCGCACGAAAACGCCGGTGCCAAGCAAGGCCGCCAGCGTGCCTATTTCCCGCCGCTCGGGGAGCGAGTAGAAAAAGAACGCACTGGCCAAGTAGGCTGCCAAAGTGACGCTAAAACCTTGGTATACCCGGCCCAGGCTTACGCCGAGTTGCCTTTTGAGAATTTTGCCGCTCGAAAGCAGCACGAGATAAATTCCCAGCGCAACAACCAAAGTCTTACCGATCTTTTCCAACTCCACGCCGGACACGACGTATTCGCGGAGAAAGGGCGGTAAAGAAGACACGCAGAGCGTTTTAACAGCTGCCTACACTATGGGCAAGCCTTCCTCTCCGGTTGCGCCGCACTCAACCGAACTCACACCTCCGACGCTTCGAGGAATCCTTCTAACTGTCGGATGCGCGTGGGATGGCGCATCTTCCGCAACGCCTTGGCCTCGATCTGCCGGATGCGCTCGCGCGTTACTTTGAACTGCCGCCCGACTTCCTCCAGAGTCCGGCTGTAGCCGTCGATCAACCCGAAGCGTTGTTCGAGCACCTGACGCTCGCGTTCGGTCAACGTTTCGAGCACGTCCTTGATCTTGCCCTTGAGCAGCACGATGGCCGTCATGTCCGACGGATTATCCGCGCCTTTGTCCTCGATGAAGTCGCCGAAATTCGTGTCCTCACTATCGCCAACCGGGGCCTGCAACGAGATCGGCTGTTGCGCCATCTTAAGCACCGCGCGCACCCGCTCCACCGGCAGGTGCACTTCCTCAGCGACCTCTTCTGGGGTCGGCTCGCGCCCGTATTCCTGAACAAGCTGTTTCTGCACACGCATCAGCTTGTTGATCGTCTCGATCATGTGCACCGGGATGCGGATAGTGCGCGCCTGGTCGGCAATAGAGCGCGTGATCGCCTGCCGGATCCACCAGGTCGCGTAGGTCGAAAACTTGTACCCGCGCCGGTACTCGAACTTCTCCACCGCCTTCATCAAACCCATGTTGCCTTCCTGAATAAGATCGAGGAACGACAGCCCACGGTTCGTGTATTTTTTGGCGATGGAGATGACAAGCCGCAAGTTGGCTTCGACCATCTCGTCCTTGGCCTTGCGCGCCTTGCGCAGCCACGACCACAACTCGTGGTATTCCGCGATGAACTCGTCGGGTGTCAGCCAGAACTGCGTTTCCAATTCCTTGAGCTTCGCGGCGTAATCCACCCTTTGTTGAGCCTGACCCGCCGAGGTCTGCAGTTGGGATTGCAGCTGGTTGAGCAGGCGGAAATTATCGTCCGCGAGATGGACGAACTCCTCGGTCACCTTCTGCTTGAAATAAAATTTCGGATACAGCTTTTGCAGGCTGTCGTGTTGCCGCTGAAATGTTTTCGTGCCTTCCCCTTGGGTGGCGTGGCCGTTCTTCGGACGCCCGGCGTACAACCCCGCGAGTTCGGTGCTCAGCACATCGAGCTGTTCGCACAGTTTGGGCAACGCCTTAAGATAACGCTCCCGGCTCTCGATCTTTTTATCCAGGATAACACGGTCGAATCGCTCGCGTCCTTCGACCAATTTTTGCGCGAGGTCCAGATGCGCCCGGGCGATGAACCCGAACCGGTTCAGATGCTTCTGCACCCGTACCTCGGAATCCTCGATGCGCTTGGAAATTTCGACTTCCTGTTCCCGCGTCAGCAGTGGCACCTGGCCCATCTGCTTGAGGTACATCCGCACCGGATCGTCGAGAATGTCGAGCCGACTCCCGGTCTCGCCCTTTTCGTCATCGGACTTTTCTTCCTTTTCGTCTTCCTCGTCTTCGCCGCCTTCCGAGTCGGTCTCCTGCTCTTTTTTGAGATCCTTGTAACGGTCCACGTCGGACGCTTCAATGATGTCAAACTCCATCGCCCGCAGCCGCGTCTGGATGGATTCGATCAGGTCGGGATCATTGACGCCGTCGGGCAACGCTTCGTTCAGGTCATCCCAGGTGAGGTATCCCTGCTCCTTGGCGAGCTTGATCAACTCGCGGATTTTCTCCTGGGTCTCGTGAGCCTCCGCTTGGACCTTGGGGGTCGGCGCATGCACCGGGGAAACATGCTTTTCCGCCTTACCTTTCGTCCCTTTCTCCGCCTTTTTTTTAGGCGCGGGGGCGGGGGGAACCGGCCCCGCTGCTTTCGGCTTGACGGCCACCTTGGCCTTCGGTTTAGACTTCGGGGTGGCGGCAACGGCTTCCGTGCGGGCGGTGGACTTCGTGGGGGCAGCGGAAGGTTTCGCTTTGGCCATAGTGACGATGGTCGGGCAGTCGGTTAAACGGCCCTGATGGTCAAGATCGGCGTGCTGCCGGGACCATCAGAGCCGGGCAATATCTTTACGCCCTAGTTGAAGGTCAAGGATTTCT
Source organism: uncultured Chthoniobacterales bacterium (assembly GCA_964236475.1). GTDB lineage: Bacteria > Verrucomicrobiota > Verrucomicrobiia > Chthoniobacterales > SZAS-18 > CAHJWO01. The sequence goes on from CAXSED010000069.1 coordinate 16,968, forward strand.
TTCGCTTCCGGCAGAAACTCTGCGGGAATTTTTCCGGGCGTTCATCTCGATTTCCTTCAATTTGAGTTGCATGAATTCCCGCTGCAACCGCGTGGTTTCTTCGAGCGAGAGGTCCGGCGACCCCAGCCGCCCTGCCACCGCCGTCAGATGTTCTCGCAAGAGCCTTTCTTCCAGACCCATCCAGCCGCCCTGGGCTTCCGCTAGCGGATGCGGCATCGGTTTTTCCATTAGCAAACCGGACAGATAAGCCTCTTCGTCTGGTGGCAAACCCGCTAAAAACGACGTGACGGCCACCGGGTCCGCCACGCTGCACTCGGCGGCCAGCACGCGGGCCAGCAGGTCGCCGCCTTCGATCTTGTGCAGCACTTCCTCCCACGGTTGGGCAAACAGCCAGCGGCGCGCTTCCTCGTCGCCGAGTGCCACTTTTAGCAGTTCCCCTACAGCCTTCGGTGGCGGCTCGAACCTTGCCACTGCCGCCGTTTCTTCCTCTGCCGTCACGCTGCCACCGCCCCGCAAATCCACTTCTCCCCGTCGGTGCGCCGTCCCGGAACTGCGCCGCAGCAACGCCCGGAAGTCCTGCGGCGATACCCCGATCCGCGCGCTGACCTTCGCCACCACCGCCTCTCGCAGCACGTTGTCCGTCAGCAGCGCGACGGATTCCGCCAGTTTGCGGCAGAACTGCGCTTTCCCGCGCGGCGTGTTGATCTCGTAGGCTTTCGAGAGTCGTTCGATCTGGAAATCAAAAAAATCCTTCGCCGCGGCGATCCGTCCCGAGAAAGCGTCCGCCCCCTGGTGGCGGATCAACGAGTCCGGGTCCTCGCCGGGCGGCATGGTGGCGACGCGGATCGTCACATTGGCTTCGAGCAGCGCGGGCAGCGACCGTTCCGCCGCCTGCTGACCGGCATTGTCGGAATCGAAGCACAGCACGACTTCATCCGCGTGCCGTTTCAAAAGCCGCGCTTGCTGCTCGGTAAACGCCGTCCCTTGCGGCGCGGTCACGTTCTGAATTCCCGCCTCGAACGCCGTGATCAAGTCGATCTGTCCCTCGCACACAATGGCAAACTTTTTTTCCAGCAGCGCCCGCTTGGCCATGTGCAGCCCGAAGAGCACCTTACCTTTGGTGAAGATCGGCGATTCCGGCGAGTTGACGTACTTGGCGCCCTTGGCATCCTCCTTCAGCACGCGCCCGCTGAACGCGATCACCTCGCCCACCTCGTTGCTGATGGGGAACATCAGCCGGTCGCGGAAGCGGTCGTATGCGCCGCCCTCGCCGGTGCCCCCTTCGTCCTCGTCACGCGCCTTGACCAGGCCGCTCTTCACGAGTTCATCGCGCCGGTAGCCGGTCTCGTGCGCCCAGCGCATGCAGGCGTCCCAGGATTCCGGCGCGTACCCGAGCTTCCAGCGCGCGGCGATCTCCCCGCTGAGTCCGCGCGATTTCAAATAGTCCCGCGCGTGCTGCGCGCTGGCCGATTTCATCAGGTTGCGGTGAAACCAATCCGCCGCCTCAGCGTGCAGTTTGAGCAACTGCCGCCGCATTTTGCCCGCGCCCTGTTCCTCATCGTTTCTCCCCGAAAACTCCTCGATGATGGGAATGCCCGCCCGTTCCGCCAGCATCCGCACCGCCGACGGAAAGTCGATGTTCGTGAACATCGTCACGAATTTGAACACGCTCCCGCCCGCGCCGCAGCCGAAGCATTTGAACATCTGCCGCGCGGGATTCACGTTGAAGGACGGCGACTTCTCCTGGTGGAATGGACACCGCGCCTTGTACGTCGCGCCCGCCCTTTTCAACGGGACGTAACTGCCGATCACCTCGACGATGTCACTGGCGGCGGCGACCTGTTCGATGGTTTCCTGCGGGATCATAGCGGCAACAGACGGGGGCGAAAAAGATCAGCATTGCGCCGCCCGCCTGCTTCCGCAATCTTTCGTCGCTCGCTTTTTCCATCCTCGCCGTCCCCATGCGCCTCATCGACCGTTACCTTGGCCGCGAACTGCTCATTTCCGCCCTGTTCGCCGTGCTCACCCTGAGCTTCGTGCTCGTGCTGGGCCAGATTTTCCGGCAGCTTTTCAAGTTCGTCATCGACCACAACATCCCGGCGACTTACATCATCACGTTCGTCGCCTACGTCCTGCCGCTCTCGCTGATTTTCAGTATTCCCTGGGGATTCCTGACCGCCGTGCTCCTCGTTTTCGGGCGGCTTTCCGGCGGCAACGAGCTGACCGCCCTGCGCAACGCTGGTTTGAGCACGGGCCGCATCGCCCGCCCGATCCTCATTCTATCCGTGTTGTTCTCGCTCCTCTGCCTCTGGATCAACCTCTACGTCGCCCCGCAAGCACAGCGGGACCTCAAGGAGGCGTTTCTGAAGGTGACGACCAGCAATCCCGCCGCCGCTTTCAGCGGAGACACGGTCATCCGTGACTTTCCCGGCAAGAAAATCTACGTCGGCAGTAACGACGGCCACCGGCTCCAGAATATCCACGTCTTCAGCCTCAATGCGAACAACGAGCCGATTGAAGTCCTCTATGCTCGCACCGGCTCGCTCGAAACCGACCTCGTCCACAAACAAATCAAGATGCGGTTGGAAAACATCCGCTCTGAGCAGCGCGACACCGCCGCCCCCGAAGATCTCACGAAGATCCACGACGGCATCCGCATGGGTGACTTCGTGTATCCGATCTCCCTCGAAGACCTTTACATCCAAAAGCAGGGCCGCCAGAAGGTCGAAGCCTACAATTACGAGGAATTGCGGGACGACCTCCAGCGCAAGCGCGATCAACTCGCCAAAGATACCAAGCAGTTCAAAGTGCAGCCGGACGTTGCCGGAAAGCGGCTCGTGCGCAACGACACCAGTTCCGTCGCCGCTGCCGCGACGGAACTCAACAAGCGGTTTTCTTATTCCCTGGCGTGTTTCACGTTCGCACTCATCGGTATCCCGCTCGGCATCACGGCCCAGCGTCAGGAGACGAGCGCGGGGTTCGGCCTCGGTCTGATCGTGGCGTTCACCTATTTCGTCATTATCATCGTGGTCAACACGTTCCGGGAGAAGGCGAACGTCCACCCCGAACTGCTCATCTGGCTGCCGAACGTCATCTTTCTGCTGCTCGGCAGTGTGCTCTTCTTCCGCCTGACGCGCCGTTGACGCGGATCAGGCGGCCTGCCGTCCGACCGCCGTCAGGAACGGCTGCAAGCCGCCCATCAACCGCCCAAACGTGTCGAAATCCACCTGTTGCTGCCCGTCGCTCAACGCCTCGGCGGGATTAGGATGCACCTCGATGATCAGTCCGTCCGCCCCGAGGGCCACCGCCCCGGCACATAGAGGCGAGACGAGGTCCGCCCGTCCGCAGCCCTGGCTGGGATCGACGATCACCGGCAAATGCGTCTCCTTCTTGGCAATGGCCACGGCGGCGAGGTCGAGCGTATTGCGGGTGTAGGTCTCGAACGTGCGGATGCCGCGCTCGCAGAGCATCACGTTCGGATTCCCGGCGGCCAGGATATACTCGGCTCCGAGCAACCATTCCTCGATCCGTTGGGACAAACCGCGTTTGAGCAGGATCGGCTTGCCGGTTTTCGCCGCCGCGACGAGCAGCCGGAAGTTCTGGGCGTTGCGCGCGCCAATCTGCAAAATATCGGCGTGCTCGGCCACGAGGTCCGCGTCATTCTCGCCCAGCAGTTCGGTGACGATTTTCAATCCCGTCTCCTTCTTGGCCACCTGCAGAAGTCGCAACCCTTCCTTGCCCATGCCCTGAAATTCGTAGGGGGACGTGCGTGGTTTGAACGCCCCGCCGCGCAAAATCGTCGCGCCCGCCGCCTTGACCGCCCGCGCCGTGGTGAGCAATTGCTCTTCGCTTTCGACCGAGCACGGCCCCGCCATCATGGCGAAATGCGGCCCGCCCACCGGCACGCCGTCCACGTCGATGATCGTCGGTTCCGGGTGCGACTCGCGGCTGACCAGTTTGTAACGTTTCTGCACCGGCATCACGCGTTCCACCTGCGAGAGCGCGTTCAGACTTTCGAGCGTGTGGTGGGTCGTCTCGTCGCCGATGGCGGCCACGACGGTCTGGAGCGCGCCGGAGATGACGTGGGCGGTGTAACCGAGCTTTTCGACCTCGGCGATCACCTCGTCGATGCGCTCCTGGGCGGTATGGGGTTTGATGACAACGATCATGGGGATTTGCGGGTGAGGGCGGGCAGGTTACGCACGCCGGGCCGCGAGAGCAACCGCCGGGTTGCGTTCGCGGGTGGATGTTTGTAAATAGGCGCGTGCCACCGGAAGAAGAACATCACGCCCACGAACCCGAGACCCCGCCGCCCGTCAACGAGGTCCAGCCGCCCACCGGCGACGCCGACATCGACCAGCAGGTCAAGGAGTTGGTCAAACGCTGGGGCTACGACCATTCGCCGGAGTTGATCGAGGAGATGCTCGGCACCGTGCTCAAGATGGCGCAGGACCGCATGAGCGTGGCGGACCTCAAAATGTACAACCGTTCCCTCAAGGAACTGCGCGAGGCCGCCCGGCTGTTCGCGCGGTACACGAAATTTCGCAAGGTCTCCGTCTTCGGCAGCGCGCGCACCTCGCCAGACGCGCCCGAGTTCATCGCTGCCAAGCAGTTTGCGCACATGATGACCGAGCACGGCTACATGATCATCACCGGCGGCGGCGACGGCATCATGGGCGCCGCGCAACAGGGTGCCGGGCGGGAGCAAAGCTTCGGGCTGAACATCGCCCTGCCCTTCGAGCAGAGCGCGAACGTCACGATCGAAGGCGACCCGAAGCTGGTAAACTTCAACTATTTCTTCACCCGCAAGCTCAATTTCATGAAGGAGAGCCACGCCATCGCGTTGTTCCCCGGCGGCTTCGGCACGATGGACGAGGGGTTCGAGGCGTTGACGCTCTTGCAAACCGGCAAGGCGAAAATGATCCCGCTGGTGCTGGTCGATGAGCCGCAGGGGCATTACTGGGAAACGTGGTACGACTTCATGCGCGGCCACTTGCTCAAGCTGGGCCTGATCTCGGAAGAGGATTTCTCGTTGTTCCGCGTGACGAACGATCTGACGGAGGCGGTGAATGAAATCAGGAATTTCTACAAGACCTACCAGTCGAGCCGGTATGTCGGCGAGCAGATGATCATCCGGATGGCGCACCGGCTCACTCGCCCCGCCATCGAAAAGCTCAACGACACCTTTGGCGACATTTTGCGCAAAGGCCGCTTCTTCCAGGGCACCGCCTTGCGTCAGGAACGCAACGAGCCGGAACTGGCCCAACTGCCGCGCCTGATCTTCACACCCCACCGCCGCAACTTCGGGCGGATGCGCCTCTTGATCGACGCCATCAACGCCAGCGAAATCGAGCCGGGTCCCCCCGCCGACGGCTCACAGCCTTGAGGTCGCGCCGTCGTTCTCGCCGAAGCGGCTCAGCGTGTCGCCGTCCCCTTCCTGCCGCCGCATCCGTAGAAAAAACTCTTCTTTGCGATGCCGTACGATGGTGTCGAGCAACAGCCCGCAGCACAGGCTCAACGCGGAAAGCAAACTCAGGCCGGTCGCCAGAATCGCCAGCGGCACATGGTACACATAGCGGTGCCGCAGATAATCACGGATTGGAAACCACCCCGCCAGCAGGCACGTCACCAATAATCCCAAACTCAACAGCGAGAAGAAGGGCAGGGGTTTGCAATCCTTGATGATGGTCAGCAGCGTCCAGATGACCCGCGTGCCGTCCGGCAGCGTCTGCAATTTGGAAAACGAGTCGGCGGGCCGGGAACGGTAAAGGACGTCCACGTTACGTTGGACGAACCGCTTGTCGATGGTTTGCATGACCAGTTCCGCCTCGACCTCAAAGCCCGTGGCGATCAGTGGTACGTGCCGGTAGAAACGCCGGGTGAACAGCCGATACCCGGAGAATAGGTCGCCGCAGGAAAACCCGAACACCACTTCGATGAATTTCGAGAGCAGATGGTTGGCCCACTGGTGCGTGCTCTTGAACGCCGTGCCGTCGGGCGAAACCCGGC
>CAXSED010000070.1:0-22706 GCA_964236475.1 uncultured Chthoniobacterales bacterium
AGTTCCTGTCTCTGCTATAGCATAATCATACAACCTGTGTTGTTCGGCTTTGATCGTTACGAAGCGTGCCCTGACGTAATAAAATGGCACGACAACAGGAACTCCTCGTGCAAGGAAGTCAAAGGATTTGATTAGCTTTCCAAGTTCGCAGTCAAAACTTACGTCTCCTTGAGCATCAATATAGGAACACCGAAAAGTAAAATCGAAGTCGTACCTATCGAATTTTGTTTTTCCGGCGGATTCTAATTCACCAAACGCGAAACGACTCGCTACAGTAAGAGTAGGTCCTTTAGTTTTGAGATAACTTAACACAATATCTGATGATCCGCCTCGATCAAAGATGTTCGCGAGTTCATTGTCTGCTTGACCTTCTATGCTCAGCATCTCGCCCTTCCAGTGTTTGGACAGTTCGGGCTTGAGCTGCTGCTCAAAAAGCTTGGCATTGATCGAAATTGCTTTGGAAATGTCTTTGTCCATAGATCAGGTGTTAGAGTTCCGTTTTGGGCCTAACTACTAATAGACGAACGACCATCGCAAAAAAAGGCGAATTTCGCTCGTCTAACAAACCGCCCCGTGTGTAATGGAAGCACGTTTATCCCTTCTGCGAGAGGGGAATTCGCACCTGGAAGGCCGCGCCCCGTCCGGGCTGGCTGTGGACGCTCACCTGCCCGCCGTGCGCCTGGACGACGTGCTTGACGATGCTCAGGCCCAGCCCCGTGCCGCCGACCGCGCGGGAACGGTCTTTGTGGACGCGATAAAACCGCTCGAAAACGTGAGGCTGGTCCGCCAGCGGGATGCCCGGGCCGTTGTCGGCGACCGTGACGAGCGTTTCGTCGCCTTCGATCAACGCGTGGATAGAAATCTCCGGTAGCCGGGTGTTCTCGCCGTATTTGAGGGCGTTTTCGATCAGGTTGAAGAAGACCTGGTCGAGCCGGTGCGGATCGCCTTCCAACGACGGTAGATCGTCGGGCAGCAGGAGTTGGACGGTCGCGCTTTTTTCGGAGATGGCGGGTTCGAGCCGTTCGATCACCCGCTCCAAGCAAGTACGCAGGTTGAAGCTCTCGAACTGCAAACCGGCGGCGCGCTGGCCTTCGAGTTGCGAGAGCGAGAGCAGGTCTTCGATCAGGAGCGTGAGCCGCTGGTTGTGCTTCGACATGACGTGGAGGAACTTCTCTGCCGTGGGCGGGTCGTGCAGCGCGCCGTCAAGCAGGGTTTCCAGGTAGCCGGTGATGATGGCCACCGGGGTGCGCAGTTCGTGGGAAACGTTGGCCACAAAATCGCGCCGCACGTTCTCCAGCGCCTTGAGTTCGCTGATGTCGTGGAAAATGGCGATGGCCCCGCGCGGGCGTTCGTGGTCGTGCGAACGCAGGGCGGCGGCGGTGACGGCGAAATGCTTGCGGGCGTAGCCGCTGCCCTGCCGAGCGTCGAGGGTGAGTTGGCGGCTCTGCGGCCCCTGTTCCTCCAGGGCGGCGCGGACGGTAGCCTGGAGATCGTGGTCGCGGAAGATTTCCATCAAGGTGCGCTCCAACGGCGGGGCCGTGAGGTCGAACATGCGGTGGAGGCTGTCGTTGGCCAGGCGGATGCGCTGGGCGGCGTCCACGATGACCACGCCTTCGGTCAGGCTGCCAAGAATGGCCTGGAGATCGAACGTGCCGTCGCCGAGCTGGCGGTGCGTGTCGTGGAGGCGTTCGCCGATGAGGGTAAGGTCGTCGATGGCCTCGGTGAGACCGCCCCGCCGGGGCAGGAACGCCGGGGCGGCCCAGTCGCCATCGGCCACCCGGCGCAGGGCCGCTTGCAGGCGCAACGCGGGCAGGATGTAAGCGAAGGTTCCCCAGGCAAGGATGGCCAGGAGCGCCAGCGACAGGAGCCAGAGCCAAGGATTCAATTAAATGGCGGCGACGGGCGTGGTCGTGAAACGGTAGCCCTCGCCGCGTAGGGTCTCGATGCGCCCGGCGTGCCCCCCGAGTTTTTCGCGCAGGCGGCGGATGTGGGTATCGACGGTGCGGGTGTCGATGGACCCGGTGTAGCCCCAGACCTCCTGCAACAGCGAGTCGCGCGACTGTACCCGGCCCCGCCGTTCGAGCAGCAGGCACAGTAGCTTGAACTCGGTGGTCGTCAGGTCGAGCTTCTGGCCTTCGAGAACGATCTCGAAATTGCCCCGGTCGATGACGAATTCGCCGATGGTCAGCCGGTCGTTGCGACGCTCGGCCCCGCGCACGCGCCGCAGCACGGCCTCCACCCGCAGCACGAGTTCACGCGGGCTGAAGGGCTTGGTCATGTAATCGTCCGCGCCGATTTCCAGCCCGGCGATGCGCTCGGCGGGCTGGCCCTTGGCCGTGAGCATGAGGACGGGGATCGCGGCGGTGTCCGGTTCGGTTTTGAGTTGGCGGCAGACCTCCTCGCCGTTCATGTGCGGGAGCATCAAATCCAGAACGATGAGGTCGGGCCGGTGCGCGCGCGCCTGCCGCAGAGCTTCGAGACCGTCGCTGGCGGTGAGCACTTCGAACCCCGCGCCGTGCAGCTTGTAGCGGACCAGATCGACGACATCGGCTTCGTCGTCAACGATGAGCACCGTAGATGGCATAAGCGAGAGCATTATGCCGGAAGCATCCCCGTTAGCAAGCCCGGCCCACGAATGCTCGGGCCGCGCACGCCCCCAAATCCGACGAAGGGGCATGCACGGCCACGATCACCTTAACCTAAAGACCTTCGACCACGACGAAAGAACTGGTTTCAAAAAAAGCTTGAAATGTCATTTCTGAGGAAATTCGTCCTTCGGCGACGCGAGGTCAGGAAGAGGGAAGAGCAGGAACTGACTTCTTTTTCTGCAATCCGTGGAAATCCGCGTAGGGTGCGGACGACCCCGCTCGTGCCGTACCCGTGAAGCTCATCATCCAGATCCCTTGCTACAACGAGGCCGCCACTCTGGGGATCACCTTGCGTGAATTGCCCCGCGCCTTGCCCGGCGTGGACCGGGTGGAATGGCTGGTCATTGACGACGGTAGCACCGACGCAACCGTGGCGGTGGCGCGAGCGGGCGGCGTCGATCACGTCGTCAGCCTGCCGACCAACCGGGGGTTGGCGCGGGCATTCATGGCCGGGTTGGCCGGGTGCCTGCGTGCCGGGGCGGACGTGATCGTCAACACCGACGCCGACAACCAGTACCACGCGGGCGATATCCCCGCGTTGATCGCCCCGGTCGTGGAGGGCCGGGCGGACATGGTCATCGGCGCGCGGCCCATCGCGCAGATCGCGCATTTTTCGCCCTTGAAAAAGGCGCTCCAACGGATGGGCAGCCGGGTGGTTCAGCTCGCCAGCAACACCCGCGTGCCCGACGCGCCGAGCGGGTTCCGCGCGTTCAGCCGGTCGGCGGCGATGCAGCTCAACGTGTTCAGTTCCTATTCGTACACGCTGGAAACCATCATCCAGGCCGGGCAAAAGGGCATGACCGTGCTCAGCGTGCCGGTGCGCGTCAACCCGGATCTGCGGCCCTCGCGGCTGGTGCGTTCGATCCCGCAGTATTTGTGGCGTTCGACGCTGACCATCGGGCGCATTTTCCTGATCTACCGTCCGCTGCGGTTCTTCCTGAGCGTCAGCGCGTTGCTGTTCGCGCCGGGGGTTTTGATCGGGATTCGCTTTCTCTACGAGATGTACCACGGCCACGGGCAGGGGCACGTGCAGTCGTTGATCCTGGTGGCGATTTTGTTGATCGCGTCGGTGCTGTTTTTTATTCTCGGGCTGCTGGCGGAGTTGATTTCGGTCAACCGTCGGCTGCTCGAAGACCTGCGCGCGCACCGCATTGAAGAAAGGCTGAAGGATGAACCGTGAACTTTCGCATGACCGGCAGGCCGAGGGCGGCATCCTGATCGGCAACCAACTGGACAAGGATCAGGTCAAAAACCCCATCGCCCGGTGGATGGTCGGCGGCTTCGATGCGGCGTTGGCCAGGCTGGTGGAAACGATTCGCCCGGAGAGCGTGCACGAGGTCGGCTGTGGCGAGGGCCGTCTGAGCCGCCGGTTGCACGCGCAGACCGGACGGGAGATCCGGGCGTCGGATTTTTCGCGCGAACTCATCGCCGAAAACCAGGCGCGGGGGGACGCCGGGGTGCGGTACGTCGCGCGGTCGGTTTATGAATTGGACCCGCTGGAGGACCGGGCCGACCTGGTGGTCTGCTGCGAGGTGTTGGAACACGTCGAACGGCCCGGCGACGCGCTGGCGGCGTTGCGGGCATTGGGGGCGCGGGCATACATTCTTTCGGTGCCGCGCGAGCCGCTGTGGCGGGTGCTAAACGCGGCGCGGGGAAAGTACCTGTCGGCGTTGGGCAACACGCCCGGGCACCTGAATCACTGGTCGCGGCGCGGGTTCGTCGATTTCCTGGCGCACGACGGTTTCCGGGTCGAGCGGTGTCTGCGCCCCTTGCCGTGGACGATGGTCTGGGGACGGTTTTAGGGAACGATCCCCCCGTTCTACCGGGAATCGTTCCCTCGTTTAATTTGCCGTCATCACCTGCGCCATCGCCCGCCAGAGAGCGCTCGGCTCCAGCGGTTTGCGCAACACCGCGTCGATCCCGGCGGGCTTGTGATCGGGCGAGACCACCGAGTCCGCAAACCCCGTCAGCAAAATCACCGGCATGGCGGGGGTGTGCGCCTTGATCGCTGCCGCCAGCCGCTCGCCGTTGAGTTCCTCCAACGCCAGGTCTGTCACCACGAGATCGAACGCCCCGGCCTCGAACTTCGTCAACCCTTCACGGCCTGTGACCGCCGTGGAAACCTCGTGCTGATCCCGCCGCAGATATTCGCTCACCACCTCGCGCACCATTGGGTCTTCCTCCACCAGCAAGACCCGCAGGTGGCGGACCGGGGGATGCTCGGAAGTCGCCACCCCCGCCGCATCGACGGCGTTGCTCGCCAACGGCAGGCGGATGCTCACCGTGGTCCCGTGGCCGGGCTGCGTCTGGATGTCGAGCGAACCCTCGTGCCGCTGGATGATGCCGTACACCATCGATAACCCCAGGCCCGTGCCGGCCTCGTCCTTGGTCGTGAAGAACGGCTCCAGGCAGCGCGCGCGGACTGCCTCGGTCATGCCGATGCCGGTGTCGACGACTTCCAGCAGGGCCATGCCTTCGTCCGTCAGCCGGGTGCGCAGGATGATCGTACCGTCCGTGGCCATGGCGTCCACGGCGTTGAAAATCAGGTTGGTGACCACCTCGCGCAGTTCGGCGGCGTTGCCGGCCACGTCGGGCACGGCGGTCAGCTCCAATTTCACGGTGACGCTCCGCCCGGCGGCGCGCGCCTGGGAGCGCCATTTGGGCTGGGTGAGCATGGCCGTTTCCTGCACGAGCTTGGGCAGGTCGATGGGCAGGAACACGTCGTCGGCCTCGCGTGGGCGGTAAAAATCGCGCAGCCGGGCGACGACGCGCACCGAGTCGTGGGCAGCGGTGTGGATCGTCTGCAAGTAGCGCAACGCCATTGGTTTGTTGTTGAGAATCTGCGCGTCGTTGAGCAACAGCAAATCGCTGTAGCCGACGAGAACCGTCAACTGGTTGTTGAAATCGTTGGCCACGCCGTTGCTCATCTCGCCTAGCGCGCGCAGGCGTTCCTGCTGGACCTGCTGTTGCTGGGCGGCCTTGAGTTCGACCAGGGTGCGTTCCAGTTCGTTCGTGCGTTGTTGGACGGTTTCTTCCAGCCGGGCGTTCTGGCCCTGGAGCGCGAGGTGCAGGGCGCGCGTGGCGAGCAGATTCTTGCAGCGCAGGACGACCTCGTCGTTATCGAAAGGCTTGGTGACGAAATCGGTCGCGCCCCCGGCCAGCGCGCGGCGGCGGGTCTTGGGGTTCACGTCGGCGGTGAGGATCAGGATGGGCAGGAACGAGCCGGGGGGCTGGGCGGTGCGCAGGCGTTCCATGACCCCGTAGCCGTCGAGGATCGGCATGGACAGGTCGAGCAGGATGAGGTCGGGTGTCCCCTCTTCGGCGAGCTGCGCGCCGTTGACGGGGTCGGTGGTTTTCTGGACGCGCCGGTAGCCCGCGTTTTGGAGGATGGCCCCGAGCAGGGCCACGTTGGCCTCTTCGTCGTCAATCACGAGGATGGAGGGATCGGGTAGGGTGGTCATGAGATTTCAGAGGTCGGCGGCAAGGACGGTGGGCAACAGGGCGGCGTCGATGGCCTCGAGCAGGGCTTGCACCTTGAAGGGCTTAACGAGGTATTCGCGCACGCCGAGGCTGCGCAGGCGGGTGATCTGGGCGGGGGTGGCGTCGGCGCTGAGCACCACGACGGGAATACTGCGGGTGCGTGGCTCGGTGTAGAGGCGGCGCACGGTCTCGTCGCCCGGCAGATCGGGTAGGTGGAGGTCGAGCAGGATGAGGTCCGGCAGGTGTTCGCGCGCCAGGGCGAGGCCCGTGCGGGCGTCGGTGGCGGTGAGCAGGCGCAGGTCCGGGCGGTGGTCGAGCACGCGCTCGACCAGCGAGAGGTTAGCGTTCTGGTCGTCGATGTGCAGGATCGTGCGCGCGGGCGGCGCGTCCCCGGGGGGGGGCACCGTGTCGGCCACGAGGGCAGGCGCCCCGGCGGCGGGCAGGTCGATGTAGAACGCGCTGCCCTTGCCCGGTTTGGAAACCACGTTGATCTGGCCTCCCATGGCTTCGGCGAGGCTGCGGGAGATCGTCAGGCCGATGCCGGTCCCGGCGATGCCGCGTTCGGCGGCGTTGAGGCGCTGGAAAGGGGTGAAAAGCCGGGCGATCTCGTCGGGACCCAGGCCGGGGCCGGTGTCGGCGACGATGACCCGCACCGTGCGGGCGTTGGGTCGGCGGCAGACCAGCCGCAGCCGCCCGCCCTTGCGGTTGTATTTGACCCCGTTGGAAAGCAGGTTGAAAAGCATCTGGTCGAGCCGGCCCCGGTCGGCCCGCACCAGAAACGGCGTCGCGCCCGGGGGGCGCAAGAGGAGCCGGACGCCGTGCTGCTTGGCCAGGGGCCTGACGAAATCCGCCGCCGCCAACAGGGCCTCTTGCACGTCCACGGGTTCGAGGTGGAACTCCATGTTGCCTGCCTCGATGCGCGCGATGTCGAGCACCTCGTTGATGAGGTCGAGCAGGTGGCGTCCCCCCTTGAGAATCTGTTCGACGCTGGAGGTCTGGGCCGGGGTCATCGACTCCAGGCTGAGCAGTTGGCCGAACCCGAGGATGGCGTTGAGCGGCGTCCTGAGTTCGTGGCTCATGCGCGAGAGGAATTCGCTCTTGGCGCGGTTGGCGCGCTCGGCCTCGTCCTTGGCGGCGCGCATGGCTTCCTGGGCGTGCTTGAGTTCGGTCACGTCGAGAACCACACCGTCGCGGTACAAATCGCCGTTGGGTTGGCGTTCGGGGCGGGAGCGGACGATGACCCAGCGGATGTCGCCGTCGGGCAAGCGCAGACGGCCTTCCCAATGGTGCGGCGAGAGGGTGGCCGTCGAGGCCTTGACGGCGGCGCTGGCCCCGGGGCGGTCCTCGGGGTGGATCGACTCGTTCAGCAGGGTGGGGTCGGCGTAGAGCTGCGCCGGTTCCAGGCCGCAGATCAAGCGGCAGCCTTCGCTCACGAACGGCATGGTGATGCGCCCGTCGGCGTGGCGGATTGCTTGGTAGACCATGCCGGGGGTGTTGGCCGCGATGCGCTGGTAGCGCGCCTCCACCTCCTGCGAGGCGGCCTGGTGCCGACGGCTCTCGACGACCGTGGCGAGCAGGTCGGCCACCGTTTGCAGGAACGCCACTTCCGACGGGCTGAACTCGCGCGGTTCCACCGACAGCGCGCCCAGCGTGCCGAAAATGCTTCCGTCGCCGTGGATGACCGCGCTGATCGCGCTGACCGGGCGCCCCCCGGAGGCGGTCTCGGACATGACCGGCAGGTCCGGCATCGTTCCCAGATCAGTGATGATGAGCGGAGCCTCGTATTTGCCCTGGTCCCCGGGCAGATGGGCGCGCCACGAGTCCATGATCATCTGGCCCACGACGCCCTCGCGCCAGCCGATCCCGGCGCGCAAGAGCAGGCGCTTGCCGTCGGGCAGCAGTTCGTTGACGCCGGTGAGCGGGGTCTCCAACGCCTCGGAAACCAGCCGCGCGGTGTGGGTGAAGATTTCCGGCAGGTCGAGACCCTGCAACGCGTGGCGGCCCAACTCGGCGATGGCGGTCTGCTGACGGGCGCGCGCCTGCGCTTCGCGCTCGGAGCGGCGGCGGTCGGTGATGTCGCGGGAGTTGACGACCACGCCGACCAGCGGAAAATCCGGCGGCAGCGGCGAGGTGATGCTTTCCAGTTGCCGCCAAGTGCCGTCGCGGTGGCGCAGGCGGCATTCGGTGCGCACGTAGCTCTCGCGGGTTTCGATGATGCGTTGGAGGTGGGCCAGCGCGCACGCCCGGTCGTCCGGGTGCATGTGGCCCTCGAACACGTTTTCGCCCAGCAGGTCGTCGGGCTGGTAACCGAGGATGTGCTCGACCGAGGGCGTGTTGTAGACCATGACGCCGTCGGGCGTGACGATGCTGGTGAGGTCCTGCGCGTTTTCCACGAGCGCGCGGAATTTGTTCTCACTACGGCGGGCGGTGGCCTCGGCGTGCTCGCGCTGGGCGATGAGTTGGCGCAGATTGCCGTTGAGCAGCGCGAGTTCGGCGGTGCGTTCGCGCACGCGTTCTTCGAGTTCCTCGTGCGCGTGCTGGAGGGCTTCCTCCGCGCGGCGGCGGGAGGTAATGTCCTCCACTGTGCCCTCGTAGCGCAGCAGGAAACCCTCGCTGTCGCGGACGGCGCGGGCGTTCTCGGAAATCCAGATGCGCGCGCCGTCGGAGCGGTAAACCTCGCTTTCCAGGTTGGTGATGATGCCCTCGGCGTCCAGCCGCCGCTCGAACTCGGCACGCTCGCCGGGGCGGACGTACAGCATCCCGAGGTCCGGCACGGTGGTGACGAGCGACTCCGGCGACGCGTAGCCGAGCAGGTGCGCGAACGCCGGGTTGACGCTCAAGAACCCGCCGCCGGGCCGGGCCTGGTAAATCCCCTCGACGGCGTTCTCGAAGATGCCCCGGTAACGCGCCTCGGCCTCGACGAGCGCGGTGGTGCGCTGGGCGATGCGGGTTTCCAACTCGTTGCGGGTGGCGCGCATGGACTGGTCGGCGCGCTTGCGGAGTTCGAGTTCGGCCAGGCTGCGCTCCGTGTGCAGATGCTGCTCGATTTCCTCCATCACGAGCTTGGCCAACTCTTCCAAGATCGCCACATCGTTCGGCCCGAAGTCGTCGCGTGGCACGCGGTCGATGACACAGAGCGTGCCCAGGCGGTAGCCCTGCGCCGTGGTCAGCGGCGTGCCGGCGTAGAAGCGCACGTGCGGCGGCCCGGAGACCAGGGCGAGTTGGCGGAAGCGTTCGTCGAGCGCGGCGTCGGGGACGACGAGGGTGCGGTTTTCCAGGATCGCGTAGGCGCAGATGGCCCCGTCGCGTGGGCTGTGGATGAGGTCGAGTCCGACGCGGGTCTTGTACCACTGGCGCTCGCGGTCCACCAGGGAAATGAGTGCGATGGGGACCTTGAAGATGCGGGCCGTCAGGTGGGTAATGCGGTCGAGCGAAGGTTCCGGCGGGGTGTCCAGCACGCCGTAGCAAGACAGCTCTTTCAAGCGGTCTTCCTCGTCGGGTGGCAGCGGAGCCGGCATAGAACCTTCTCTGGTTAGCAGTTCCGGGGCCAACGCATCCGCCTGACCGGAGGCGGCCCGGACCCGGCTAGGATTTCACTTTGGGCAGGGACGCGAGCAGGCGTCGGACCTCCGCGTCGGTCTGCTGGCGGTACTGGCTCCAATCCGCCTGTGCCCGGCTGTGGAGGGGCACGCGGGCCGTGGCTGCGGCGGCGGCCTGCTCCGCCTGGTCCCGACTCTGGCGCACGGAATGTTCCTGGTCGGCGTAGATGATGAGTTCGCAGGCATGCGCGAGCGCCTGGTACTCCGGGCGCGGATTGGGCGCGGCGGTCAGACGCGATTTGATCGTGAAGGCGCTGGCCGGCTCGACGCTGGGAGCTTCGAGTGTGGCAGGGACGCTGCTCATCTCCTTCGCCAGCACGTCCGTGACCGCGTGGAAATCCTGCGGGGGCGGCGTGGCGGGCACGGGCTTTGACGCTGGAGCAAGATCGACGGAGCCGGCACCGAAGTAAAAGACGCCTGCGACGACCAGCAGCGCGACCACCGCCAGGATGAGAATGATTTTCATGGAGGGTGAGGCCAGCTTACCCGTTCGAAAAAAAATCGCCAGAGTAATCGGGCAGGACCGCGTTGGGGGAACGCGACGATTTTGCTTGCTGAAAACAGCTGTCTGTAACAAACACCCGGCTGGCTTGAAAAAGCTCGAAGAGATTTTGAATAGACAGGGCTACCCGCTGCGTCTGCACATCTGCTGACGTATTCCCATGCAAGCCTCCGCCGCCATCGAAACCGCTGACCACCTGCACGCCGTTGCCGCTGCACCCGCCCGTCCGCTGGTGCTCACGCCGCCGGTCGCCGTGCCGCACCCCGGTGCGCAGACGCCGCCGGCCGCGCCGCCGTCCACCAGCCTCTGGAAACTGGTTAGCCCCTACGCCTGGGAGCACCGCTGGGCACTGGCCCTGTGCCTGTTCCTCAACGCGCTGCCCGGTTTCGCCATCGCGCTCCAGACCATCGCCCCGCGCTATCTTTTCGACAACATCCTCAACGCGAAGGATGTGACGATGAACGGCCGCTACCTCCGCCTGGGCGCCCTGCTGGCGGGGTATTTGTTCGTGGCCATCGTCATGCGGATGTACGCTTGGTACGGCTCCTACAAAATCTTTACCCGGGTGCGCGAAAGCATCGTGCTCGAACTCCGGGCCCGCTTTTTCCGGCACATCAACGGCCTGTGCCTGCGCTTCCACGGTAAGCACTCCAGCGGCGAACTTTTTACCTACGTGATGGGGTCCCCCCTGGCCGAAATCAGCGGGTTCTACAACACGATAGCGATGCAGGTGCCCAACGCGCTCTGTTTGTTCCTGAGTTCGCTCCTGATGCTCGGGTCCTGGGATGTGGGCATGACCCTCATCCTGATGGTGTCGGTGATTTTGACGGTCATCAGCAGCAACAGCGGCCAGAGCACGTTGCGCGCGCTGATGCAGGATTTCCAGGACACGGAAAGCAAGGTCATTGGCCGCGTGGCCGACATCTTCCGTGGCAACCGCGACGTGAAGATGTACGCCATCGAAGACCAGATGAGCGACACCTTTTACCAGACCGCCAACGTGCTGCGCCAGAAGGTGTACGACCGCGACCTCAAGACCCATCAGGTCAACATGCGCCAGGAAGCCGTTGGCATCGTCTGCTTCATCCTGGTGTGCGTCGTGGCGGCGGGCCGTTACATGAACGGACACCTGACTTCCGGTCAATTCTACACCTACATTTTTGCTTTCGGCGTCCTCCAAACGCCGGTGCAACTCCTGTTTCAGCTCGCCGTTGCCAAGGGCCGTGCCCAGGCCAGCGCCAACCGGCTCAACGACATGCTCACCGCCGACAGCACCACGCCCGAGCCGCGCCGCGCGGCCCCGCTGCCCAAGGAGGGCGCACTCGTCGCCAGGGACCTGACCTTCGGCTACGTCGAGGACGAGCCGGTCCTCAAGGATATCAACCTGACGATTCCCTACGGCCAGAGCGTGGCGTTCGTCGGCCCGAGCGGCAGCGGTAAGAGTACGCTGGCCAAGCTGTTCCTGCGCCTCTACGACCCGGACGAAGGCTCCATGTCGCTCGACGACATCGACCTGCGCGAGGCCCGCACCACGGAGCTTCGCCAGCGGTTCGGCGTCGTTCCGCAGGACCCGTATTTCTTCTCGACCACGATCCGCGAAAACCTGCACGTCGTGAAGCCCAACGCCACCGAGCAGCAGATCCGCGAGGCCTGCGAGACGGCGAACATCTGGGGCTTCATTGAGCAGCTTCCCGAGGGGCTGGATACGACCATCGGCGAGGGTGGCGCGCGCCTGAGCGGCGGACAACGTCAACGGCTGGCCATCGCCCGCTCGCTCCTGCACGAACCGGCCTACTTCGTGTTCGACGAGGCGACCAGCGCGTTGGACACCGTCAGCGAGCGCATGGTGCAGGAGGCGTTCTCGCGCATCCTGCCCGGCAAGACGGCGATCTTCATCGCGCACCGCCTGTCCACGGTGAAGGATTGCGACCGCATCATCGTGCTCGACGAGGGCCGCGTGATTCAGGACGGCACGTTCGAGCAGCTTCGCAACGAACCGGGCCTGTTCCAGCGCATGGTCGAGAGCGACGACTTCTAGGCTCGACTTTCGTCGGGTTCTCCTTGACCTTGGCGGCTTGGACACCCCGGCAAATTTCCACGAGGTCATCATCGTTGGCGGCGGTCCGTCTGGTCTGAGCGCCGCGCTGGTGCTGGCGCGCTGCCGCCGTCAGGTGCTCGTCATCGACTCCGGCAAACCGCGCAACTGGGCCTCGCACGCCGTCGGCGGCTTCTTCACCCGCGACGGCACCCATCCCAAGGAAATGCTCCGGCTCGGGCGCGAACAACTCGGCGCGTATGCCTGCGTCAAAATCCTCGACGGCGAGGTCACCGAGGTCACCAAGATCGGCGAGCGTTTTCATGTCGTCATGCGCGGCGAAGCCCAGCCCTTCCAATGCCGCCGCTTGCTGTTGGCAACCGGGCTGGTGGACGAGGTGCCCGCCATCGAGGGCATCATGCCGCTCTACGGCAACAGCGTGTTCCATTGCCCGATCTGCAACGGCTGGGAGGTGCGCGACCAGCCGCTCGCCGTCTACGGTACGGACGACGACGGAGCCGAACTGGCCATTGAAATGCTGGCTTGGAGCCGCGACGTAATCCTCTGCACCCAGGGTTCGAACGAAATTTCCTCCGCCCTGCTCGCCCGGCTGGAGCACGGCGGGATCAAGATCATCGACCGCAAAATCACCCGTCTGGCCGGGGACGGCGGGCAGTTGGAATGCCTGTATTTTGAAACCGGCGACCCCTTGGCGCGCAAAGCCCTGTTTTTCTCCTCGCCGCAGCACCAGCAGTCCGGCCTGCCAAAATCCTTGGGCTGTAAGTTCGAGGAAGACGGCACGGTGCGCAAAAACGGCGTCTGCGAGGCGACTAATATCCCGGGTCTCTACGTCGCCGGGAACGCCTCGGCCTGCGGCGGCACGCAGTTGGCCATCGTCGCCGCAGCCCAAGGGGCCGAGGCCGCGCACTCAATCCACTGCGGTCTGGCGGCGGAGGACTTCCGGCGCGGGCGGGTCAACGGCGGCTGCTAGCGATTGGCAAACGGCGAGTCCTCGTACCGCCGCAACAAATCTTCCGGGTCTTGGAAAATGGTCACGGCACCCGACCGGCGTAAATCCGCTTCCGGAAACCCGCCGCACAGCACGCCAATCGTCTGGATCCCAGCCTTGCCCGCCGCTTCGGCGTCGTACGGGGTGTCACCGATGGCCAGACACGTCCCGGTCGGCACTCCGCTCAGCCTCTTGACCGCCGCCTCGAAAATATCCGGTTCCGGCTTCGACTTTTCGGCGTCGTCGGTGGACGTGCCTGCGTCGATCAGGTCTTCGATTTCGAGCAGTTTGGCGTAATGCTCCACCTCCTTCCGCGTGGCGGAACTGGCCAGCGCAATTTTGAACCCATCCCCCCGCAGCCGCTCAAAAAGTGTCCGCACCCCCGGGAACGGCTTCACCTGCGGCATGAACTCCTTTTTGAAGAGTTTACCGCGTTCGGTGTTCATCTTTTCGCCGAAATCCTCCAACTCCTCCTTGGAAAAGAACACGGGCAGCAGTTGGTCGCCGCCCTTGCCGATTTGCTCGCGGATTTTCTGGAAGGGAATGTCGCGCTCGTGCTTGAGAAAGACCTGCCGCCAAGCCTCCGCGTGCAGATCGACGGAATCCAACAGGGTGCCGTCGATGTCGAAGATGGCCGCTTGGTATTTCATAGGAGGTTTGCTGTCGGTGGATAAGAGGCGATTCGCAACAGAAAAGGACGTGCCGGTCATAAACCCGTAACATCCTTGTGCTGCAATGTGGCATCCCTCATGAATCCAGAACCCGCCAATGGCCATCCCCCATCCTCCGACAACGTTGTCCAGCCAACCAAGCGACGGCACGTTCCTCACCTTTTTGAGGGTTGTGTGGTGACGTTCGTCCTGCTGGTGCTGGCATCTGTTTGCCTGCCGGTGTTCAACTCGGTAAATATTCGGGGTCCGCAAACCAAAGCTTTGTCTCAAGCCAAGCAAATCGGTCTGGCACTCAAACTCTTTGCCGGAGACAACGATGACAAGTACCCCGGCCAAGGCGTGCCGGTTGAAATGACCACCGCGCCGACCACTTCCAACGCCGCCTTTGCTCCCTTATTGCCGACCTACACCACCTCGGAAACTATCTTCGGCAACAAATTTTCCGCTTACCAGACCCGGCAGCCCGACAATGTCATCGACAATCCTTACACCGGTAAACCGGTCAGAACGCTGGAACCTGGCGAAAACGTCTATGCCTACATCGCGGGCCTGACGGAAAAATCCGATCCCAACTCCCCGCTCGTCCTCGACGGCACCAGTGGATCTCTCTTTTATAGCAGCGACAAGACGAAAAGGGGTGGAGTCTGGGAAGGAAAGGCGATTGTCATCCATCTCGACAACAGCGGCATGGTCGAATCTCTCGTGGGCTCTAAAAACGCGCGTTACATCCCCAGCAAAGTCCCCGGTCGCCCGGCCAACCTGCTCGACCTTTCCTGGCTCGGCCCCGGCGTGCGGTTGCTTAACCCGGCGGTTGCTCCTTGAATTCCGGCCTTTCCCGCGCGAGCGAACTCCATGCGCGTCCGTGGTCCCTACGAAGTCAGGCCCCGGCAGCTTCGCGTCCTGGTCCTGGTGCTCGCGCTGCTGCCGCTGATCCCGGTGGTCTTCGTCGTGCGTTTCGTCAGTGACGACATCGACAACCAGCGGCTCGAAGCCCGCGAACGCGCCCGGCCCATCTACCAGCGATTTCTCGACGCGGCGAGCGGTGCCCTGGCCGCCGCCGCCGCCAAGCAACTGCCTGCCGGAGACGCCCTCAGCCCCGCCGACCCCTGGCGCACCCTGCGCGAGACGCCTGATGCCGTCGATACCGTCTTGGTCGCCACGCCCGAGGGACAGCTTTCCGCACCGCCTGCTCCTTCGCCGCCGGACGATCACCGTGCCGTGGCGAACGCGGCCACCCTGGCGCGCGGCATCGTGGACGCCGGGGTCCGCTACGCCCTGCTGCCCCGTCCCACCGCGCCCGTCCGCTGGCGTTTCCTCGGCGAGACCCGCGAACCGCTTTTCGGTCTGCACCCCGCCGCCGCCGTCCCCGGCCAGCCCGGCACCGGCCAGACGCTGCTGCTCGTCAAGAGCCGGCAACATCTGCTGGAGCAGATCAGCGCGTTTTACCAGCGGGAGGTCGGTCCGCAGGCCGCGTTGCGCCTGATCGACGAAAACGACGAAAGCGTGTCGCTCGTGGGTCCGGCGGACGCGGCGGCGGCTGGCGGCGACCCCCGGCCTCTGGGCGAAACGCTCCTGCGCCCGCCGCTGCCCGCGTGGCGCGTGCAGCTTTTCAGCGCGACTTCTGAATTGGTGGACGGCATCGCGCTCGAACAGATCCGCTTCTACTGGTGGTCGGTGGTGGCCATGGTCGCGGTGACCTTCGCCGTGGCGGTGGCGGCGGGCCGCGCGCTCAACCGGCGCATCTCCCTGCACGAACTCAGCAACGACGCGCTGGCCGTCGTCTCGCACGAGATGAAAACACCGCTGGCCTCCACGCGTCTGCTCATCGAAACGCTCCTGCAACGCCGCTACCGGGGCGGCGAGGCTGCCGCCGACGAATACCTGCAACTCATCGCCCACGAGAACACCCGGCTCGAACGCATGATCGAGGGCTTTCAGATGCTCTCCCGGTTGGAACGCCCCCGCGACGGGCGTCCGCGTCTGACGCTGGAAACCGTGCGCGCCGGGGAGATCGTCGAGCTGGCCCGGGAACGCCTCCGGCCCCGCCTGGAAGCGGCGGGCTGCGATTTCCGCGTCGAGGTAGACCCCGCTGCGCCATCCTTCCGGGCGGACCGCGACGCGCTGGCCGCCGTGCTGGTCAACCTGCTCGACAACGCGCTCAAATATTCCGGCGACGAGAAGCGCATTGTCCTGCGCGCCCGGGGGGAAAACGGCAAGGTGATTTTCGAGGTGAGCGACAACGGCGAGGGGATCGACCCCGAAGAGCAGGGCCGGATTTTCGAGCGATTCTATCAGTCCGACCGCCGGTTGTCGCGCACGCACGAGGGCTGCGGCCTGGGCCTGAGCATCGTGCGCTCGGTCGTCAAAGCCCACGGCGGCACGGTGTCCGTGGCGAGCACCCCCGGGGTGGGCAGCACGTTCACCGTCCGCCTGCCCGTCGAGGAAAGGATGAAGGATGAAGGATGAAGGCAGAAAAAACTTCGTGATCGCATCCTGACATCGGCCCTTCCGCCTTCCGCCTTCCGCCCTCATCCTTCATCCTTCATCCTTTTCTTCCATGGAAACCGTGCTCATCATCGAAGACGACCCGACGCTCGCTCGCGGGCTGAAGGACAATTTTTCTTTCCAGGGCTACAACGTGCTGCTGGCCTCAGACGGCGAAAAAGGGCTGGCCCTGGCGATTGATTCCAAGCCGGACCTCGTCGTGCTCGACCTGATGCTCCCGCGCATGAACGGCTACGAAATCTGCCGCCGCCTGCGCCGCGAGCGAATCGAAATTCCCGTGCTCATGCTCACCGCCAAGACCGAGGAATCCGACGTGGTGCTCGGGCTGGAACTCGGCGCAGACGACTACGTCAAAAAACCGTTCAGCGTGCGCGAATTGCTGGCCCGGGCGGAAGCCCTGTTGCGCCGCCGCCGCCAGGGCGAGCCGGAACGCTGGACTTTCGGCGACTACTTACTGGACATGCGCGCTCGCACCTTGACCCAGGCGGGCAAGCCCGTGGAACTTTCCCCCAAGGAGTTCGCCCTCTTGCACCTCTTCCTCCAACGTGCGGGCCACGCGCTCAGCCGCGAGGAAATCCTCAACCGGGTCTGGGGCTACGACGTGAACGTGACGCCGCGCAGCATCGACCGGTTCGTGGCGACCTTGCGCCGCAAGATCGAGAAGGACCCGCACGCGCCGGAGTACATCCTGACGGCGCGCGAGTTCGGCTACAAGTTCCAGACCGGCGCGACGGCTTCTTGAAGATCAGAGTTCCGTCAGGATGCGACGGCGTTGCTGCTCATATTCCTCGTTGGTCACCAAGCCATTGCGCCGCAACGCGTCGAGCTTACCAAGCCGGGCTTCCGGCGGGTTTCCGGTTTGTTGGGACGTTCCCCGCCGGTTAAAAAAGCGCACGACGAAAAAGATGACGACGATAACGGCAACGAATTCTAGTCCGGCGATAATCATCATATCAGGGCCGAACAGGTTGCTGAAACTGCCCAACGAGATCGCGTTCATGTCAGTACATGTATCGGTACTTGTGGCGGCATCACAGGAAATTTGCCTGACAATTGCTCAACGCAGGCCAAGTGATTCTAACTTGAACCCTACCAACCCCTCTTCCCGAATCTCATCCGCCATCGAAAGGTCCTGGTGCCGGGTCAGCGGGTTGGGCACCGCGATCACGCGCAACCCCGCCGCCTTCGCCGCCTGCACGCCCGGCTGCGAATCCTCGAAGGCATAACTGCCCGCCGCCGTCGCAACCCCCAACGCCGCCAGCGCGGCCAGGTAAACGTCCGGCTGCGGCTTGGGCCGTGCCACCATGTCCACCGTGCATACCGTCTCGAAAAACTCCCGCAAACCCAGCCGCTCCAGATTCGGCACGACCCAGTCCGCCGTCGAATTGCTCGCCACGCCCAGCCGGTACCCCATCCGCAGGCCGTTCTCGATCAACATCCGCACTCCCGGCAACACCGGCTGCGCGGCGATCAACTCCCGCGCCCGCTGCGAAATCCACGCGTCGCGCGCCACCCAATCGAACGTCCGGCCCGTGAGCGTTGTCAGATGAGCACGCGGATCGAACCCGTTCACATAGCCTACCGCGTTCAGCCAGTCCGCGATTTCCAGATGCGCTCCTTCCGCCTCGTAAACTTCCTGCCACGCCAGGTAGCCCGGCATTTCGGTGTCCACGATCAGACCGTCGAAATCCAGAATCAGCGCGCGGGGTTCGGTGTTCAAGGCGAACGGGGACCTTCACGGCGGCTCCGGCTCCCGGCAAGCGCGAAAAGCGCGTTCCTCTTGCTGGCCATCCTTCTCGGTTACTCCCTCCCGGCCCGGGCCGACGGCGCGCTGGCCGTCCCGGCGACCGGCGCGTACACTGGCGCGTTTATCGACTTCGGCGACACCGAGGACACCGTGACCCTCGCGGCGATCCAGGCGTTCGAGCAACTGACCGGCAAGCACCAGGCCATCGTCGCCAGTTCAAGCTATTGGGGCCGGGGCGGCTTCCCGACGGGGAACGTCAAGCTCATCACCGACCACGGCGCGGTGCCGCTGATTTACTGGTCGCCGTGGGGTCCGCCCTACGAACAGGGCAAGCACGCCGATTCCGGCCCCTGGAAGCTCCGGCGCATCGTGGCCGGGGATTGCGACGCCTACCTCGACGCCTGGGGGGCGGCGGCGCGTGATTTCGGTCGGCCCGTGCTGGTTTCGTTCGGTTGCGAACCCAATGCCGACTGGTTTCCGTGGGGCGGGATCTCCAACGGCGCGGACACGAAAAACCCGGACGGCAGTTTCGCGGGTCCGGACCTCTACAAACGCGCCTATCGTCACGCCGTGGACCGCGTGCGGGCCGCCGGGGCGCGCAACGTCCAGTGGGTCTTCCACGTCAACTACGCCTCGGTCCCCGACCGCCCTTGGAACGCGATGGCGGAATATTACCCCGGCAGCGATTACGCGGACTGGATCGGCATGAGTTGTTACGGTCAGATCACGCCCGGCAAGGACAGTTGGGACGAGTGGAGCGAGGCCATGGACGACGCCTACCAGCGCCTCGCCGCCGTCGATCCCGCCAAGCCCCTGATGCTGGCCGAGTGGGGGGTGGGGGAGTTCGACGATCCCGGCAGCAAGGCGAGGTTCATCCGCGACGCCTTCGCCGGGCTGAACGGCGGCAAGTACCCGCGTGTCAAAGCCGCCATTTTCTGGCACGAACGCTGGCAGAACAAGGACGAGAGCTACAGCAACTTGCGCGTCAACTCCTCACCCACCGCGCTCAAGGCCTACCGTCAGGGAGTATCGAACCCGTTCTGGCTCGGCCTTCCGGCCTTCCGTTGACCCGCGACGGCGCGAGCGATGGGGGTTGCCGCGCTCGCAAAAACCACCACTTCTGAGAATGATAGACTGGTGGCGGTGAAGATTGTTTGCGGGGAGGCTGTCGCTGCCCAAGCCGTCCGGGGATGGCCTACTTTGTCGTGGGCGGCAAGGGGGTCGCGTCGGTGGCAATTTCGCCTTCGGGGGTCGGTCGCGCGACGAACGGCACGCCGACGAAAATCGTCGCCATCGCTACGTAGGCGATCACCCAACGCCACGCCGGGCGCGCGACGGCCACCACGTCGCTCGGAGTCACCGCGTAGCCATGCATGAGGCCCGCCGCGCACGCGAGTGCCGCCAGGACCATGCAAAACGCCGCGCGTCCGAACCGGCGTTCGATCAGAAACACGGTCGCGCTGGCCCACAGGACCGACATCAGAATGTAGCCCGCGTCGGTGGCGAACGCTCCGTTGAGCGAGAAGCTCCGGCTGCGTTCGATGTGTCCGAGTAGCTCCGGCGAGAACGTCACGCCCGCGCCGACGAGCGCGTGCCGGGCGACCAGCGCGGTAAACCCGCCCGCCACCGGCAACATCCCCACGGCCACCGCCGGGTAGTGCGCGGCTGGGACGGCGGAAAACGCCTGGATGAAGATCGTCGCCCCAATCCACACCAGCACAGCCATGCCTGCCTCCACCGGCACGGCGTAGGTCATCAAGCTCAGGGTGCCGCTCAGCAGCACGACCGTGAAGAACACGGCGTTGAGCGTGGAATAACCTGCCCGCGCGCCGAGCGCCTTCCAGCCCGGATGCCCGTAGTAGAGCGTGGTGGCAAACGGTGAACCGCACAACGCGGCCCCCACCGTGCCCAGTCCGTTGACCACCAGCGACGACCGGCCCGGATAGCTATCTCCCGC
Source organism: uncultured Chthoniobacterales bacterium (assembly GCA_964236475.1). Lineage (GTDB taxonomy): Bacteria > Verrucomicrobiota > Verrucomicrobiia > Chthoniobacterales > SZAS-18 > CAHJWO01. The sequence continues at coordinate 20,154 of CAXSED010000070.1, forward strand.
TGCCGCCGCCGATTCCAACGCCTGAAGCGAACTCACCAGGTTCAGCAGTCCCAGCGGCAGGATCACCGGCAGGTACGGATAGAGATAAGGCAGCGCGTGCCAGAGGTCGCCCACCACCGGGACGGGCAGCCGCAGGCCGATCTGGTCGAACGCCGGTTGGCCGACCGGCACCAGGGCGTCCGGCCCCGAGCGGTGAAACAACCACGCCAGGATCGTGCCGAGCACCACCGCGACCAGCGAGGTGGGCACCCCGCCGCGCAGGGTCATGCGTCCGTAGTACAAAGCGAACACCAGCCCCAGGGTGGTGAAACCGATGAGCGGATATTCCACGCAACGAAAGAAGAACAACCCGGAGATCATCAACAAGCCCACCATCGCCGGGGTGGCGAGCAGGGCGGCACGTGGAATCCAGGCGCGCAGCCGGTCGGCCCAGATGCCGCCGACGGCCTCGACCAGTCCGGCCCCCAGGCAGGCCGCGATCCCGGCGCGCCACGCGACGAGGTCCGCGTCGGGTTTCGCCATGCCCGCCGCCAGCGCGGCGCGTTGGGCGGGCAGCATCACGAAGAGCGAGAATGCGAACACCGTGAACAGGCTGATGCCGTAGGGCAGCGCGCACACGTCCGCCCGGTTTTCTCGCCGTGCCAGGGCGCGGGCCTGCCAGGCGTAAAAGCCGTTGCCGATGATGAGCGAAACCGCCGTGGCAGGCAAAATCCGTCCGTAGAAAAGCGCGGGCGTGAACCCGAGTAGTCCCAGGCAAAACCCGCCGATGAGCAGCAGGTTGACGAGGTTGTCCAACGCCAGGGCGAAGAACCCGTCGAGATCACCCCGCGTCAGGAAGGGCAATCGGAACACACCAGGGTGACGTGGCGTGGAAGGCGAGACGTTCATGGGAATAGATCAGGCGTAACGCGCACCGAGACCCAGCCCGCGCAACGCTCCACGGTACGCGGTGGAAAGCCGGTCGCCCCGGATGTGGAATTCCTCGCTCAGATCGAGCGGCAGGTGTTCCGGGCGTTGGCCTTCCACGATGGGCCGGTCCTCGGCGAGCACCGCGTTTTCCCAGTCGAGCAGCGTGCGCGCGGGCACGTCGGGATCGAAGTTGCGCGCGATGAAGAAAAAGATGCGCACCCGCCGTTCGGACACCGGCGTGGCGATGTCGAAGATGCAGTGCCGCCGTCCCTCGCCGTAGTCGATGGAAAGCCGGCAGGCGAAGGGTAAACTCACGTCGTAGCGCATCCGCCGCAGGATCGTCGCCGTCACGTCCGCGCCCGAGAGTGGCGAGTGCGCCGGGTTCGCCGCAAGATATGGGTACTCGGCGCGTAACCCACCACCGGGCAACCGCTCCACTTCGTAGGAGGCGATCTCGGGTCGGTCGCGGTTGCCGAAGGTGCCCGCATGAATCCACGCGAAATGCACCACGTCGAGAAAGTTTTCCATCTGCCGCCCCGCCGTGGCGTTCCATTCCGGCGGCGGATCGTGGAGCATCCGGTACGACGGGTTTTCCAGTTCCGGCCAGTCGGGCAGCGTCCCGGCAGGCTCGGCGGCGAGGCAGGTCCAGATCAGGCCGTAGCGTTCGACGGAGGCGAAAGTCGTCAGGCAAAGCCGTGCGGGGATGGGCAGTTCGGGCTGGGCGGGCACACGCACGCAACGCCCGTCCGCGCCGTAGCGAAAGCCGTGGTAAGCGCACACCAATTCGTCCCCCTCTTGGGTGCCTAACCGCAGCGGCACCCCGCGATGGATGCACAGGTCGCGCGCCACGACGACCTGACCGGCGGTGGTCCGGTAAATGATGAGTTCCTCGTCGAGAAGGGTGCGCGCCAGCGGCTGACCGGCCACTTCATCGCTGAAGGCCACGGGATACCACTGCCGGTGCAGCACGCGCCACTCGTCGGGCGGAAAGGTGCAATGGTGCGGGATCGTCCCGTGGTAGGAAGCAGGTGAGGCGGGCCGTTGCGGGGAAGTGTTCATCGCTGGCAATAGGGTGTGAGCAGCACGGAGCGGCTGGAAATGCAGGGAACACAAAAGTTCCTTCAAAGGCAACTTATTCGTTCCCTGGTTGTACCTGGGAACGCACTTGTTCGGGAAGCGGTGCTTCCCACAAGAAGAGAGCTTGCGGTCCATCCGTCTTCTCCCAATCTGCGCCGGGGCGGACGGCTCTGGATTTGCGCCCGGCTTGCAAGCCCGACACCCCGGACGTAGTTTCGTCCATGCCAAGCACCCCCCAGCTCGCTCCCTTCGACTACAAGCTCCAGATGCTCTCCGCGCTCGACACGGACAGCATCAACCCGTTCTTCGACAACCTGCCGGTCGATCCCTACATTCAGGGAACTTTCCGTCGCCGCCGTTTCTCGCGGTTCACCGGCACGCCGGGCGATCTGCACCGGCTGGAGCACAAGTATTTTGTGCAAAGCGCCAAGGTCAACCAGCTCGCTGGGGGCATCAAACGCGACTTTCCCGAACTGGAAAACGGCCTGCTCGAACTGGAAGCCTTCCAGACGGTCGTCGCCTCGTTCATCGACTTCTCGAAGATCGACCCTCTGGTCACGGAAATGG
>CAXSED010000071.1:0-22703 GCA_964236475.1 uncultured Chthoniobacterales bacterium
ACGTCACCAATTCCGCCGACCAACCCGGCGGCGGGCGGGCCGTGGGGCACGTCGAACTGCGCGACGGGCGGCTCACCGCGCTGCCGCTGCTCGACCAACTCGCGCGGTTCACCGCGTCCGAACGCTACCACTCGGCGGAACTGCAAAACGCCCGCGCCGATTTCGATTGGAACGCGGGCAATCTGGCCGTGAGCAACCTGCTGGTGGAAAGCGAGGGACTCATCCGCACGGAAGGAGGATTTACGGTGCGCGCCAACCGGATCGACGGCACGCTGCAAGTAGGTCTGGCACGGTCGGCGGTGCGCTGGCTGCCGGTGGTGGGCGCTCGGGTGTTCAACCTGCCCGAGCGCGACGGCTACCTCTGGACGACGGTGCATCTCAGCGGTCCGGTCAATCACCCGAGCGAGGACCTGACCCCGCGTCTGCTCGCTGCCACGCAGCAGGAGATCATCGACAAGGCCCGGCAGGGCGCTGGCACCGTGATCGACACGGCCAAGGGTCTGCTGGATTTGCTACATTAAGTTTAGCCTCCAGCGGCATCTCCGACGAGCGTCGTGACGACCGCCGGGGTCTGGCCGGGCCTGTACATGGACGCGCCGTAGCAGAGGGCGGCGGCATCCTTGCGGGCGTAGCGCACCCGTCTCAAGCGGGCGTCCCAGTGGTCGGTGTACGAGCAGTTGGCCGTGTGCGAGCCGTCGCCGAAGGGAACGTAGCGTTCCTCGGCGAACGTCAAAAATGCCGCCTCGCCCCGCAACGGGTAGGGAATCGCCGTGTTGCGAGCCAACCGCATGAAACCCGGCTTGCCCGGCCCGATGGCATAGACCGTCGCGCCGTCCGTGCTACCCAGGCTCGTGGCGATGAACGTCACCTGCAAAGCCCCTTCCAGCAGGGAGGGTTTCGACGCACCGCCTTCCTGATCGAGCAGTTGCCGGGGTGACCAGCCCGCCATCTTACCCAACGGCGTTTCTTTGCCCGTCTGGCGTTCACGCAGGCTGGTTGACCATTCGTCGGGGTTGTCCTTGTCGGCGGTCGGAGTCGGCGTGAGCACCGCTTCCACGGCGTCATTGATGGGAAACACCGGACGGACGCTGTCCGGCTTGGCCGTCGGCGTCGGCGTCGGTTCGCCGGCGTCCTTGGGATAAACGAAACACGGCGAATCGGCGGCCTGTTTGTACCAGTCCGGCTCGGTGTCGAGCGGGTGCAGATTGCCGCCATGCGGTTCGACGCTCCACCATGGTTTGCTGCTGCCGGGCAGTACGCGCGTGAAAACGATAGTCTCGCCGTCCGGGGCAAAGACCGGGTTGCGGACCTGTTCATTGTCGTCCTTGGTGAGTTGCCGTAGCAGGGTGCCGTCCTCGCGGTAGAGATAAAGGTGCGCGTGGCTGGCGCCGGTTTGTTGCAGGTAACGGATGGCCACCACGATCTCCGACGGCGCGGCGGGAAGGGTCTGCACGACCACGTTCAAGAGAAACCACGCCAACAAACCGCCCCGGAGATTGCGCATCGCGCCAGGATTACCTGGAGCCGAATGATCCTGCAATTCGGAACTCTCGTCCGTTCGATCTGGTTTGACGGGTTTCTCGTCCTGCTGCATGATCGTCTGCATGACCTGGGAGGAAATCTGCGATGATCCGACTCTGCGCGATTTGCCGTTCAAGATCGAAACCAACCGCCGGGGCCAAATCGTCATGAGTCCCGCCCGCAGCCGACACGGCGAATATCAATTCCAAATCGGTTATCTGCTGCGACAATTTCTCCCCGGGGGTTTCGTTGTGGTTGAATGTGCGATTCAAACCACCGCCGGGGTCCGTGTGCCTGACGTGGCGTGGACCAGCCCGGAACGCCGCCAACCGGTGATCTACACTCTCGCGCCGGAAATCTGCGTGGAAGTGATCTCGCCGTACAACGATCAGGAAGAAATGGACGAAAAGCGCGCCCTCTACTTCGAGGCAGGCGCGCGGGAAGTCTGGCTGTGCGCGGAAGATGGCCGGATGACCTTCTACGGACCGGACGGCCTCCTGCCCGGCAGTTCGCAATTTTGCCCGGCGTTCCCGGCGTTGGTGGAGGTCTGACCCCCTCACGACCGCAGCAAATCCGGCAACAGCGGCGTCGCGCCCGGCTGGCTGGCCACGAACGCCGCGATGCGGTTGGCGCGGTCTGCAATCGTCGCCAGCCCCTGACCCGTCAGCAGTCCCATCACCAGCGTCGCCGCGAATGAATCCCCCGCCCCCACGGCGTCGCAAAATTCGATGACCGGCGGCGTGGCGCGCACGGTCGATTCGCCGCGCCGGAAGAGTTCGCTGCCGTCCGCCCCGAGCGTGACCGCCACCAGGTCCAGATTCGGGTAACGCCGCAACAATTCGCGTCCGCCTTCCACCTCCTTGCCGAACCCCAGCATCTGGCTGATCTCGACCAGTTCGCCCTCGTTGAGCTTGAGCACGCTGGCGATCCCCAGGCCGAACGCGATCACGTCCGGAGTGTAGAATGGCGCGCGCAGATTGATGTCGAAAAGCCGGATGGCCTCCGGTCGGCACGCCGCCACAAACTCGTGGATTGCCGCCCGGGTACGCGGGTTGCGTTGCGCCAGCGTGCCGAAACACACGGCGTCCGCCCGTTCGGCGAGCAGGCGCAGGAAATCGTTGAACGCGAGGTAATCCCACGCCGCCGGTTCGACGATGTCATATTGCGGCTCGCCGTCCTCGACCGTGACGTGGACAACCCCCGTGGGGTGCTCGAAATCGCGTTGCAGGTAATCCGTCTGCCCGCTGAGCCGCCGCAGGATCGTCGCGCCGTCCTCGTCCTCGCCCACCCGCGAAACGACGTGCGCCTCCGCGCCAAGTTGCCCGGCGTGATATGCAAAGTTCGCCGGTGCGCCGCCCAGTCGGTCGCCGCCGGGGAAGCGGTCCCAGAGGATTTCACCGATGCCCACCACGACGGGAGGGCGTTTGCTCGCAGGGGGAAGAGGGGTCGTCATCAAGGGGGGAAAACAGCCCGAACATAAGTCGCCGCCGCGCCAGCGTCGAATCAATCCCGCCAATCGTTAGGGCTTTGCGCGCGGCGGCAAGCGGTGTCATCCTTTGGCACCCATGCGCTCCCTCCCTTTCCGCCTTGCCGTGCTCACTGCGGCGTTCGTGGCCATCGTCATTCTGTCCGGGACCAGCCGTGCCCAGCAACGCGCCAATCCCCGCGCCAACGCGACTGGCACCGATGCCGCCGCCACGCCCACCGGGTCGGCCACGCCCACGCCCAATAGTTTCTGGCGTTGCGAGTTGCCCGGCGGCGTCTACCTCGTCGCGTTGCGCAACATCCAGTCCATCAGCACGCACGAGTACGTCGTGGACGGCGCGGCGCGGGTGACGGAAGTCACCATTGCCACCAGCAGCAGCGTCGAGGGCCGGTTCTACTTTCTGGAACCGATGACCGTCAGCACGGTCGGAGCCAGCTTGCAACAACTCCAGCAACACGTGCAGGACCTCACCTCCGACCACGCGGGCGCCGACGACAAGGTGTGGGAAAAGGTCATCAAAAATTATCCCACCACGACGCATGCGCACACCGTCGAATACCGGCTCATGAGCAAGGAGAATCTCCAGCAGCTTTACACCAGTCTGGAGCAGGCCTGGATGACGGGCCGGGGCGCTGCCCTGAAGACAGAATAGAAGCCGTGGGCCTGGCTCAATACCCTGCCGCCTGCCCGTCCTTGCGGCTCTCGCTGGCCCCGGCATAGACACGCTGGCCGTCGTGCGTTTGCACCTGGATCGCCTGATAGCCGCCGTAGCCGCCGAGATCAAACCGGATGTCGTGCCCCTTCATCCGTAACCCGCGCGCCACTTCATACGGCACACCGCTCTCCAGATCGACGAACCCCGTTGTGTTGGGATTCGCCGCCGCGCCGCCTTCGGTCAACGTCGAACCCGTCGGGTCGTTGTTGCCCTCGTGCTGCCAGCGCGCCGCGTCGCCCGCTTCCTGCACGCCGAGGCCGAAGTCGATCATGTTGCTGAGCACCTGCGCCTGTCCCTGCGGCTGCATCCCGCCGCCCATCACGCCGAACGCCAGCCACGGTTTGTTGTCCCTCATGACAAATCCCGGGATGATCGTTTGAAAGGGCCGCTTGCCCGGTGCGTAGACGTTCGCATGCCCCGGTTCCAACGTGAAAAGCTGCCCCCGGTCCTGGAACATGAACCCCAACCCGGGCACGCTGATTCCGCTGCCCATGCCGCGATAATTGCTCTGGATGAGCGACACCATGTTGCCCTCGTCGTCGGCGGTGCACATGTAGATCGTGTCGCCCTGCTCCAGGTTCGGGTTGCCCGCATCATACGACGGCGCGGATTTGTTCGGGTCGATCAGCTTGCGGCGTTGCGCGGCGTATTCTTTGGAGATAAGCCACTTCAGCGGAACCTTCGCAAAATCCATGTCGGCGTAGAACTTCGCGCGGTCGGCCCACGCCAGTTTCTTCGCTTCGATCATCGTGTGGAACGTCTGCGTCGTCTGGAACCCCATCCCCTTCAAATCGAACCCTTCGAGGATGTTGAGAATTTGCAGCGTGGCGATGCCCTGGCTGTTGGGCGGCAGTTCGTACACGTCGTAGCCCCGGTAGTTGGAGGTAACCGGTTCCACCCATTCGGAATGATGTTTCTCGAAGTCGGCCTTGCGCAGGAAGCCGCCGTTGGCCTGCATGAAGGCGTCGATCTTGTCCGCGATTTCGCCATTGTAGAAACCGTCGCGCCCCTGCTCGGCGATGACCCGCAGCGTGTGCGCCAGCCCGGGATTACGGAACACATCGCCCTCGGCGGGCGCGCGGTCGGTGCCGGGCAGATGGTACGTCTCGGCCCATGCGCCGGGCAGTCCCTTGAACGCCGTCAAATTGCGTCCCCAGTAGTAGGCAATCGTTTCCGTCACGGGGAACCCATCCTCGGCATATTTGATCGCGCCGGAAAGATCATCCGCGAGGGTCAGCTTGCTGAACTTGTCGTGCAGCGTCGCCCAGCCATCCACGGCTCCCGGCACGTTGATGGGCAGCATTCCCGTGGGCGGCAGGAAATTGCGGTTGAGCTTGGCCACGGCCTCGCGCATCTGCTCGTAGGACAGTCCCATCGGCGAACGCCCCGAGCCGTTCAACCCGTAGAGTTTGTTCTCCTTCGCGTTGTAAACAATGGCGAACAAATCGCCGCCGACCCCGTTGGAAATCGGCTCCATCAGCCCGAGCGTGGCGTTGGCGGCGATGGCGGCGTCCACGGCATTGCCACCACGCTTGAGCACGTCCAGCCCCACCTGACTCGCCGCCGGGACGCTGGTGCAAACCATCCCATGCCGACCGAGCACCGCCGAGCGCGTGGCGAACGGCTTGCCCACGATTCGATCCACCTGCGCGTGCAAGGGTTGGATCGCGGCGAGCAGAGCGACCAAAGAGAGCGGCAGACGGCGGGAACGACGGCGGAAAGAAAGCATCTTCATAGTGGAAACCATTTCAAGAACCCCGGGACGAAGATGAATCGCGGCGGCCACCGATCTCAGACGCACATTTTTCTGTTCACCGACGCTGTTTTACGGTACCCTCGTGGGCAACCTCACAAACAAGATGCACCGCCGCGAATTCCTCCGCCGAACCGCCGCCGCCATCGGTGCGGCGGGCCTGACCTCGTTCCCGCACCACCTGTTTGCCGCCGCGACGGCCAAGCAGCCCAGCGACCCTCTCAAGCTCGGACCCATGGGCGTGCCGGTCACCCGCATGGCGATGGGCACCGGCACGAACGGCAGCGGCGGTACGTCCGCCCAGACGCGTCAGCTCGGACTCGTCGGCCTGGCCAACCTGCTGCGGCTCGGCTACGACAACGGCATTACCTTCTGGGACACCGCCGACCAGTACGGCAGCCACCCGCATTGCCGCGAGGCCCTCAAGAGCATCCCGCGCGACAAGGTCACGATCCTGTCCAAGACCCATGCCGTCACCGCCGACCAGATGCGCGCGGACCTCGACCGCTACCGGCGCGAACTCGGCACGGATTACATCGACATCATGCTGCTGCATTGCATGACCGATCCCAACTGGAACGTCACCCATGCGGGCGCGATGGATGTCATCAGCGAGGCGCGGGAAAAGGGGATCATCCGCACGCACGGCGTGAGCTGCCATTCGTTCGGCGCGCTCCAGACGGCGGCGGCGAGCGACTGGGTGCAGGTGGACCTCGCGCGGATCAACCCGGCGGGGGCCGTGATGGACGCCCCCACGCCGCAGGTGTTGGCGGTGTTGCGCGACATGAAGGCCAAAGGCAAGGGCATCATCGGCATGAAGGTGCTCGGCGCGGGCCAGTTGGCCGACCACGCGGACGAGGCGTTCCAGTGGAACCTTGCGCAGGATTGCGTGGATTGCTTCACGCTCGGGATGGAGAACGCCGGGCAGTTGCAAAGCGCGCTCAAACAGATCCCCGCCGCCAGCGTGCGGGGCTAGTCGAGGGTTGTTCCCCGCCGCACCGTCCAGTCGGCATCCGCTGGATCGTTTTGCCGCTTCGTGACATAAAACAAAAAATGTCACTTGTAATTATCGGACGGTATTCTACCGTCGTTAAAACGATATTGCGGCCAACTCTCACTCTACTCCATCTATGAAAACCACTGGTAACACGATTCTTATCACCGGCGGCGGCTCCGGCATCGGGCGCGGTCTCGCGGAAGCCTTTCACGCCCTCGGCAATCAGGTCGTTATCTCCGGGCGTACCCAAAAGACGCTCGACGAAACCACCGCCGCCAACCCCGGCATGAAGTCCCTGACCGTCGATATGACCGACGCCGCCAGCATCCGCGCCTTCGCGGAGAAGCTGTCCGGCGACCACCCGGCGCTCAACGTGGTCGTCCACAACGCGGGCGTCATGCGGCGCGAAAACGTATTGGCGCAGCCGGACGATCTCGCCGACGCGGAAACGACGATCACGACCAACCTGCTCGGCCCGATCCGCCTGACCGCCGCGCTGTTGCCACTGCTGCAAAAACAGCCCGCCGCCACGCTGATGACCGTTTCCAGCGGGCTGGCGTTCGTGCCGCTGGCTTCGGCACCTACCTACTGCGCGACCAAGGCGGCGCTCCATTCCTACACCGAGTCGATGCGTTACCAGCTCAAGGGCACGGCGGTCGAAGTGCTGGAGATTATCCCGCCCTACGTCCAGACCATGCTGGGCGGGGACAAGCAGGCTAACGACCCCCGGGCGATGCCGCTGAACGAGTTCATCGCGGAAGTCATGGAGATCCTCAAAACGCAGCCCGACGAGACGGAAATCTGCGTGGGGAAGGTGCTTCCATTGCGCAACGCTACCGACGGTGGCCGGAAAAAATACGAGCAGACCTTCCAGGGTTTCAACGACGCCATGGCGGCGGCGGGTCACTAAACGCCCTGCCGCTGACAGCGGCTTTTACCGCCGCAGGCTGCTCTGTACCTGTGCGGTCACGTCCTGGCCGCCTTGCAAGTTGCCGTACAAACACTGGATGCTGTAGATCGGCCCCCACGGGATTCCCCACCAGCCCGCGAACAGCGTCAACAGCGTCCACGGCAGCCCCTTGCGCACTCGGCTCTCGCCCGCCTTGACGAAATAAACGTCCGTGGGCCGCCGGAACGTGATTACCAGCAGCGAAAAGCAATACTTGTATAAGACGAACTGCCCGCCCTGCGCGATCTCGTGCTGCAACGTTTCGGGACTCATCCCCTCGATACCGTGAATCTTCATAAAATCATTTCCCCGCCGATCCTCTTACCGCGCCGCTGCTCCCGCCGCGCTCACCTTCACGTGGTAGAGCGACGTGCGCGCGGTGATGTATAAATCGGTCCGTCCCTGGGCGTCCACCCCGCCGAAGCACAAATTTGCCGGGCTTTCCGGCACCAGGATGCGCCCCAGCCGTTCGCCCGCCGGGTTGAACACCTGCACGCCGTCGCCCGCGCTCGACCACAGGTTGCCCGCCGCGTCGCAGCGGATGCCGTCCGGCACGCCCTTGTCGGTGGCGCAGAACACCGCCCCGCCGCTGAGCCGGTTGTCCGCGCTCACGTCGAACACGCGCACGTGGCGTCCCTTGCCGGTGTCCGAGATGTAGAGCTTCCGCTCGTCCGGCGAAAAGCACAGGCCGTTCGGCCCGTCGAAATCCGTCGCCACCGTCCGCATTTCTTTCGTCTCCGGGTCGTAGAAATAGACGTTGTTCGTCGCCTGCTCTTTCTTGCGCTTGCCCAGGCCGTAAACCGGGTCGGTGAACCACACCGTCCCGTCGCTTTTCACCGCCACGTCGTTCGGCGACGAGAGTGCCTTGCCTTCCCATTGGTCGGGCAGCAGTTCCGTGGTTCCGTCCAGGCGGGTGATGCTGACCCGGTGCGGCGGGTCTTGTTGGCAGGAGAAAAACTCGCCCTTGGCGTCGTAGAGGTTGCCGTTGGACGAGCCGCTCGGACGCCGGAAATCCACGGCGGTCTTCGCCACGGGGTCGAGCCGGTAGATGCAATCGCGCGGGATGTCGCTGAACACGAGAAACTTATCCACCGGGTTCCACGCGGGTCCTTCCAGAAAACCGAACCCTCCGACCACCTTTTCGACGGCGGCGTCCTCCGCCACGAGCGCGCGAAACTCCGGTTTTTCGACGACGACGGTCTGCGAAAGACACGAGGCGGCAGGCAGCAGGCAGAGGGCGCAGAGGATCAATAAAACCGGGGGGAGGCGGCGCATATTTCGCAAGATGCCGGAGAATCGCAAAAGGAGAAAGGCAAAAGCCTGCGGATGCGGTATCTTCCCGGTCCTTTTCGCCTCTTCTTCCGCCTTCTGCTCATGGCCGCCGCCTCTCCTCCTAATTCCGTCATCAGCGCCAACGACCTCGAAATGAAGTACGGCGTGCAGACGATTCTCTCGCACGCTACGCTGGCCATCAACGAGGGCGACCGCATCGGCCTGGTCGGGCGCAACGGCACCGGCAAAAGCACCTTCCTGCGCATGATGGCCGGGGTTCTGGCCCCCGACGCCGGGCAGATCATCCGCCGCCGTGAACTCATCGTCGGCTACCTGCCGCAGGACTTTCAGCTCGACGACGCCAAAACGGTCGAGGCCAACATCCTCACCGGCGCGCAGGCTGTGCTCGACCTCATCGCCGAGTACGAAATCGAGCCGCCCGAGAGCGACCGCTCCGGCGAACTCCTCGACCACATCAACCACCTCGACGGCTGGGACGTGGAGCACCGCACCGCCGTGCTCATCAACCACCTGAGCGCCCCCGCCGCCGACCGTCTGGCGGGCGACCTCTCGGGCGGGGAAAAACGCCGCGTCGCCTTGTGCCGCGCGCTGCTTGCCAAGCCGGATTTGCTCATCCTCGACGAGCCGACCAACCATCTCGACGTGCAGTCCATCGAGTGGCTGGAAGACTTCCTCAAGCTCTACCCCGGCACCTGCCTGTTCGTCACGCACGACCGCTATTTTCTCGACCGCGTGGCCAACCGCATCGTCGAACTTGCCAACGGCACGTTCTTCTCGCACCAGGGCAACTACACGGCCTTTCTCGAACGCAAAGCCCTGCGCCAGGCCAACGACGAAGCCCAGGAAGCGGGCCGTCAGAAGTTCCTCAAGCGCGAACTCGAATGGGTCCGCCGCGGCGCGCCCGCCCGCACGACCAAATCGCGCGACCGCGTGGACCGCTACCACGAACTCGCCGGTCAGTCCGCCCCCGAGCAGGAGTTGGACATGGACCTCATCATCCCGCCCGCGCCGAAGATGGCGAACCGGATCATCGAATTGAAGGAGGTCGGCATGGACCTCGGTGGGCGGACCCTCTTCAACGGGGTCAACCTGAAACTGGAAGCCGGGCAGCGTTTGGGCATCGTCGGGCGCAACGGCCTCGGCAAGACAACCCTCCTGCGCATCATGCTCGGCCTGCTGCCGCCGACGCGCGGCGAGTCGATCCTCGGCACGCGCACGATCATCAACTACGTCGATCAGGGCCGGTTGCTGCTCGACGAGGAAAAGACCGTTTTCGAGGAGGTCGGCGAGGGCAGCGAGTGGGTGCAGCTCGGGGCCGAGCAGGTGTCCATCCGTGGCTACCTGACCCGTTTCTTGTTTTCGGGCGAACAGGTGAACTCGAAAATCCGCCTGCTCTCGGGCGGCGAGCGCAGCCGCGTCATCCTGGCGAAAATCCTCAAGCGCGGCGGCAACGTCATCGTCTTGGACGAACCGACCAACGACCTGGACCTCGCCACGTTGCGCGTGTTGGAAGAAGCCCTCGTTGCGTTCGGCGGCGTGGTGGTCGCCGTCAGCCACGACCGATATTTCCTCAACCGCGTCTGCACGTCGATCCTCGCCTTCGAGGGCAACGGCCAGCTCTACAGCGACGTGGGCAACTACGACGATTACCTCGCCAAGCGTGCCGCCCACGCCGCCGAGGCCGCGCGTTGGCAAGCGCAAGTCGCCAGCCAAAAACCCGCCGCCAACGCCAAGTCCGCTGCTGCCACCGCGCGCAAGCTCACCTACAAAGAGACCCAGGAACTCGAAACCTCCGAGGCGCGCATCCAAACCGCCGAGGAAAACGTCGCCCGGCTGGAAACGCTTTTCGCCGATCCGACCTTCTACCAGACCCACCGCGACCGCCTGCAAATCATGGAAGCGGAACTCGACGCCGCCCGCAAGGAGGTCGCCCGCCTCTACGCCCGCTGGGAGGAACTCGAACGGCTCCACAAGGGCGTCTGACCCTCTCGGCGGCGGAACCTTTAACCTTTCCGCTGCCCCCACCCCGCGCCACACTCCGCCTCACCATGGAAGTTTCCACCCTCGATTTGCCCGGCATCCCGAAGCTGCGTTCCGGCAAGGTGCGCGAGGTCTTCGATCTCGGCGCGGACGGGTTTCTGCTCGTCGCCACCGACCGCCTTTCCGCCTTCGACTGCATCCTGCCCGACCCGATCCCGCACAAAGGCCGCGTCCTCACGCAACTCTCCGCCTTCTGGTTCCGCCACCTGCGCGCGCACGGCAGCCCCGTCGCCGACCACCTCGTCACCGCCGATTTCGCCGACTTCCCCGCTCGCCTGCAACCCTTCGAGGCGCAACTCGCGGGCCGTTCGACCCTCGTACGGCGCGCACTGCCGCTGCCGGTGGAATGTATCGTGCGCGGTTATCTGGCGGGCTCAGGCTGGAAGGAATACCAAACGACGGGCAGCGTCTGCGGCCACCCTCTCCCCGCCGGTCTCCGTCTGGCCGATGCCCTGCCCACGCCGATCTTCACCCCGGCCACCAAGGCCGACACCGGCCACGATGAAAACATTCCCTACGAGCGTTTCGTGGAAGTCCTCGGCGACCCCGCCTTGGCCGAAACCCTGCGCGCTGCCAGCCTGGCGATTTACTCGCAAGGCGCAGCCCACGCCGCCGAACGTGGGATCATCATCGCGGACACGAAATTCGAGTTCGGCCACGACGAAACCACCGGGGAGCTCCTGCTCATCGACGAATGCCTGACGCCCGATTCTTCCCGGTTCTGGCCCGCGAACGAATACCAGCCGGGCATCAGCCCGCCGAGCTACGACAAACAATTCGTCCGCGATTACCTCGAAACGCTCGCCTGGGACAAGACCCCGCCCGCGCCCACGCTCCCGCCGGAGATCATCACCCGCACGAGCGAGAAATACCTACAGGCCCTTGCCGTCATCTCCGGTTGACGGATCATTCGCCGGTGGCTGTCATGGATTGGGCCGCCCCGCTGCCCGCACGTGCCGCACGAAGATGCAAACGGCGCTGACCGCCAGCGTGACCCCGGCGGCGAGTCCCCCCGCGATGATCGTCCCGATGGGCCACAGCGCCGATTCCGCCTGCTCCAGCCAGCCCGAGAACGCCACGCCGCCGAGGCAGATCGCCAGCGCCACCAGCGCCGCTACTGCCCGGCTTTTGACGAGCAAATGCACCACCACGGTCACCGCGGCGCAGCCCGCGCAGATGATTAGTGTCGTCTCTTGAAACTCGGTCACGGTGCCATCTCTCCCGTGCGCGCCGCGACCATCCGCCGCACCACTTCCTCCATCCGGGTCGTCGCCTCCCAGCCCAGGTTCCGCTTCGCCTTGGCCGGGTTCCCCCAACCTTTCTGCAAATCCGTCGGACGCAACAGCGCCTTGTCGCTGACGACGTGCTCGGTCCAGTCCAGCCCGACGCACGCGAACGCCTGCGCCACGAAATCCGCCAGCGGTCGGCTCTCGCCTGTGGCGATCACGTAATCCTCCGCCACCGGCTGCTGCAACATCCGCCACATCGCGTCCACGTATTCCTCCGCCCAGCCCCAGTCGCGCTCCACGCTCAGGTTGCCCAGGTGCAGCGTCCCCTTGCCGCCCTCGGCGGCGATCCGGCACGCCCCGGCCACGATCTTCTGCGTCACGAACCGCTCGGGCCGCAGCGCCGACTCGTGGTTGAACAAAATCCCTGAACACGCGAACAGCCCATAGGCCTCCCGATAGTTCGCCACCTCCCAGAACGCCGTCGCCTTGGCCACCGCGTATGGGGAGCGTGGGCGAAATGGCGTTTCCTCGTCGGCAGGCTGCGCGCCGCTTTCGCCGAAACATTCGCTCGACGCCGCGTTGTAAAACTTCGCCGGTTTGCCCAGAAACCGCAATGCCTCCAGAATGTTCAGCGTGCCGACGGCGATGGATTCCAGCGTCTCGACGGGCAACTCGAACGACAGCCCCACGCTGGTCTGTCCGGCGAGGTTGTAAATCTCATCGGGTTCCACGCGGGCGAGGAGTTGCAGCACGCTGCGAAAATCGCTGATGGTGGCCGATGCTATCTTGACGCGCTCCCGCACGCCCAGCTTTGCCAGGTTCCCGAAGCCCGAAACCTGGGCGTCGCGCGACGTGCCGACGACCTCATACCCACGGTTCAGCAAATGACGAGCGAGCAGCGCGCCGTCCTGGCCGGAGATGCCGAAAATCAGGGCTTTCATGACGGAGAAACTATCCAACGCGAAACTGAAAGCGAGCGGCATCCTCGGAATGCGATTATCACCATTGGTCATCTCCAAAAGACTCGGTCATCCTTCGACTTCGCTCAGGATGACAGAAAGAGGAGAAGCAATCATCGCCCAAACTGGTTCCTCACGGCTGTAACGATAATTCCTCCAGCGGATGATAATCCACCGGGTTGCTGTGCCAGCCGTGCACGCTCGGGCTGAGCAAATAGATATTGGTGTAAAAATAAACCGGCACGATGGGCGCGGCTTCCAACAGGATCGCTTCCGCCTGCTGGAACGCCTCGTCCCGCGCCTTCGGGTCCAGCGTCACCTGCGCTTCGTGCACGAACCGGTCGTACTCCGGGCTGGCGAACCCGGTCAGGTTGTTCGCCCCTTTGGTCAGGAAATTCTCCAGGAAAAAACTCGGGTCGAGCGAGCCGATCCAGCCCGCCCGGCAGATCGTGTAATCCATCTGCGCGCGGCTGGCCAGATAGACCTTCCATTCCTGGTTGTTCAGGCGCACGTCCAGCCCGAGTTCCTTTTTCCACATGGCTTGCACGGCCTCGGCGAGTTCCCGGTGGAGTTCATTCGTGTTGAAGAGAATGTCGATGGGCGGCAGCCCCGCCCCGCCGGGATGCCCCGCGTCGGCGAGCAACTTTCTGGCGCCCGCCGGATCATGCGGGACGTGCGTGCGGCACAGGTAATCGCTGGTGCCAGGGGGCGTATAATTGAACGCCGCCAGTTGCCCGCCGCGCGTCACGTTCTTGACCAGGCTTTCCCGGTCGATGCTCATCGCCAGCGCCCGCCGCACGCGCACGTCGTCGAGTGGCGGCTTCGTCGTGTTGAGCATGTAGTAATAGGAACCCAGGTAAGGATCAATGTGCAGCAGGCTCGATTTTTCGCGTCGGTACACGTCGAGCTTGGCGGCGGGGACGTTTCCGCTGCTCACCTTGTGGATCAGCCCGGCGCGGAAGGCGGCTTCTTCCACGCTGGCGTCCTGGATGGGATAATACCGCACCTCGTTGATGCGCAGGTGGTCCCGGTTCCAGTAGTGCGGGTTCTTGCGCGCGACGATCCGCTGGTTGACCTGCCATTCGCTCAGCACGTAAGGCCCGTTCCCGACGAAATTCTCCGGCAGCGTCCAATGCTGGTTGCCGAGGTCATCCACTCTGCCGGTCTTTTCGACGCCGGGCAGGTAGACCGGGAAATAATACCGCTGGAGCAACAGCCGCAGCAGGTAGGGCGTGGGGTGTTCGAGATCGAGACGCAGGGTCCGGTCGTCCAAGGCGTGCGCGCCGACCTGCCCGAAATCCGCGAGCTGGCCTTTGTTGTACGCCTCGGCGTTCTTGAGCGGCCAGAGGTAGTAGGACAGCAGCCCTGCCAGCTTAGGCGAGAGCGCGCGGCGGAAACTCCCCACGAAATCCTGCGCGGTCAGCGGCGCGCCGTTGCTCCACTGCGCGTCGGGCCGCAGGTGGAAGGTGTACGTCATCTGGTCGGGCGAGATGTCCCAACGCTCGGCCACCCCGGGCGTGGGGTGGAGATCCGCCCCGTCGGCGCGCACCAGCCCTTCGTAGATCCCGTAGAGGATGTTGCTCTCCGGGATCCCCTCGGCCAGCGCGGGATCGAGCACGCGCGGTTCGCCGTAGTTGCCCAGGTGCAGCACGCCGTCGCGGTTTCCTTCTTCCACGCGGGTCAGCGCGCCATGCCGGTGGCACCCGCCGCCCAGCAAACCGCCGAGCACGGCAACCACCCAGACGATGGCCGGTTTGGTCTTCATCCTGCCGACCATACACAACCCGCCGCGCCTCGTCGCGCTGGAAAAATGGGGTGCGCCGCCGTGGCCCGGCGCCCGGTGCCCTCAGCTCAACTGCTCGGCCACGTAGATGTCCAGCGCCGTCACCCCGGCGACCGTGCCGATGGAGATCAGCACGTTGTCGCGTTGCGGATTGTCCGACGTGCACAGCGCGCCGAGCGCGGCGAGGTCCATCGCGTCGCCTGCGACGCGTGCCCACAGCCACGGGGCAGGCCGCGGGTTGGCGAGGATGCCCACGCCCGCCATGATTTCCCGCGCACCGAAGCCGCGCAGGATGCCTTTGCGTTTGGTGCCGAGAAATTCGCCGAGCTGGTCGGCGGCAAAGAGTTCGGTCAGGCCGAGGCCGATGCGGAACCCCCGAAGAACCGGGCCAGTTTGTGTTCGTTGATGATCATGAGGATTTGCCTGGCGGTTGGTGCGCTGGCCACTGAACCGTTGGGACCTCTTTCGGCGGATGTGTCAACCTTCGGGAGCGCCTGACCAAAAAAAGACGAGCGTTTCTGCTCGTCTTTCTACGATCTGCGCTGCGGCACGCGTCGCCGGACGCCGCCGGATTTTTCAGGGCAGAAACGCCCGGATCGCGTGTTGCAGCGAACCACCGGCCATGAGGCTCCACAATTGCGTGAAGCTGTAGACCACGGCGGGCAGCGTCAGGGCCGCCAGGCCGATGAGAATCCCGTCGCTGGCGCGCTCGTCCTGTTGGACCAGCACGTGCAAACTGGAACGTCGCAGGCGGACCACCGTGCCGGGGGTACGGACGGCCAGCGGGGTGTCGCGGTAAATGGTGTTGGAATGGGCGCGCTTCGGCGAGGGGGTGGCAAGCGCGTAAGAGTCGAGTGATGTCATAAGATCCTTGGTTGGATGGAACAATCTCCGTTATTCCCGTGAAAACGGAAAGACTTTGTATTTGTCTTCGTGATAATCAAATGCGATCATCAATTGTTCAATCTCTCCTCTGTCATGGAACTCCGCCACGCCCGTTATTTTGTCGCCGCCGCCGAGGAACTCAGTTTCCGCCGCGCCGCCGAACGCCTGCACGTTTCCCAGCCCGCGCTCAGCGTGCAGATTCAACAACTCGAAGAAGAACTCGGCGCGACACTGCTTGACCGCGACCGCCACCACGTCGCCCTCACCGCCGCGGGCAAGGTCTTCCTCGACCACGCCCGCCGCCTGCTGCGCGCCGCCGACGAGGCCGCCCGCGCCGCCGGTCGCGCTGCCCGGGGCGAGACGGGCCGCCTCGCCATCGGCTTCATCGCGCAGCTTTCCTACGAGTGGTTGCCCACCGTCCTGCGCTCCTTCCGCAAACGCTACGCCGACGTGGAAATCAACCTCACCGAACTCACCCCCACCCGCCAGATCGAGGAACTGGTGGACCGCCGTCTCGACCTCGGCATCATCGGCCTGGGTCTGCCCCAACCCCACGATGAGTTGGAAGTCGCCGTCATGAGCCGGGAACGCCTCGTCGTCGCGCTCCCGCTCGACCATCCTCTCGCCACTCGGCGCGTGCTCGCGCTGAGTGAACTCGCCCGCGAAAAATTCATCTTCACCGCCCGCCAAGACGCCCCGACCTTTAGCCCCTGGCTGCTCGCGCTCTGCCAGCGCGCCGGGTTCGAGCCGGAGATCGCGCTGGAAACCGACCGCTCGCCCTCCGCGCTCAACTACGTCGCGGCAGGCTTCGGCGTGGCCCTCTTCCCGGCACAGATCGGGCGGCTGGCGATGCCCCTGGTCCGCTTTGTTCCGCTGGATAAATCGACTCCCGAATACCAACTTTGCGCCGCTTGGCGCAAGGACAACCGCTCCCCGGCCCTGGAGCGGTTCCTGGCCACGGCGCGCGAGGCCATCCGTTGATCGCCCGCCCTCGAAAGGGTTCCCTTTCGCCGGGCCTTGGTACGAATGCTGCAATGGAAAGGAGTGCCCGCAGACGGGTCGCCCGACTCAACAGAGTTGCAACTCGTTCCATTCCAGACTTTAATCAACTCTTTCACGATGCCGATTTTCCCGTCGTCTTCTCCCCGCCAGAAATGCCTGCGGTCTTTCCCGGGCGTCGCTTGGGGAATATTCCCCATGAAAACCCTTGGGCGCGAACATTTAGCGACGATCCTTGCGACGTTTGCCTTCTCATTTTTGTTTCTCCGCCACGCTCCTGCCGCCGGGTTGTATCAGGACGGCGCGGGCGCCCGTGCCATGGGCATGGCGGGCACAGGTACCGCTGTCGCCGCCGACCCGCTCGATGCTCTCTTCGACAACCCCGCCGCCCTCGGCCAGATTGACCACCTCACCGCGCAGCTCGGCGTCCAGGCCGGGGTCGTCCAAGGCCGATTTCATAACCGCGCCAACGACGATTCTTTCATGACCGACGCAGGGGTCATCGGCCAGGCTGCGATTAGCCTCCCGCTCGGTCCGGTCCACCTGGCGCTGGGCGTCAACCCCGACATCGCCGCGCGCGTTGACTGGCGTTACCGCGACGCCCCCGGTGGCGCGGACGGCCAGACGAGCTACGGCGTCCGCCCGGAGGACTCCGAGATCGTCCTCCTGCGCACCGCCCTCGGCGCGAGCTTTCAGCTCCACCGCACGCTGTCGGTCGGCGCGAACGTCGGCCTGCTCTACAATCAGAACATCCTGCGCGCCCCCTACGTTTTCCAGTCCCAACCTGCGCTCCGTGCCGTCAAGACCCTGCTC
The DNA here is from genome assembly GCA_964236475.1 of uncultured Chthoniobacterales bacterium. Lineage (GTDB taxonomy): Bacteria > Verrucomicrobiota > Verrucomicrobiia > Chthoniobacterales > SZAS-18 > CAHJWO01. The sequence continues at coordinate 17,423 of CAXSED010000071.1, forward strand.
GACTTGGAAACCGACGGCTTCGGCTGGAACGGCCAGGGCGGTCTGCGTTGGCAGCCCATCGATCCGCTCACGTTCAGCGTTTCCTACACCAGCCGCTCACGCATCGAGACCAATGGCCGCGCCACCGGCAACGCCCGCTCGCAGTTGGTCAACATCGGCCGCAGCGCGGCGCGGCCCGATTTTGCCTACGACGCGGAGGTCACGAACATCTTCCCCCAGCAGCTCAGCGCCGGGCTGGCCTGGAGTATCACCCCCCGCCTGATCCTCAGCGCGCAGTTCGACTGGATCGACTGGTCCGACGCCTTTGAAAAACTTCCCGTGCACCTCTCGCACGGCAACAACGCCGACTTCAACACCTTCGTCGGCTCCAGCCGCCTCACGGATGTGGTTCCCTTGCGCTGGTCCGACCAGTACGTTGGCCGCCTCGGCGCAGAGCAAAAACTCGGAGACCGCTGGACGGTCCGCGCCGGTTACGCCTACGGCAACAACCCGGTCCCGGACAACACGTTGACACCCCTCACCGCCGCCATCACCGAGCACCTGCTCACGGCAGGCGTCGGCTACCACGTCGGCCACGTCACGATAGATGCCGCCTACCAGTGGCAGGTCCCGGCAACCTCGCGCATTACTCGCAGCCGCCTTGCCGACGGCGAATACGACGCCAGCGTGGTCTCCGTCAACGTCCAGCAGATCAACCTGACCGTCGGCTACTCTTTCTGAAGCGAACCCGCGCGCCTAGCCCACCGGCTTGCCGCTGGCGGTGCCCAGCCAGTAAGGAATGTGTTCGCCCAACAACTCCGCCGCCGCTTCCGGCACGAACGCCGGGGTTTCCCGGGGCGACCCGAGGAAATTGAACTTCCAGCCCTGCAACTGCCGCACCCCGCCAAGCGATTGCAGGATAAAAATCTTCTCGTTGAGGTCCGAGCGACCGGCCTCCGATTGGATGGTCAGCGTCGTCTGGCTGCCATCTTGAAACCGGACGTTATTCTGCCAGTAGCGAGGAGTATTCATAAGAAAGGAACCGCGTTCGCGCGGGGTTTACCGACGGCGCGAGCAAAGCACTCTAGCCCGCCCTACCGAAAATAGCCATCGCAAACCGCCTTTACCCTCTCGGTAGGGATGGCTCTCCGGGCCAGTCCTTCTCTTTCTAACCCCCTACTCCCTTCCCCCTCACGGCCACTCCATCTGCCGCGTGTGCCGCACGTACCGCTCCAGGGCGAGCCACGCCTCCTTCCATTTCCCGTCGTGCGCGGCCATCGCCGCCTGCCGCCGCCACGCTTCCACCGCGTCAGCATTCCCCGCCGCCGCTTCCGGCAACGCCAGCGAAATCCCGTACCGCCGCGTCAACATTTCCACCGCTTGCTGCCATTTTCCTGCGTAAACGCATTGCCGCAGCCGCACGGCCCACCCGGCGTCTTCCCACGCCCCGCCCGCCGCCGTCCGCGACGGCCCGGCGCGCTCGGTCTGCAAATACCAATCGGTCTGCCACGCCCCGCCCTGCCCGGTCCACGCCGCGTCCGCCGCCAGCCGGTCCGCCTGCGCCTGTTCCGTCGTCGGGTTGACCGACTGCCGCCACGCCGCCTCGAACCGGGGATCGGGCCGCGCCGCCGCCAACAGGGAGTGCTGCACGTCCGGCTGCGCCGCCGTGTTCCGCACCAGCTCCGCGTAATACGGCAGGGTCGCCGCCAGCCCGCGTCCCAACGCCCGGTTGATCCGCCCCGTGCGTCCCAGTTCTTCCAATAACATCGCCGTCTGCCGTGCCGGGTCGTACCCCGCCCACGCCAGGGCCTGGTGCCTCGGCACGTCCGGCATGACGGGATCGAGCACCCGTTCCGCCTGGAACATCTCGTCCACCTGTTGATCGACCCCCTCCTCGTCCGACACCGCCAGGATGATTCCCAGGTAATAGTAGGCCGACGCCGTCAGCGGCGCGTCCCGCAGCGTCCGCCGTCCCAGTGCCTCCCCCGCCGCGTAATCCCTCCGCTGGTAGGCCTCGAACATTCGTCGCGGCGCGTTCTCCGCCGCGAACGGGGGCCACGCCGTCCCGCCGAACCATTCCGCCCGCACGAGCAACCCGCCCAGGACCAGCGCGCCCACCCCCGCCAGCACGAACACCGCCCGCTGCACCCTGCCCGGCCAGTCCGCCTTCCGTCTGCGGTCTTCCGCCTTTTCATTTTGCCTTTGCAACGCCAGCCCGGTCAACGCCAGCACCCACCATCCCAGCGCCGCCCGGTGCGCCGGCACGTCCACCGCGCCGTGCAAAAACGCCGCCGCCGCCGCCGCCGCGCACGCCCACCGCAACGGCCAGTACGGATGCTCCCTCAGCCCCGCCAGCCGCCGCGCCGCCAGCCCTGCGAGCAGCGCCGCGCACGCGAACGCGGGCACCCCGGCTTCCGCCATCAACATCAGCCAATCGCTCTCCGGGTGCAGCGCGTTGAACTCCACCAGTGACGCCCGCCGGTACTGCGGAAACACCCCCGCGAACGTCCCCAATCCGCTCCCGGTCCACGGCTGGTCCCGGATCATTCCCAGTGTGTCCCGGTAGATCGCCAGCCGGAACTCCGACGGCGGGTCCGCCGGGGCGCGCTCCGCGTTCGGCGCGGCCACCGCTTCCCCGCCTTGCCCGCTGCCCGCCGCCGACCCTGGTGTGGGTGCCGCCTTCCGGTCCACCCCGGGTCCCAGGGTGCCCAGCAGCCGGTCGCGCGCCGGACTTTTGAACGCCAGGAACAACGCGCCCGCCGCCACGATCACCACCGCCGCCACCGCCAGCAGCCGCCCGGGCCGGTGCCTGCCGCCCAGGCCCCCCAGCCACAACGCCCCGCCCGCGAGCAGGATCAGCACGCCCGCCCGCGAGGCCGAAAAAAATCCCAGCGCCACCACGCACGCCAATCCCCCGGCCACCGCCGCGTCGCCTACCACCCACCGCCGGTCCCGGAACGCCACGCTCATCAGCCCCAGCGCCAGCACGCTCCCCGTGATCAATAACGTCGCCGTGTGGTTCCGGTTCGGCAGAAATCCGAACGTCGCTCCGCCCGAAAACGGGTAGGTCCACCCGCTGACCTTCGCGTACATCGCTAGCCCGGCGTAAACCCCGCACCCCGTCACCGCTCCCAGCACGAGCCAGATCATCCCCCGCGCCCGCACCGGCTGCGACAGCGCGAACAACCCGATCACCAGCGACAACGCCAGCAGCGCGAGCCAGCACGCCGTCTCCCCCGGCGCGGCGGTGATGCTCGGCGGCAGCACGACCGCCGGGGCCGCCGCCAACGCCTGCCGCCACAGCGGGGTCGGCAACCATCGCGCGGGCAGGAACGCCAGCCCGCCGCACCCCACCAACGCCGCCGCCGCCATCCACAGCCTCCTCTCCACCCGCGCCCTCGGCGGACACAGGATCAATGCTACCCCCGCGCACAGCAGGAACACGCCCAGGTTCCCCTGCGGCGCGCCGCCCGCCAGAAAGATCGCGGCCCCTGCCCCGCCGAGCAACAACCCGTGCGCGAGCAGCGCGCTCCCACTCTGCCGGGGCGAAACGTCAGCCATGCCCCATTCTTTCCACAATCCCCCCAAAAGCAAGACGGGGAGAAGCGTCTCCGCCTCTCCCGCCGATTCCTCTGCTTCTCCGCGTCCGCTGCCTCAAACTTCCGGCGCGATCTTTCCGCTCACGCGCACCCCGCTCATCGCGGTTCCGGCCAGCCCCGGGCTGCCCGCCTCCCGTCCCGGCGTGCCGGATCGAGTCACGCGCAACGCCGCGCTCAGCCCCTCCCTCCCCGCGTCCGCCTCCGGCCCGAACCGCAGCACGGTCGTCCCCGTGGCGACGCGCACCTCCTCCTCGACCACCAGCGCGCGCATCGTCGCCCAGTCCGCTGCCCCGCTGCCCGTCAGGTTCAGGACGCTTCCCAGCCCCGCGCCCGACCCTCCCAGCTCCCCCCGGCCCTCCACCAGCACGATGCTCCCGCTGTACGGCACCGCCGCCAGAGCCGCCAGGTAACCCGCCGCCAGCCCGTCCGTCCCCGCCGCATTTCCTCCGCGGGCCGCGCGCACCGCCGCCGCGGCGTCCGTCACGGCCCCCGCCGCGCGCAGCGGGATCGTCCCCACGACCGCGCCGAATTCCGCGCCCGTCGCCCCGGCGGGCGCGGCGTCGGTCACCACGTCGAGCAGCTCCGTCCCCCCGTCCCCCTCGACGCTCACCTCGTAGTTCAGCACCACCGCCGGTACGGCCAGGTCGTGCCGCGCGGTCACGCTCCGCACCGCCGCCACCGGCGCGCTCCCCACGGGGAGCGTCACCCCGGGCAGGCTCCCGCGCCTCCGGCAGTGCCAGGTCGGCGTCGGCGAGGTCGAGTAATCGAACCAGGCCACGCAGTCCGGGTGCCAGCGCAGCATCGCCTGGATGACCTCCGCGCACGTCAACTCGCGCACCTCGTCGAACGGCGGCGTCAGGTCCGGTTCGATCACCCCCGCCTGCACCGGCGCGCCCGCGTCCACCACGCCCTGCAACGTTTGCGCGATCACGCCTCCCGTGGTCATCGGCGTGCCGTCCACGGCCTGACCCAAAATGAGACGACTCGTCCACGCCGATTCCGCCCCGCCGCGCACGCTCCACTGTTGCCGCGCCACGAGTTGTTCCAGGAACCACCACGGCCCACTCAGCCGGTAGACCTGCCCCTGCGCCGCCCCGTCGCTGCTGGCGGGCAGGCCGGTCACGCGCCCGGCGAACCACGTCACCCCGTTGCGGGCGATGACGACGTTCTCCCCGTGCGCGAACACCGGCGCGCTCCCTACCGCCGCTCCGTCCACCTGCACCAGGCAAACGTCCGCCCCCTGGCTGACCCGCCGCCGCACGAGATCGGTCACGCCGATTTCCGCCGCCGTCCGGGTCGCTCCCCCACAGCTCAGCGTCCAAACTTCCGCGATCAAAACATCACTCATAAAAAAATGTCCGCCTTCATCCTTCATCCTTCATCCTTCATCCTTTCCTCACATCCGCTGCCGCCACGAACGCAGGTTCCCCGCCCCGTGGTCTCCCGGCACGACGACGCGCACCCCGGTGGCCGGATCGGCGTCCGGCTCCAGCACCCACCCCGTCAGCCCCTGCCCGGCCTCGCTCATCACCAGCGCGTAATAACTGGGTAATGTCGCCGTGGGCAAGCCGTCCAGATGCCCCCCGCCCCCTCCGGTCGTCCCGGTCATTCCCGGCGCGAAGTTGAGCACGCCCGCCGTCTGCGCGTACCGGGCGTCGGCCTGTGCGATGGTCAGTCCCGCGCCCGGGGTGGCGGGCGGCGGC
>CAXSED010000072.1:0-21075 GCA_964236475.1 uncultured Chthoniobacterales bacterium
ACTGCATGAACGACTCCCGGCAATCCGGGTAAATCGCGTGGTCGCCCGCGTGCGCCGCAATCACCAGCCCTTGCGCCTCCCGGCTCTCCGCAAAACCGGCGGCGATGGCCAACATGATCCCGTTGCGAAACGGCACCACGGTACTCTTCATCGTCGCCTCCTCGTAATGCCCCTTCGGAATTTCCCCGCCGCTCGCCAGCAAATCCGAAGCAAAATGCTGACCAATAAAATCCAGCGGGATCACCAGATGCGGCACCCCGAACTTCGCCGCATGGTGCGCCGCAAACGGAATTTCCTTGTCGTTATGCTTGGACCCGTAATGAAAACTCAACGCCGCCACCACCTGCGAGTGCTCCAGCGTCTCGTAAAGCGCGGCCACCGAGTCCATGCCCCCGCTTAATAGCACGACCGCCTGGTCCCCCGCTTTCATCACGCGTGGCCGTGGCCGTTCCTGCCGGTCTCCCGCTCGGGCAACGCCGTGTCCGGGTGCGCGGCGTCCACCGTCACGCTGATGCCCCCGCGCGCCGCAAATTCTCCATGCACGATGGCCCGGCGCGGCGCACAGGCCGTCAACAAGTCCTCTAGAATCCGGTTGGAAATCTCTTCGTTGAAACTCCGCGTATTCCGAAACGACGACAGATAAAACTTCAGCGATTTTGTCTCGACGCACCGCTCATCGGGGATGTATTCGATCCGGATCTTCGCAAAATCCGGCTGCCCCGTCACTGGGCAAACGCTGGTAAATTCCGCGCAATCAAATCGAATCCAATAATCCCGCTGCGGATACCGGTTGGGAAAGGTTTCCAGGATGTCGGCGCCGGGTTTGGTGGGGTAGTGCGTCTCGCTGCGGCCCAGCAGCTTGAGTCCCTTCAGTCCGTTCTTAGCTCGGTCGGTTGCCACCCGCCAACGTGCCCCACAAACCGCCGGTCGGCAAGCAGCACCCCTGCGCCTTCCGCACGATTCACAAACTTCGGGCGCGCGGCCTGCCCCAAAGTGTGCGATGTTACGTATTCATGTTCAGTAAGTTCTTCAAACGCCGCGACTCAGCGGAAGCCCCGGCACAGGTAGCGACCGCTCCCACCCCCAAGCCGGCCCATCACAGCAAATCCACCACTCACGCCCGGCCCGCGCGGCCCCAGCGTGAACCCCGGCCCGCCCGGCAGCACACCCAAGCCGCGCCCGAACCCGTCCGCGAACTCAAAGAGGGCAACCCCCAACCTTTCCTCGATCTCGGCCTCGCCGAACCTGTCGCCCGTGGCGCTGCCGCCAGCGGCTACTCCGAGCCGACCCCCATCCAGAAAGGGGCCGTCCCCATCGTGCTCACTGGCAAGGACCTCATGGGTTCCGCCCAGACCGGCACCGGCAAGACGGCGGCCTTCGCGCTGCCGATCCTTTCCCGCCTCGAAAAAGGTCGTCAGGGCAACCCCCGCGTCCTCATCCTCGAACCCACCCGCGAACTCGCCATGCAGGTGGACGAAGCCTTCCGCGATTTCGCCCGCTTCACCGACCTGCGCGCCGCTGCCTTCTACGGTGGCGTCGGCTACGGCAAGCAGCGCGACGAACTCAAGCGCGGCGTGGACGTGCTCATCGCCACCCCGGGTCGGTTGCTCGACTACCTCCAGCAGCGCGAAGTTTCCCTCGCTGGCGTCGAAATCCTCGTCCTCGACGAGGTGGACCGCATGCTCGACATGGGCTTTCTGCCCGACGTGAAGCGCATCGTGGAAAAATGTCCGCCGCGTGACAAGCGCCAGACCCTCTTCTTCAGCGCCACGTTGCCGCCCGAGATTGAACGCCTCACCGAATGGGCGCTCCGTCCCAATCCGCAGATCATCGAGATCGGCGAACGCCGCTCCCCGGCGGAAACTGTCACGCACGCGTTCTATCCGGTGGCCAATTCGCAGAAGTTTGACCTCCTCACCGAACTGCTCCAGCGCACGAACTACAACAGCGTCCTCGTCTTCGCCCGCACCAAGCACGGCTCGGACAAGATCGCCAAGAAGCTCAAGCTGGACGGCCACTCCGTCGCGGTTCTGCACGGCAACCGCAGCCAGAACCAGCGCATCGAGGCGTTGGCCGGTTTCAAGAGCGGCAAGTACGAGGTCATGGTCGCCACCGACATCGCCGCGCGCGGCATCGACGTGGCGGGCGTCACGCACGTCATCAACTACGACATCCCTACCAACCCCGAGGACTACGTCCACCGCATCGGACGCACGGGCCGCGCGCAGAAGGAAGGCGACGCGTTCACGCTCATCACGGGCGAGGATTTCGAGTCCGCGCGCGACGTGGAACGTTACCTCGGCGAAAAGATCGAACGCCTCCAGATCGAAGGCTTCCCCTACGGTCCCGTCCCGGTCTCCGAGGAGCCCCGCCGCCCGCAACAGCAGGGCCGACGCGGCGGTGGCGGTGGCGGCGGTGGCGGTGGTCGCCGTCCCCAGCGCGGCGGTCCGGGTCGCCGCTCACGCTGAAAAACCTCTGTCATCCTGAGCGGAGGCTGTAAGCCGCCGCCGGAGGACTTTCCTACCGCCGGTAGGCATCGTTGAGGGCATGAGCAGCGCTGATCTTTAAAACAGCGTTGCCTCCTTGTCCCTCCACCTACTTCTGCACGGAAAACCGGTACTCGAAAGTATTCCGGTACGTCTCGCCTGGCTTCAACACCACCGACGGATATTCCGGCCGATTCGGCGAATCCGGGTAATGCTGCGGCTCCAGGCAGAACGCCGCGTGCTTGCCGTAAACCTTGCCACCCTTCCCGGCGAACTTCCCTTCGAGGAAATTCCCGCTGTAGAACTGCACGCCCGGCTCGCTGGTCCAGAGTTCCAGCACCCGTCCGGTCGTCGGTTCGAGCACATGCACCGCCAGGAACGGCTCCGCCTTCGCGCCGAGCTTGGCATCATACCCGTCCAGCACCCAACAATGGTCGTATCCCCCCGGCCCGATGTGCAGTTGCTCGTCGGGATCGTTGATCCGTGAGCCGATGCTCATCGGCTTCGTGAAATCGAACGGCGTCCCCGCCACCGGGCGCAGTTCGCCCAGCGGAATGGAAGTCTTGTCCACCGGCACGAACTTCGATGCCTTGAGCGTCACCACATGATCGAGCACATCGCCGGTCGTCGCCTGGCCGCGCAGGTCGAAATAAGAGTGGTTCGTCAGGTTGAGCACCGTGGGCGCGTCGGTCGTCGCCTCGAAAGCGATTCTCAGCGCATTCTCCTCGGTGAGCGTGTAAACCGCCTTCACCGTCAGCGTCCCCGGATACCCCTCCTCGCCATCTTTGCTGACGTAGGTGAGCGTCAGCGGAAACCCGTCCGCGCCCATCGCTCCGACCTTGGCCTGCCACACGCGCTTGTCGAAACCCTTCTTTCCGCCGTGCAGCGAGTTGGGCGGATCGTTGGTCGGCAGCGTGTACCCCTTGCCGTCCAAAGTAAACTTTCCCTCTGCAATCCGGTTGCCGTACCGCCCGATCAACGCCCCGAAATAGGGCGAATCCTTCTCGTATTCCGCCAGGGTGTCGAAGCCGAGGACCACGTCGTCCATTTTGCCGTTCTTGTCCGGCACGGTCAGCGACACGACGATGCCGCCGTAGCTGCTGATGCGCGCCTCGCACCCGTGGGAATTGCGCAGGGTGTACAGCTCGACCGGCGTGCCGTCCTTGGTTTTGCCGAACGGCTGGCTGGTGATTCCGGCGGGGCCGGCGGCGTGGGTGGGGAGGCTCATACAGGTCAGGCCGGTCAGGCCGAGCAGCAGTTGGCTTAACGTGATTTTCATGGGGGGTGATTCTCTCGCAGTCCACCCCTGGCTCCGGGCGGGGACATTTCAAGGGGGGGGGACGACTAATTTGCACGGCCCGTGCGTTTCTTCGAGCAGAAAACGCACGCGGGGCGATCCGGCCGCCTTTTCGCATGGCGTGTCGTGGTCCTTCCGTTGTCATCCTGAGCGGAGTGCAACGCAGCCGAAGGACCTTCCGGCCCGCGCCAGCGAAGCGCGGATTCACCGGTCACCACGCACCACTGAAAAAACGCCTCAACGCACCAACGCACCAACGCACCAACGCATCAACGCATCAACCGCAGGATGAGCACGCTCCAATAAGTCACCGCCAACGCGAAAAACAGGGCCGTCAGCAGGATGTGCCCGGCCACGAACTGCCTGCCCGTCGGCCAATCCTTGTGCTCATAATAGAGGAAATCCACCCCGATGCGCGCGGTCCAGTACACGGCGATGAACACCGCCAGGGCCGTCGCGGCGCGCTCGCCGTGCAACATCTCGTCGTGGAGAAAAAATGTCAGCACGCCGAAGGCCATGATCGTGAGCACGGTGAATCCTCCGTACACGTACATCAGCTTGCGGTTGAACGGTGTGAGCTTCGGGAGGTCTTCCTTCCAGCCGAGACGGCGCGGCACCTGGAAACTCGCCCCGAGCACGCAAAAATGCCCCAGCGCGGCCAGCCAGAGCGCGAGATTCAAGAGGTGATTGGCGGTCGTGATCATGGTTTGGAAGGGATGAAAATCAGAGGGCATGGATGGCGTGCATCATCGGCAGGATCACCCGCCGCACGAACGGCGGATGGAACAGCCAGAAAGCCGGGCCTGCGACGACGATCCACGTCCACACCCGGCCCTGCCACCGTCCACGCCAGCGCGCCAGCGCGGAGCCCCGGGCATGTTCGGCCAGCAGGCCCGCGCCCTGCAAGGCGAAATAGGCCGTCGGCAAACCGTACCCTCCGCCCGCCGGAACCGAGATCACGAGGTCGTGGACCAATCCCGACAGCAGAAAGATCATCAGGCTGGCGGTCCGCGCTCCCAGTCGCCGTTTGAGCGGGGCGAACGACGCGCCGAAAACGAGGTCACGAAACCCCGAGTTCCACCGCCGACCCCAGAACTCCCCCAGCGACGCCGCCAGGATCGGTGCGCGCATCAGCGGCGGCGCGGCGATCCCCTCCCGCTGCCAGAATAACGCCACCAGGTCGAACGACCCGAAGTGCAGCAGAAAAATCATCCCCACCATGCCGACCCATCCCGCGAGCAACCCGCCACCCATGAAACGCGCCGCTCCCCACAGCAACCCCGCCCCGAACAGGGTCTTTCCCCCGGCCCACGTCCACGCGCCGACCGGCGGCACCCGGTCCGCCGCCTCCGTGAGAAAACTCCGCGCGTCCATCCCGGGCCAGCCCAGCAAATAAATCCACACCCGCGCGTCCGACCGTGGCTGGACCCCTTCCCCGAGAGCCTGTGCGAGCGTCAACCATTTGAACCCGGCATAAATCGCCACCGCCAGCGTCCACATCCACATCCACGCAGGCAACCAACGTCCTAGCGCGAGTGCAACCGGCAGCAGCACCCCCATCGGCAGGGACGGAACCAGCGGCCCCCAACCTTTGAGTCGCTCCCGATAAAATTGATCAATTTTCATCAAATTTACCCGCTCCGGTGATCAACAGATCTCTCCGCAAACGAATTTTGAGTGCGCGAACCACCGCTCCCTGGAAAATAGCGATGCGATTGGCTTTCCACCCTCTCAAGATGACAGAAAACAGGGCGCCGGCGACCCTGCAGAAAGCCGCTCTGCCACCGACTCACCCACACCGGCCTTCGTCCTTGCAAGGTCCCACCCGCCGCTTCTCCAGTTCCCCGCCGAGTTCATCGTCCGTCATCCCCTTGAACCACGCCGACAACGAGAGCCGGTTCCCCGACACCAGTTCGCACACTCGCCGCGCCCACGGCAGCAGCGCCGGGCTCGCCAGCCGCTGCGACCACTCCCGGTACTCGCGCAACGCCCACAGGCACATGATCCACGCGTGCGACCCCTGGTACACCGCCCCCTCGTCGCTGATGACCACCAACTGCTCGCGCGGACCGAACCGCTCCACCCCCGGAAACCGCCCCGCGATTTCCGGGGATTGCAGCGGCACGAACCGCAACTCCACGAACGCCGGTTGACGCTCCAGCCAACGGCGGCACCGCTGGCACAGCCCGCATTCCTGATCGAACAATACGTAGAGCGTCTTCATGGGCGGCAATCTCTCAGGGGTTCACCACGGCGACCCGGCCCTGCGGCGGGATGGGCGGCGGCGCGGCGTGCAGCAACGCCCGGCGGCGCATCCTCGAAAAGACCGCCAGGTTGAAGAAGTGCATCGCTCCCAGCACCAGCAGCACCACGCCCTCCTTCGTGCTCAGCGTTTCGAAAATGCCCTGCAGGTTTTCCACCTTGTCATCCGACTTCAACGCGAGGCTGATGAACCCGATGTTCACCAGGTAAAAGCCCACGACGAGCAAATGGTTGATCGAATCCGCCAGCGCCTCGTTGCCGTGGAACGTGTCCACGAGAAAGAGCCGCCCGCTCTTGTGCAGGGTCCGCGCGACCCAGATGGTGATCGGGATGCTGATGGCCAGGTAGGCAATGTATGTCCAGACGATGGGTGTCATGTTCAGTGTTCTCCTTTGGTTTGTTTTCTTTTCGTATTTTCAGTATTCACTGAAAAATCTTGGCAAAAAAAGTCGGTCATTTTAAGAAGCGCAAGGCCCACGGCACGACCTTGCTCTGCTCGGAAGCCGAAATCTTGGCGATCACCGTGTCGGCCAGATTGAGAAAATCGCTCAGCCCCTTGATCTGCTCGTTGAACGCCGTGGCCTCCGGTCCCTTCAGCCCGCGCGTCCGTCCGGCGCAATCCTGCAACACGGTCATGGCCGGGCGCAGCTCCCGGCGGCTGCGTTCGCGCATCACGATGCAAAACATTTTCCACACGTCCTTTTCCGCCTCGAAATACTCCCGGCGTTCCCCCTTGCGGATGACGCTGCGAATTAGCCCCCAGCTCACCAGCTCGCGCAGGTTCCCGTGGGCGTTGCCCCGGCTGATCTTGAGGTCTTCCATGATTTCATCCGTGGTCATGGGACCGGGCACGGTGATGAGCAGGGCATGGATTTGCGCCATGCTGCGGTTGATCCCCCACGCGCTGCCCATCGCCCCCCATTGCGCGACGAACTCGTCCCGCGCCAGCGTCAGCGCGTTCTGTTCGTCGTTCATCTCGGGCTTCATGTATTTTCAGTATTTACTGAAAACAATGCGACGTCAAGCAAGTTTTCTTAACAAACCAGGAAACTAACTCCCCGCCTCCGCTCGAACTGGACGAACGCCACTCGGGCCACTATCCTGCGAGCCGACCGACGCACCCGCCTCTCATGTTCAACGAAGACCAGCAAACCGACGACCAACAGGCCCTGGCCCGCGAGGTGGTCCCCCGCACCCTGCGCTCCCTCTTTGTCCTGCGCATCACCCTCTGCATCGCCGCCGCCGCGCTGGCGGTCGCCAAGATCACCCTCTCGCCGCCTTCCGCCGCCTTCTGGATCGACCTCCTCACCAACACACCCAACGACAGCGAACACCTGTCCACTTGGATGCACGCGGCGGACCTCGTCATTTCCGGGCTGCTGGCATCGGTGCTGGCCTTGGTCATCGCCACGTTTATGATCCAGGCGCGCGTGCTCGGCTACATGGGCCGGGACGCCACCGGCGAAGGAGGTGCCCGGTGAAAAGCCTGATCCTCATTTTCCGCACACTCAAGGGCGAGGTCGCCGTCGGCCTCATCACGGGCCTCATCACCTTCGGCATCAGCGAACTGCTCCTGCCGCACCCCCACGTGCTGGTGGGCATGGAACTGCTGGTGCCCCGTGCCCACGTCCTCGCGGCGACCTTCGGACTGGTGGCGGGCACGGTGGCGGGCGCGCTCGACACCCTGTATTTTCACCTCCTCTTCCTGTTGCGCGAGGCCCCGCTGCACGCGGCGGAACACCGCTACGTCCACGGCATCGAGGACGCCCGGCAGCGCTTGGCAGACGGTTCGATCCGCCTGCGCGAGGCGCTCATCCGCCGTTTCGAGGCCGACTACCAGCGCACCGCCGCCAGCGCCCGCGCCGATGGCCGTGCCCGCCGTCAACTCCGCGAGGCGCACCGTCGACGCAAATCCCGGTTCTGGGTGATCGAACGCGTCATCCCCGGCAGCCAACTCACCGCGGCCACGTCGGCGGCGAAAGCCGATCCCGACCTGCTCGAAAAGTGGACCGACTACGTGGATGCCCTCGTGGACGCGCGGTTGCAATTCGACCGGCGGCAGGGGTTCTTCGGCACCTTTCGGAACCGTTTTCGCCCGGCCTACGTTTCCGAGCAGATGCTCAAGGATTGGGGCGGTTTTGCCGACAAGTAGTTTTCCTTTCCTTTGCCCATGACTCCCCAAATCCCCCTCCCCCTCGCCGATCAGGTCGCCGTCGTCACCGGCGCGGGCCGCGGCATCGGCCACGCCATCGCCCTGCGGCTGGCGCAGGACGGCGCGCGCGTGGCGGTCGTCAGCCGTCAGGAGGCCAACGCCCAACGCACCGCCGACGAGATCAACGCCGCCCTGCCCGACCACGCCCGCGCCTACGCTGCCGACGTAAGCGACCCCGCCGCCATCATTGCCTTGGCCAAGTCGATCCAGAGCGATTTTGACCGGGTCGACATCCTCGTCAACAACGCCGGAGTCACCCGCGACGGCCTGAGCCTCCGCATGTCCGAAAGCGACTGGGACACGGTCCTAGACACAAATCTCAAGGGCGCGTTTTTCTTCATCCAGGCGTTCCAGCGCACGATGCTGCGCCAGCGCAAAGGCCGGATCATTAACATCAGCAGCGTCAGCGGCATCGCCGGGCAGGCAGGGCAGGCAAACTACTCCGCGAGCAAAGCGGGCCTCATCGGCCTGACCAAAGCCCTCGCCCGCGAACTCGCCAGCCGCAGCATCACGGTCAACGCCATCGCTCCCGGTTTCATCACGACCGACATGACCACCTCTTTACCCGAAGACCTCAAAAAAACGGTTGTGGCCAACATCCCGCTCGCCCGCTTCGGCCAGCCGGAAGACATTGCCGCCGCCGTGGCGTTTCTGGCGGGTCCGGGCGCGAGCTACGTCACCGGTCAAGTGCTCACGGTGGACGGCGGGATGGTGATGTAAACGACAGCTTCATGCCATGCGCCTGTACCTCTTGCGCCACGCCGAAGCCGTTGACCATGCGCTCACCGACGCCGCGCGTGAGTTGACCGTGCGCGGTCTTGAACAAGCCCGGACGGTCGGCGCGTTTTGCCTGAAACACGCGCTCAAGCCGGACCTCATTCTGACCAGTCCCTACCGGCGCGCCGTCCAGACCGCCGAACTTGTCGCTGCTGCGCTAGGTCAACCGGCGCAAACTGTCCCCTTCCTAGCCAGCGGGATGGCCCCGGAAACCGCGCTGGACGAACTGAGCGCTTACCAGCGGTTCGCTTCCGTGATGCTCGTAGGCCACCAACCGGACCTCGGTATGTTGATAGCGACCTTGCTTGGCCTCCGCAACGACGCAGCCTTCCCTGTGAGCAAGGCATCGCTGACCTGCTTGGAAGTCGAACGTCTCGTCCTCAGCGGCGCGAGCCTACAATTTTTCCTGCCGGTCAAGCTGATGACATAGCACTATGCCGGGCTTGTGATGTTCCGCGCGATGTTTTGTGCTGTGCTTCTAACTGTTTACGCCGTCTTGGCTGGTAACACCTGTGGCTTGGCCGAAAGTGATAAAACGCGTTTAAACTTCACGCCAGTTTCGGCTCCAAACCTTCCTGAGGGTATCTTTCTTTACAATGGCGGCGGTTTAATCAATTCTCCGCCAGAAAAGCGCGCAGTTCCGGCAGGCTCGGACCTTTCGCCTTGCGCACGTAAAACCCGCTCGTGCCGACTCCCAGGCTGAGGCTTTCCTCCAAGCCGCCGCCCAGCAGCCGCCCGAGACAAAACCCCGCATTGAAATGATCGCCCGCGCCGGTGGTGATCAGGGGCCGGGGGGTATAAGGACCGGCGACGTGCGCTTCTCCATTCGCATCCGCTGCCGCCGCGAAGTGCGTCGGGTGGATCACTACCGTTTCAAGTTGCATGCGTTCGCGGATTTTCGCCGCGTAACGCGCCACGCTGGCGGGGCTCTCGCCCGGTTCGGGCAATCCCAACACCGCGCCAATCTGTCGGCATTCCTGGTAGTTCAAACCCAACACCACCCGGAAAGACCGCTGGAACTGGATGGCCAACTCCAGAAAATCCGCGATGTCGTCGCGCGTGCGCTTTGCCGGATCGGCCAGGTCGAAAAACATCCAACGCTTGCTGCCGTCTGCTAGCGGAGGCAATGTGGGCACGATGTCGCGCAGGATCGAGCGCAGGATGTCGCTCATGTGTAGGATCATCGTCCAATTGACCAGCGAAACCAACGGGCTGCGGGCGATGGTCGCTTTCAACTCTTCCAACGGCAGATGCCGCAGGATGTTCTCCCAGTTGACCTCCTTGAGCGTCTCGCTCTTGCCGCACATCAGCTTGCCGTCCTCGAACTCGATGGCATCGGTGCGCGCCGGTTCGGCCACGGAAATCACCCGCTCGCAACTCGCGGCGAACTCGTGGAAAATCGGGTCGATGTTCGGCGATCCCAGGTTGCCGAGGTACGTGATCGGCGTGCCGAAACGGCCCAGCGCGCTGGCCATGAGCGGCCCGTTGCCGCCGAGTTTGACCATCTTGGGGATGAACTCGAAGTTCGCGCTGCGGCCTGCCGCTTCCGAAATGCGCCCGGCGAATTCCCGGGTTTCGGTCATGCGGGAATAATCGTCGGCGGTCTGACGCTGGGCGACGACGTGCAGGATCGTATCCACGAAGCCGTCGAGGCCGACGAGAACGGGGCAGCTCGCCAGGAAGTCGGACGGCGTGTGGTCCAGCAGGGAGATGGTGTTGGCAAAGGAGGGCATTTCTCACAACATGCCGACCGGCCTCGGCGGGAGCAACCTCGAAATCACCCCGCCATATTCGCCCGGCGCGGATTGGCTTCGAGCGAGAAATGCCCGGTGCGTACCAGTTGCAGCGCTGTCTTGTAGAACTTCAGCTCGCAGACCGGCAGTTCCAGACACAACTCGTCCAACGTCATCGCCGAACTGTAGCAAAGCTGCCAGATGCTTTCCGCCACCGAGCGCAGGTCCGCGTATTCCGGGTCGGACCAATCGAGATTCAAGCACTCGCGCCGCATAACCGACGCCGGGTCGGGGATTTCTTCGCACAACCCCTTGAACTCGTCACGGTACTGCAACGCCGTGATGAGCAGGTCCGTCGGGTTGCGCCGGATGACCGGGCCAGCGTTCGCCTTATCGACATGCTCCACGATGGAAAACGAGAATGTGCCACCGAGTTTTTCGTGCAGCAGCAACTGCCAGAACGCCTCTTCCCCGGTGAGATGATAATAGGTCCCTTGCCGGGCTTGGCCATCCTTGAAGGAAAAGGTCGCGCTGGTTTCCTTGTCCTCGCTGACGACCGACAATACGCC
Source organism: uncultured Chthoniobacterales bacterium (assembly GCA_964236475.1). GTDB lineage: Bacteria > Verrucomicrobiota > Verrucomicrobiia > Chthoniobacterales > SZAS-18 > CAHJWO01. The sequence continues at coordinate 11,337 of CAXSED010000072.1, forward strand.
CGTCTGCGCCGAATTGAGGATCGTCTGGTAGATCGTCACCAGATCGAAGTTCGACAGGTTGCCGCTCAGTTCCAGGCAGTTGCTCTGGACGAAGGCGAGGTCGGTCATCTTTGTGACCTGCGAGGCAATTTGCTGGCTGAGATAGTAGAAAAAGGCCGGGACGCGGCGGATCAACTCAGGAAAATCTTTCTTCTTGAAGCGTTGGATGCTCGCCGATTCACAGGTACGCACGGCGTTTTTGCGCGGCACGTCGCTCAGGACTTCCGTTTCGCCGAACACGTCGCCGCGCGACAGGTAGCTCACCGGCGTATTGCAACTCTCGCCGCTCTCCCCGTGCATGACTTGCAGCGCGCCACGGTTGATGATGTAAAGCGCGTCGCTCGCGTCGCCACATTGGTAAACGGTGATCCCTTCCTCCAGGTGCATCACCTGGGAAAGTTCACCAATCGCCTTCAACTCAATGGGTTTGAGCTTGGTGATGAAACTGAAGAAATCACTTTTTGACATGCCGCAGGTATCACTGGGTGCCAGGCTTCCAATCCCGCCACCGCCGATTTCAAAAGCAGGAAGCAGTCCAGAAGTGCCGCCGCTGCCGTGGTCTAAAATGTTTTTTATGCTTCCTGCACGGGCTGGTTTCCTCCTAAGTTTCACGGTATTCCAACTCCTCTTTCCTCGTGCAATGGGCCTATCTTTTTGAGCGTTTTCCGTCGTGGACGCAGACGTTTTGCTACCGCGAGGTGGCCGAAATGGAGCGGCAGGGCATGGCCCCGTGGATTTACGCCATCCGACGACCGCAAGACGAACCGCCGCAGGAGTTTCCCGCCGGGATGGCAGAGCGGGTGCGCTACCTGCCCGAGGAGAGCGAACTGGGCGAGGAGTTCCGCTGGCTAAAACGTTGCGACCGGCTACCGGAACCGCTCCGGGCCGACGAGCAACGGCTCAAGGGCGGGCGCGACAAGGCGCGGATTCAGGAGGCGGGCTGGCTGGGCGGACAGATGAAGCTCGCGGGGATCGGCCACGTCCACACGCATTTCGCGGGCATCGCGGCCCGGACGGCGTACTGGCTGCACCGGCACTACGGCATCGGGTACAGTTTTACGGCCCATGCCAACGACGTGTTCTGCCCGCCCGATCGGGATTTGTCGCTGACGCTGGAGGAGCTGATCAACGCGGCGCGGTTCGTGGTGGCCGTGAGCGACTTCGGGGCGGCGCAACTCAAGGAGCGTTTCCCTCAAGCGGCGGACAAAATTTTCCGGGTCTACAATGGCATCGACGTGGACGCCTTCCCCCTCGCTCATCCAGCAACGAATGGCTCCTGCATCGTCGCGGTGGGCCGCTACATCGAGAAGAAGGGGTTCGACGACCTGATTGCCGCCTGCGCGTTGCTCCGCGACCGGGGGATAGATTTTGACTGCCAAATTGTCGGCGAAGGTCCGCTGGAACCCGATCTGCAAGCCGCCATTGACCGCGCCAATTTGAGCGGGCGGGTCACACTGACCGGCCCGAAGTCGATGGTCGAGGTGTCTGCGCTGCTGGACACGGCCCAGGTATTTGTGCTGCCGTGCGTGGTGGAAGCTGATGGCGGCATGGATAATCTTCCCACCGTCATCGCCGAGGCGATGGCCGCCGGGTTGCCGGTGGTTTCGACGACCCTGGCGGGCGTGCCCGAGATGGTCGCCGACGGCAGGACCGGCCTATTGGTCCCTCCGCGCTCTCCCGAAAAGCTGGCCGATGCCTTGGCACGGATGTTGAATGAACCGGGCACGGCGGAAAGGCTGGGCCAAGAAGGATGCCGACGGGCGCGGGAACTTTTCGCGGTGAAGACGACCACGCGCCAACTCAAGCGGTTGTTGCTGGAGCAAACCGCCGTTGCTGCCAGTCGTGAAGCTTTGTGGAAAGACCTTACCCTGTGGTGGAACGTATGGCGGCGCTCGTTTCGAGCGTAGAACGTCGGGTGTCTATGGACAGCATCGGATTCCACCGTCCGTTTTTGCGGTATAAAGCGAACTTTGTCTCGTCTCGCGCGTAGCGACGGTTTTTATTGACGTATCCGCTATCTCCAAAGATGGATAAGCCCAAAGTATTTATCAGTGTCGGCAGCAATGGCACGCCATCCCAGCGCGAAGCGACCGACGCCATCTTCGCCACGATTGCTGGCACTGGCTTGGCTCCCCGACAGATGGAGAAAAACGAATGGTCTTCGGAGCAACCGCTTCGGGCAATTCGCAAAGTGATCGAGGAATGCCATGGGGCGGTCATTGTCGCGTTTGCCCGTTATGAATTTCCCGACGGCTTCGAGAGGCTGCAGGACCTGACACATCAGCCCCTCAAAGAGACACGCTTGCCGACCGTTTGGAATCAGATCGAAGCCGCGTTGGCCTATGGCAAAGGTCTTCCGCTTCTCGTGATTGGAGAACAGGGGTTAAGAGAGGATGGCCTGTTTGAAGGAAGGTACGACTGGAGGGTCTTTTGGACGGAGTTTGACCCCGCCGATCTGAGGTCGGAGCGGTTTTCCGCCTACTTTTCTTCTTGGAAGAAACTTGTGGACGAACACGTAGCGCAAGCCTCGACGATAGACAGACTGCCGGAAAAGGACCTTTCAAAGATTCCTTTCACCAAATTGCTTGCATTACTCACGCTGCCCCAAATTATTGCCATCCTCGGCGCGCTCGGATCTGCGTTGGCTGCGACCGCCACTGCGGCCTACAAAGCTGGGGGTGGCAAGTGGCCATGGCAATAGCGCGCCGTCCAGCAGTGTTACGATAGTTTCTCATGCGACGCGCGGCGGGATGACACGCCGATCTAGCCCACACACCGCACCAACTACCCCAGCGCCCGGCCCAGCGCCATGATTTGTTCGGGCTGGTGGCGGGCGGTGACCGTCAGACGCAGACGCGCCGACCCTTTGGCCACCGTCGGATAGCGGATCGCCGGGGCGAAGAATCCTTTCTTTGCCAGCCACGAGGAAGAATCTACGGCCTCCGCTTCGCCACCGACGATCCACGGGAAAATCGCGCTACCGCCGTCTTTCCGGCGCGGTGGCGGCTCGGAGTCCGCGCCGGGCGGCGGGGGAAGCTGGCTGGCGAGGAGCCGGATGTTCTGCCACAAGGTCAAGCGGCGGCGTTCGCCCTCGTCGGTGAGCAGAAAGTCGATGGCGGCTTCGGCGGCGGCGGCCAGGGCGGGAGGTTGGGCGGTCGAAAAGATGAAGGACCGGGCGCGGTTAATGAGCAGGTCGATCAGGCTGCGCCGTCCGCAAAGGTAGCCGCCGCTGACGCCCAACGCCTTGCTGAGCGTGCCCATGTGGATGTCGATCTTGCCCGCCAGTCCGAGTTCGTGCGCTAGGCCACGCCCGTTCCGTCCAATGACGCCGACGGAATGCGCCTCGTCCACCATGAGCAAGGCGTCGTGCTGCTGCTTGAGTTCGACCATTTCGGCGAGCGGGGCGCGGTCGCCGTCCATGCTGAAAACCGCCTCGGTGACGACGATCACCCGGGCGTCGGGATGTTCGCGGCGCGCCCACTGGAGATGATCTTCCAGTTTCCCTAGCGCATTGTGCGGGAACACGCGCAGCACGGCGCGGCTGGCGCGGGCGGCGTCCACCAGCGAGGCATGGCAAAGTTTGTCCAGGATGAGAACATCGTGCTTGTCCACCAGCGCCGGGAGCACGCCGAGCGCGGTCGCGTAGCCGCTGGAAAACGTCAGGGCTGCTTCGGTCCCTTTGAACCCCGCGATTTTCTCCTCCAAGCGGGTGTGCGCCGGGCGGGTGCCGCTCACCAACCGAGACGCTCCGGCTCCGATGCCGTACTGGTCAATCGCGGCCTTGGCAGCGTCGCGCAGCAACGGATCGTCGGCAAGGCCAAGGTAATCGTTGGATGCGAAATTCGCCAAGCGTCCGCGTTCGGCCAGTTCGACGGTGCCGTCAGCGGAGGTCTGCATCTGGCGCAGCCGCCGGTGCAGCGAACGGGCGCGCAGATCGGTCAGTTCGCCTTGGAAAGGGTCGTCCATGCAGAGGTTGTTCCTGTATCGGACCCGGCGGACGACGTTTTGTTCAAAGGCGGCTGCGGTGTGGTTTGCTGGCCGGTGCGGCGGGCGTTGGCGGCGGCGAGGCCGTAGGAAAGCAGACGTTGGGAATCGTTCCAAATAGATTTATTGTCGCCCAGGCAGACACTGATGATGGCGTTGTTGCCGTCGTCCGCGCTGGAAACCAGACAATGCCCGGCGGCGTCGGTATAGCCGGTCTTCATGCCGTTGCAGTACGGGTAGCGCAGCAGGACTTTGTTCGTGTTGGCAAACTCCTGCGTGCGTCCGCTGGCCATCTGGAACTGGAGATGTTGCGTGGCCATGATGGGACGTAGGATCGAGTTGCCGTAGACGACGCGGGCGATGCGTGAAAGGTCGCGTGCCGTGGACCACTGCTCCTCACCCGGCGCGGGCAAGCCGTTGGGATTGACGAAATGGGTGTCGCGCGCTCCGAGCTGGGCGGCACGGACGTTCATCTTGTCGGCGAAGTCGGCGATGGAACCGGCGTTGTCGCGGGCCAGCGCGCGGGCCACGTCATTGCAACTGTGGACCAGCAGCGCGTACAGGAGCGCGTTGCGGGCGTAGTGCTCGCCGGGCTTGAAGTAGAGCTTGGTCGGCTCGCAAATCGTGTCGATGGGCTGGACTTCCAGCGAGCCAGTCAGGTTGCCGCTCTCGGCGATGATGAGCGCGGTGAGCAGCTTGGTCGTGCTGGCAATGGGCCGACGGGCATCGGCGTCCTTCTCGTAAAGCACCTCGCCCGAGCGCGCGTCGATGAGCATGACAGACCGGGCGGTCACGTTCGGCGGATGGCTGGGATCGACCGGGCCGAGATCGACGGGGCGCGGGGCCTCGTCCTCGGCGGTGGTCGTGGCCGGGATGATCCGGTGGTAGCTCGCCGTTTTGGTGGCCGGTTTCGCCGATGTTTTGTGGTGGACCTCGGCGGCCTCTGCTTTCAGACGTTTCTTCTTTTGGGCGGCGGTCTCAGCGTGCAGCGACGGAACGACCGCCGACAACAGCAGACCGAGACCGCAGACTAACGCCAGGAGTTGCGAACGAGTTTTCACGAAGCTCCTCCTTTACCCAAATCGGCGTTTCGGGCAAGCGGGGAAACCCCCTATTTGCCCATTTCGCGGGCGCGTTCGGTGGCGGCGCGGACGGCGCCCATCAACCCGGCACGGACCCCGGCGCGCTCCATGACTTCGAGCGCGGCCATGGTCGTGCCGCCGGGGCTGGCGACAGCCTCACGCAGTTGCGCCGGATGGAGGCCGGTCTGGCGGACGGTTTCCGCCGCGCCCAGCACGGTCTGCGCGGCGAGCGACGCCGCCAGCGCGCGCGGCAGGCCCATGAGCACGCCGCCGTCGGCCAACGCTTCGATCATCAGATACACGTAGGCCGGGCCGCTGCCGCTCAGGCCGTTGACGGCGTCAATCAGCGTTTCCGGCACGGCGTGGACATCGCCCACGGCAGAGAAAATTCGCTCGGCCAGCGCGGCGTGCGTATCGGTGGCGGCGTTGCCGCGAGAATAGGCGGTTACCCCTTTGCGGACGAGGCAGGGAGTGTTCGGCATCGTGCGAATGAGCGGTGTGCCAAGACCGACCTCGGCCTGCAGATCGGCTAACGTCACCCCGGCGACCACCGAGATGACCACCGTACCCCCGGCCAGCGTGGGAGTTACAGCGCGCAAGACCTCCCGGGCGGCGAACGGTTTGACGCACAGCAGGACGGCGTCGCGGCCCGCGCAGACGGCGGCGTTGTCGTCGGTCGTGGCGGCGCCGGTCTCGGCAGCGAACCAGTCGCGCGACGCGGCGGTGCGCGCGCTGGCCAGCAGATCGCCCGGCGCGCAGAGTCCCGCGCTCACCACCCCGCGTGCGATGGCAGCAGCCATTTTGCCCGCGCCGATGAAGCCTAGTTTCATGGTGAAAGCGTTTTCTGTGGCTGAGGTGGATGGCGACTTCCGGGCGCCATGGGGAGGGCACGCGTCTACCATATGGTGCCCGGAGGTCGCCATCCACCTTCCTCAGTTTGCGCCAAGGCGGCAAGCGCGATTTCACCCGCGCCCCGGACCTGGTTTCATGGTATCTTTCGCCGTTATGGTTGCATTGAATACCCTCGACGCTCCCGCCATCCGCCCGAGCACCGATCTGGCCACCGACATCCTGCGGCTCAAGCGTGAACACAATGCCGTGATTTTAGCGCACAACTACCAAGTGGGCGAAATCCAGGATGTGGCTGACTACGTGGGCGACTCGCTCGGCCTGAGCTACCATGCGCAGAAGACCGACGCGGACGTGATCGTGTTCTGCGGGGTGCATTTCATGGCCGAGACGGCAAAGATCGTCAACCCGACCAAAACCGTGCTGCTGCCGGACCTGGAGGCGGGGTGCTCGCTGTCTGAATCGTGCCCGCCGGAAAAGCTGGCGGCGTTCTTGGAGCGCAACCGGGAAAAGAATTACTACGTCATCGCCTACATCAATTGTTCAGCAGGCGTGAAGGCGCTTAGCGACGTGATCGTCACCAGCGGTAACGCCATCAAGATCGTCGAGAGCGCGCCCGCCGACCGGAACATCCTCTTCGTGCCCGACCAGAACCTCGGCGGCTGGGTCATGGAAAAAACGGGACGCAAGATGGACCTGTGGCAGGGGAATTGTTACGTCCACGTCGAGTTTACCCGCCAAAGTATCGAACGCATCCGCGACCAGTACCCTGACGCGCCCGTGGTGGCGCATCCGGAATGCACGTTTGCCGTACGGCTGCTGGCCGACGAGGTGTGCTCGACGGAAAAAATGATCGGCTACTGCCGCGACCATGAAGCGCAGGCGTTCATCATCGTGACCGAATCCGGGATGCTGCACCGCTTGCGCCGGGAAGTGCCGGGCAAGCTGTTCATTCCCGGCCCGACCGACCACTGCGCCTGTGCGGACTGCCGCTTTATGAAGATGAACACGCTCGAAAAACTGCACGACGCGCTGCTCAATCTTTCGCCGGAAATCACGATGCCGGAGGAAATTCGCGCCCGGGCCGAGAAACCGATTTTGCGGATGCTGGAACTCAGCCGCTAGCGGCGAGTTAGGAGCTTGACTCTAGACCTTCGCCCGGCCTAGATAGCGGTCGATTCCTTTATGCCCGCCAAGCCCTCCACCGTGTCGTCGCGCGTCAGTTCGTCGGCGGTAGAAGATTATTTGGAACGCATCCTCGAACTCATCAACACCAAGGGGTACGCACGCGTCGTAGACATTGCCCATTCCCTGTCCATCAGCCAGGCGAGCGTGACGAACATGGTGCAACGTCTGGACGCTGAGGGGCTACTCAAGTACGAAAAGTACCGGGGCCTCGCCCTGACCACCGCCGGAGAGACGTTGGCGCGCAACATCACCCGTCGGCACCAGCTCCTGACGGATTTTCTCAAGCTGCTCGGGCTGCCGGACGACGTGATTTTTCACGATGTCGAGGGCATGGAACACCACATCAGCCCCCCCACCCTGCGCGCCATCGAAAACCTGACGCGGCTCGTCAACCGTGACCCGGCCCTGGCCGACAAGATCGGCCGGGCCGGGCGCGCCGCCGGTCATCGTCCCAACGACGGCGCGCCGTGCGTCGAGGCCGAGCCGTCCTGAATAACCGCATGGAACCCTCTTTCGCCTCTGCCGAGCGGATCGTCGCCATCGCGGGGACGAGTCCGCGAAAGGTGATTTCCGCCGCTGATCTCGCCGCGCGCCGCGACGCGCTCGACCAGGACGGACGTCGGCTCGTCTTCACAAATGGCTGCTTCGATCTGCTCCACGTCGGCCACGTTCGCTACTTGCAAGCCGCCCGGGCGCTGGGGGATGCGCTGGCCATCGGTTTGAACGCGGATGCCTCCGTGCGTGCGCTGAAAGGGCCGGGTCGCCCGCTCAATCCCGCCGACGACCGCGCCGAAGTGCTCGCCGCGCTGGCATGCGTGGATTACGTCACGATTTTCGCCGAACCCCGCGCCACCACGCTGCTCGCGGAGGTGCGCCCGCACGTCTACGTCAAGGGCGGCGATTATCAGCTCGAAACGTTGAACCCGGAAGAATATGCTGTGCTGCAAACCGTCGGCGCGCGGATCGAGTTCGTGCCGATGGTGCCGGGCCGCTCGACGACGAGCACCATCGAACGGATGCAAGCGGGCAACGCGCAGGCATGAACGCTCCGCTTGTCCTCGGGGTGCTCGGTTCCGGCAAGGGCAGCAACTTTGCCGCCATTGCGCAGGCGATTGGCGCCGGTGCGCTCAACGCGCGGGTGGCGCTCGTCGCCTCCGACGTGCCGGACGCGGGCATCCTGCGCCTGGCCGAACGACACGACGCACCCGCTTGGCAGATGCCGCCCGGTCGTTTCAAATCCAAGCTGGAACCCGAGCACGAACATGCGCTTGCGCAACGCCTGCACGGTGCCGGAGTGGAACTCGTCGTGCTCGCGGGATTCATGCGATTGTTGAAGGAACCGCTCATCACCGCGTTCCCGCGCCGCATCGTCAACATTCACCCGTCGCTGCTGCCAAAATTTCCGGGGCTGGCGGCGTGGCAACAGGCGCTCGAAGCCGGGGAAACCGAGACCGGCTGCACGGTGCATTACGTCGATCTCGGCATGGACACCGGCCCGGTGATTGCGCAGGCGCGCGTTCCGGTGTTGCCGGGGGACACCGCCGGGACCTTGCATGCCCGCATCCAACAGGCCGAGCACACGCTTTACCCGCAGGTCATCGCCGACCTCGCCGCCCGTCGCGCGACTTTCCTGGCATGACCACCGCCTCGCCCGGGGACGGGTCCGCATGAACTGGCTCGCGCACATCGTCCTCGCCAGGGATGACGAGGACGACCAACTCGGTGGGGTACTCGCCGATCTGCTGACGATGCCGCAGACAAAACTGCTGCCGCCGGGCGTGCGGCACGGCGTGGCGTTGCATCAAGCCATCGACGCCTTCAGCGACGCTCATCCCGCCGTGGCCGCCAGCGGGCAACGGATCAGCAGCGCGGGGGTCGGTCTGCGTCCGGCGGCGGCGGCCATCGCCGTGGACATGCTTTATGATCATCTGCTCGCACGAGATTGGGCGCGGTTTTGCCCGGCGCGCAGCCTGGAAGTTTTCTGCGCCGATTTCTATCGCGTTGCCTCCCGACATAGTGCCAGCGTGCCGCCGGGAGCGCGGATGGCTCTGGACCTCATGCAGGCGGAGAACTGGCTGCTTTCGTACCGGGAACTCGGCGAAGTCCGGCACGTCCTCGAACGCATCCGTCGACGGCTTTCCCCGCGCGCGGCGGAAGTGTCGCCGCTCGCGTCGGCGGTGGACGTATTTGTGCGGGACCCGGCAGCCTTCGAGGACGATTTTGCGCGCTTCTGGCCGGACGCGGTCGCACACGCCGCCGCCTTCCGCTTATAGGGCGACCGTCCCAGTTGCCACACGGGCGAGCCGGACGGATGCAATTCTGTGGAAAATTTCCCATGTTGGCAACCGGGACGGTCGCCCTACAAGCGGAAGGCGGCGGCGTGTGCATCAGCACGCTTTGAAGTGGCGACGGTACCCGCCAGCCCTTACACTCGGTGCGCCAGCCTTCGCTCCCCATGTCCTTCCGTCTTTTCGATCTCAACGATGCCCAGCGTGCCGCCGTCGTGCAGACCGACGGCCCCGTGCTCATTCTGGCGGGTGCGGGCACCGGCAAGACGCGCGTCATCACGGCGCGCATCGCCTATCTCGTCGCCCAAG
>CAXSED010000073.1:0-20913 GCA_964236475.1 uncultured Chthoniobacterales bacterium
TCATCTGGATGCGCGAGCCGAGTTCGCCGGTCTGGGTGAGCGCGCAGAAGATCGAGACCTGGGATTGCGCTAAGTCGTCCAGAATGATCTGCGGCATCCCGGTCAGCGGGCGGGCGGCGTGATGTTCGAGGACGAACAGGCTGTAGGGCGAGCCGTGAGCGACGATTTCGCGCTCCAAGGCGGCGGCGATTTCCGTGCTGGCCTCGTCGGTGATGATCGTAATCCGCTCGGTCGACTGGAGGCGCAGACAGGTGTGGATCGCGTTGTGCGCGCCCGGCTGGAGTTCGGGATCGACGGCGACGGAAAGAAGACGGTCGGGCATGGCTCGGGAAAACGGCGAACTTGTCCCAGAAAACCCCGGCGGGCAAGGGAACCGTGGCAGAGAAAAAAGATTCGCCGACTCGCCCGGCGCGCCGCAAATCACCGGACCGTGCGGCCTGGCATCCGTCAGTCCAGACCCAACCGATCCGCGACGGCGCGCGAAACGAGCAGATAGTTCAAGCACACTCCCTGCCGGATGCTCGCAACTTTATGCACGCCCAAAGGCCCGTTGCGGGGGTCGTCGTTGACATCGAAGTAAACGTAGTCAAGACCGCTGACCAGCCGCTCCACGCGCTGCCCGACCTCGTCGTTGAGAATTTCGACGATCAACGATGGTTTGAAACGTTCCAGGGACGGCCCCATTCCCTCCAGGACTTCTGGCTCGGCGCACTCGACATCGATCTTCATCAGGTCGATCCGCCCGAGCTTCCTTTCTTCGATCACGTTGGCCAGCGTGGTGACCGGCACGCGGTCCCCCTTTGCGCTGTTCGGGCCGGAAGCGGCGGCCACCAGGGAACCCTCGTTGGAATCCACCGCATCCACGAAAAAGTCGGCCTCGCCGTGAAAATTGGACAACGCCTCTTTGCGGGCCAGGATTTTGGAACCGTTTAACCAAACGTTCTCGCGGAGCTGCACGTGTGCCTGCGCGAGCGGCTCGAAAGCGATGACGGTCGCCTCGGGCCGGAGACTCTGTGCCACCAGGGCGTAAGTGCCTTCGGCGGCGCCGATATCCAGAATCACCTCCGCCTCTGCGCAAAGCTTGACCCACAGATTCATGGACGCGCCCTCCCAGCCACCGAGTCCGTTCCAGAAGAGTTCCGTTTCGATCCCGTGGCGGTTGTGCTGCATGAGGCGGAAGCGGTGCGCCGGATCAATCGCCACCTCGAACGGTCCCTGAAAATACATCCTCTGGTAGGAAGCCGGACACCCGTAAACCCGCCGCACCATCTCAAAGAATGGCTTTTTGAATGGCAGCCGCCGGTAGACTTCTTTCAACAGACGATGCATGCGGTCGGCGAGCGTATCCACCCGGCCACCAGCTGTCCAGTTAGTTTGCCGTCGTCGCCGGGTCGGCAAGGGTCAGCCCAGCGTAGGTTTCTTCCGTGATGTGGTCCACGACCGCCTTGGTGTCATGGGTGCGGTTCCAGACGGCGAGCTGGCGGTCTGCCCCGGTGCCTTCCCGGAGGATGGTTTCCACGTGAGCGACCTCGCGGTGAATCCCGAGTTCGTCCACCTCGTTCTTGATGAAATCGAGGAGTTCGTGGATCAGGTGACGCTCGTCGATTTCCTGCTCGGTGCCGAAGTCGATGAGTTTGCCGTCGAGTCCATAGCGGCAGGCGCGCCAGCGGTTTTCGTCCAGCAAGCGGCGGCGGTAGAGGCGGAAGGAGAGATTGTGACGCTGGAATTTGTAGAGGCGGCAAACGATGGCTTGGATCAGAGCGGCCAGCGCCATCGTGTCGTCCACGCGGGATTGGGCGTCGCAGACGCGCACTTCCAGGGTGTTGAAGAACGGATGGAGGCGAATGTCCCACCAGATTTTCTTGGCGTTGTCGATGCAGTTGGTTTTGACGAGCAATTTGAGGTAATCCTCGTACTCGGAAATGCTTTCAAAGGCGTCGGGAATCCCGGTCCGTGGAAAATTCTCGAAGACCTTGAGCCGATAACCTTTGAATCCGGTGTCCCGGCCTAGCCAGAAAGGTGAATTCGTGGACAACGCGAACAGGTGCGGCAAAAAATAGCGCGCCTGATTCATCACATGGATCGCGCTCACGCGGTCAGGGATGCCGACGTGGACGTGCAGGCCGAAAATGAGGTTGGCGCGCGCGACCTGTTGCAGGTCGTTGACGATGGTCGCATAGCGTTCCCCCTCGGTGATCTCCTGGTCGTGCCAGTGGGAGAAAGGATGCGTGCCGGCGGACGAGATTTTCAGTCCACGCCCGGCGGCCAAGGAGGCGAGGTTGCTGCGCAGATCGACCACCTGCTGGCGGGCGTGGTGGGCGTCGTGGCAGATGTCCGTGCCCAGTTCGATGACCGACTGGTGCATCTCTGCCTTGACGTTTTCCTTGAGCAGAACCTTGCCGTCTTCGAGGATTTTCTCGACGTGCGAGCGCAGTTCCCGCGTCTCGGGGTCGATGATCTGGAACTCTTCCTCGATGCCGAGGGTGAACTGGTGGTCGCTCATATGCCTGGGGTAATGTGCTGAACGATGGCGACCCGGAGGTCGCCATCCACCTGTTTGTCAGGTGAGGGGCTGACCGGCGGCGGCGGTCTGGACGTATTTGCCCCAGCTCAAGTTGCTGCGCCCGGGGACATGTTCGCGCGCTTTGCGGATCACCATATCGGCGGCAGCGTTGATGACCCACTCGAAATTCTCGGGGCCGACGCTGTTCACGTCGGCGTCGGGCGCGGGGTTGCAGAAATCGATGGCCAGCGGCTCACCCTTGCGCACCGCGAACTCGACCGTGTTGAAGTCGTAGCCGAGGTATTGGTTGAGCTTGAGCACGTCGCCGTGGATGCGCTGGAGCAGGCCGGGAGGCGTCTCGAAATTTGCCTTGTAGCGGTCGTGGAACGGATTGCGCGGCTCGTAGGGCATGATGCGCACGTGCCGCTGGTCGATGCAGTAGCAGCGGTAGTATTGCTCGAAGATTACTTCCTCCTGAAGCATCATCACGAGTTGGCCGGTTTCGGAATACGCACGGAAAAACTCGTCGGCGTTATGGAGCTTATAGACGTTTTTCCAACCGCCGCCCGCGAACGGCTTGAAGTACGCCGGGAAGCCGACGTATTCGAAAATGCCGTCCCAATCGAGCGGGTAGGCGAGGTTGCGGAAGCTGCCGCTGTTGGTGTCCGGCGGGTGCTGGTGCGAAGGCAGTAGCACGGTGCGCGGCACGCTGACGCCGATTTTCGTGGCCAGCGCGTTGTTGAAGAATTTCTCGTCCGCGCTCCACCAGAACGGGTTGTTAACGACCGCCGTGCCGGTGAGCGCGGCATTCTTGAGCCAGCCACGGTAAAACGGCACGTCCTGCGAAATGCGGTCGATCACTACGTCGTAGCCGCAGGGTTCGCCCTGGATCACCTTGCTGATGCTCACGGGTTCCGCGTGGACCTCGCCGTGGCCTTTGGAATTGATGCGGTCGATGAGCGCGGGCGGGAAGGTGCTTTCCTGGCCGAAGAGGATGCCGATTTTTTTCATGAGCAGAGATCGTACTTAAATTTGAGACAAATAGGTGGGCAGCATTTCGCGCCACCAGTTCCAATCGTGAGCGCACCAGCGGCGGTCATCCAGATAGTGTCGGATGCCCTTGGAGTGGAGGATGCCTGAGAACCAATGATTTTCGTCGCGCAGGATGTCCCACTCGCCGGTGCCGAGCGCGATGCCCATGTGGCCGTATTTCCACGGGTCGGGGCAGTGGGCGAGGAAATCGGGCGGGTTATTGAAATAGGCGTTTTCGTCGTAGTAGCCGTCGAGGAAACGCTTGATGTCGAACGCGCTGCCCATGCAGAAGAGATGGCTAACCCAGTTGGGATGCCGGAAAGCGATGTTCGCCGCATGGTAGCCGCCGAAGCTCGCCCCGCCCACAGCGACATGGTGGCAGGAGCACTCGCGCCGGGCGAGGTCGAACACGTCGTTGACGATGACGTTCTCGTAGCCGTTGTGCGTGCGCAGGCGGTCGGCGGGATGGATGCCCTTGTTGTACCAACTATCCAGATCAGCGGAATCGGGGCAATAGACCGTGACCTTGCCGGTTTCGATAAACCAGCGGATCGACTCGACAAGGCCGAACTCCTTGTTCTGGTAGAAACGCCCGAAGGAGGTCGGAAAAAGAATGAGAGGCAAGCCGCGCCCGTCGCCGAAGACGAGCATCTCGAAATCCCGGCTCAGATGCGGAGTCCACCAGCGGATGTAGCGTTCATTCATCGGGTCAGCAGAGGTGGCGCGACGGCGCTCGGCGGTGAACATGGGAGAAAGTTGCCGCCGCGACAAGCGGCAAAGTGTGGCGAGCATGGACAACCCGGCGAACTTCGCGCATAGGATGCCGCAGCATGAGCGACCACGCGCACCACACGTTGACGGGTGATATCCGACACCATCCGGGGTTTGCCTCGCAGGTGATGGGCAACCGGCGCGACGTGCTGGTGTACCTGCCGCCGGGTTACGGGCGTTCGCGGCGGCGTTATCCCGTGCTTTACCTGCACGACGGGCAGAACGTGTTCGACGCGGCGACCTCGTTCGCCGGGCAGGAGTGGGGTGCGGACGAGACGGCGGAGCGGCTGATCGCGGCCCGGGAGATGGCGCCAATCATCATCGTGGCGGTGGCCAACGCGGGCGAGGACCGCATCCACGAATACACGCCGACGCGTGGGCGGTATCATTTTTACGGGGAGGAGCGCCGCAGCAAGGGACTGGGCGAGCGGTACGGGCGGTTTTTGAGCAAGGAACTGAAACCTTTTATCGACATGCATTACCGGACGCGGCCCGAGGGAGAATCGACGGGATTGGGCGGCTCGTCGCTGGGCGGATTGGTGACGCTGGCCCTGGCGTTGCGGCATCCGAAGGAATGGACGCGGCTGGCGGTGATGTCGCCGTCGGTCTGGTGGGATGATTGCGTGCTGTACCGGCTCGTCGATGGGATCAAGCGCAAGCCGCCGCTGAAAATCTGGCTCGACACTGGCACCGAGGAAGAAGGTTGGGAGCAGGCACGCGAATTACGCGACCGACTGATCGCCAAGGGCTGGACCCTCGGGCGCGACCTTCAGTATTACGAGGCGCAAGGCGGGCAACACACGGAAGCCGCTTGGGCGGCGCGGCTGGATTCCGTGTTCACATTTTTGTTTCCGGCGGCGCGTTTGTAAGATCAGCCGTGGTGAAATTGCTCCGTTACCTGCGCGACCTCGACCCCGAGCTTGGTGACGGTGGCGCGGTTGAGCATGGTGTGTCCGTCCGCCTGGAGATACATCCATTGTTTGAGGTGGACGTTGTAAAGCGGATTGCCGGGTTTGAGGGCGACGGTGTATTCCCAGTGGAAGGCGTTGCCGTAGACCTCGCCGGTGCCGGTGCCGACGACATCATTGGCCGTCGCTTCGAGGTGGTGTGCATCCGTGCGGCGGATACGCCAATGGCGTTGCTGCCGTTCGCCGTCGTCGTAGACAAACTCTTGGTCCAGTACGAGCGTTTCACCCTCCAGACGACCAAGGCATGAAGTCGTGAATCGGCGCGCAGGGTCCCCTGTGCGGTTCTCGAACACTCCCCATGAGTGGGTGCGCCCGGTAAAGAACGTGATGGGATCGAATTTCGGCTGGCTCCCGGTGAATTTCTCGGGCGCAAGCGAACTGCAACCCGCCAGCAGCCAGAGGATCAGCAACAAGGCGGCGATCAGCAGCATTGCACCGGTGGACGGCATTCCCCGGCCACGCTGTGGCCCGCGCCCCTGTCCCCTACCGCGCCATCCCCGCCCCCCGTGCAGATGTCGGAACCTCATCCCCTTCACAGCTTTGCAAAGCAGGCGTCCAACACGCCGAGCAGGAAATTCGCGTCGTCCCGGGTCAGGCACATGGGTGGCTTGATGCGCAAGACGTTGCCGAAATAACCACCTTTGCCGATGAGCAGGCCCATGTCCTTGGCGGTCTCGAACACGCGGGCGGTTTCTTCCTTGGCCGGGGTTTTGGCGGTGCGATCCTTGACCATTTCGACGCCGATCATGAGGCCCTTGCCGCGCACGTCGCCGATGAGGTCGTGCCTCGTGGACATCTCCCGCAGGCCGTCCATGAGGTAGTTGCCGATGGCGAGCGAATTGGCCTGTAACCCCTCACGGTCGATGACTTCCAGGACGGCCTTGCCCTGCGCGCAGACGACCGGGTTGCCGCCGAACGTATTGAAATGGATGCGTGACTTGATCGTCTCGGCGATCTTGTGCGTGGTCACGACCGCCGCCAGCGGCACGCCGTTGCCGATGCTCTTGGCCATCGTCACGATGTCGGGAATGACGCCCTGGGTCTCGAACCCCCAGTAGTGCGTGCCCATGCGTCCGAAGCCCGCTTGCACCTCGTCGGCAATGCACACGCCGCCCGCCGTGCGGACGTGGGCATACGCCTGCTGGAGATATCCATCCGGGAAAACCACCGTGCCGCCGACGCCCTGGACCGATTCGGCGATGAACCCGGCCACCTTGCCGGAAGTCGTGTAGTCGATGACGCTTTTCACGTCGTCGGCGTACTTGCAGGCGGCGTCGGGGTCGTCGTAGCCGAAGAGGCCGCGGTACTGGTCGGGAGCCAGCGCGTGATGGACGCCGAAGCTGTGCGGCACGTTAAATTTCCACGTCGAATGCGCCGTCAGCCCCATGCCGCTGCTGTTGCCGCCGTGATAGGCGTTGCGCAGGGCGATCATGTCGTAGTTGCCGGTGTATGCGCGGGCCATGAGCAGCGCGAGGTCGTTCGCTTCCGACCCGCTGTTGACAAAGTAGATCGCCTTCAGGTCGCCGGGCATCTTGGTGGCGAGGTCGCGGGCGTATTCGGCGATGTTGGGGTGCAGGTAGATCGTCGGCGCGTGCTGGATGAGTTCGTTCTGACGGTTGGTGGCGGCGACGATGTGCGGGTGGCAATGGCCGCAGCCCACGGTGACGATGCCGCCGATGGCATCGAGGTAACGGCGGCCCTTTTCGTCGTAAAGGTACTGCGCCCGGCCTTCGACCAGCATGATCGGCTGCTTATAATAATGAAATAAGCCGGGGTTGAGAAACTCCTGCCGCAGCTTGAACACCTCTTCGGCGGAAGGCCCGGTGTAGGGAGTCGGCGTATGGTCGAAAGGCGGGAGGGTCGGGGCTTGCATGGCGGTTCAGCGGTTGGGGGCGAGTTTCTTGAAGAGCAGGTAGGCGACGAAGGCGACCGCGAAACCCAGGAACCAGGCGTAATCGTAGGCGGAAACGAGGAAGGAGGGCACCACGGTTTTCGGGAGCCAATGCACCGTAACCAGAAAACCGGGCAGGTTCGGCAGGATGGCCAGCAAGAGCGCGCCGAGACCGGCGAGAGAGTAGCCGCTCGTATAAGCGTAGGCTCCGGTGGATGAGTAGAGCGCGGCGGGGTCGAGGCGACGGCGGCGGAGCACGAAGTAGTCAGCGATGAGGATACCGGCGACGGGACCGAGCAAGGCGGAATAACCCACGAGCCAGGTGAAGATGTAGCCGGTGGGATCAGCCACCAGTTTCCAGGGCATGATGACGATGCCGATGATCCCGGTGATCAGGCCGCCGGTGCGGAACGTGATGTGGCGCGGGGCGAGTTGGGCGAAATCGTTGGCGGGGCCGACGACGTTGGCGGCGATGTTGGTCGCCAGCGTGGCCACGCACAGGGCGAGCATGGCAACGATCAGGACGACGGGATTCGTGAAACGGGTCAAAACGTCCACCGGGTCCCAGAGCGTTTTCCTATAAATAATCGCGGTGGCAGACGTGACGGCTACGCCGATGAACGAATAAAACGCCATTGTCAGCGGGAGGCCGAGAGCCTGACCGGCGATTTGGTCACGCTGGGTGCGGGCGTATCGGGAGAAGTCGGGGATGTTGAGGCTGAGGGTGGCCCAATAGGAAATCATGCCCGTGAGCGCCGGGACGAAGAACTTGAAAAATCCGCCAGCCTTGGGTTGGCCGGGGGCGAAGGCGGAGGGCTGGGACAGAATGGGGCCGAATCCGCCCGCCGCCCGGTAAGCCCAGACCAGGAGCGCCAGCCCGAGCAGGATCAGGAGCGGGGCTTTGATCGCTAGCAGGACCCGGATGGAATCAATGCCCTTGTAAATGACCCACATGTTGATCCCCCAGAAAAAGAGGAAGCAGACGAACTGCGGGGCCGAGATGCCGAACGCGGCGGAAATGGCGGCGTGGGCCAGCGACGGAAAAGCGACGGCGAGGATTTTGAAGATAGCATTGCCGCCGATCCACGTCTGGATGCCGAACCAGCCGCACGCCACCAGAGCGCGCAACAGGGCGGGGACATTGGCCCCGGTCGTGCCGAACGCTGCCCGGCAGTAAACCGGGAAAGGGATGCCGTATTTCGTGCCCGCGTGGGCGTTGAGGATCATCGGCAGGAGGACGATCAGATTGGCCAAAAAAATCGTGCCGACCGCCTGCGACCAGTTCATGCCGCCGCCGATGAGCGACGAGGCGAGCATGTACGTCGGGATACAGGCCGACATGCTGATCCAGAGCGCGGCGTAGTTCCAGACGGTCCACGTCCGGCGCGCGACCGGCACGGGGGCAAGGTCGGCGTTGTAGAGCGCGGAGTCTTCCAGCCCCTGTTCTTCCGTCGGGAGAATCTCGGTGGTTAGCATGTCGTTTATTTGTCCGCCCAGATGCTGCCCTCGCCGTAGTTGAACCAGCGGGAGGTCGTCACCTTGAGTTGGGTAAAAAATTGGACGCCCTCGCGGCCCTGCATGTGCAGGTCGCCAAAGAAGGAATCGTCCTGGCCATTGAAGGGAAACCACGCCATCGACGCGGGCACGCCGATGTTGATGCCGATCATGCCTGCCTTGACGCGGTGCTTGAACTCGCGCGCCGCCTTGCCCGAGCGCGTGAAGATCGACGCGCCGTTGCCGTAGGCCGAGGCGTTGGCCAGCGCGATGGCGGCGTCGAGATCGTCGAAACGCATCACGTTCAAGACCGGACCAAAAATTTCCTCGTGGTGAACCATCGTGCCGGGGTGGACGTGATCGAGGATCGTCGCGCCGACGAAAAAGCCGTTCGGTGCATCGGCGATTTTGACGCCGCGTCCGTCGGCGGCAATCGTCGCGCCCTCGCGGCGGCCGTGCTCGATCAACTCGGCGACGCGGTCGGCGTGCTGACGGGTAATGACCGGCCCCATGTGAGGTTGCGCGGCGGTGTCGGTCGGGCCGACCTTGATGGCGTTCGCTGCATCGACGAGCGGAGGCAGAAAACGCTTCGCGGCGTCGCCGACCACGACGGCGGTCGATCCCGCCATGCAGCGTTCTCCCGCGCAGCCGAACGCCGCCTCGACCACACCGCGAACGCTGTGCTCGACATCGGCGTCGGGCATGATGACGACATAATTTTTCGCGCCGCCGTTGGACTGGACGCGCTTGCCGTGTTTCGTGCCGGTCTCGTAGACGTAGCGGGCGATGGGCGTCGAGCCGACAAAGCTGATGGCGCGCACCTTCGGGTGCGTGAGCAGGGCGTCCACGGCCTCGCGTCCGCCGTGAACGAGGTTGAAGACGCCGGGAGGGAGGCCGGATTTTTCGAGCAGTTCGGCGATGCGGATGGCGGTGAGGGGGACCTTCTCGCTCGGCTTGAGCACGAACGTATTGCCGCAGACCAGCGCGACCGGATACATCCACAGCGGGACCATCGCGGGGAAGTTGAACGGCGTGATGCCCGCGCAGACGCCGAGCGGCTGGCGGATGGCGTCGCAGTCGATGCCGCGCGCGACGTTGGGAAGGATTTCACCCATCAACAGCGAGGGAATGCCGCAGGCGAATTCCACCATCTCGATGCCCCGGCGCACGTCGCCGCGTGCTTCGATCAGCGTTTTGCCGTGTTCGCGGGTGACGCTCCGGGCGAGTTCCTCAAAGGCGTCTTCCAGCAGCATCTTGAAACGGAAGAACACGCGGGCGCGCTCGGTGGGCGGGGTGTCGGCCCAGGCGGGAAAAGCGGCGGCAGCGGCTTCGACGGCGTCGTTGACCACGGCGGGGCTGCACAGGGGAGTTTCCGCGATGATTTCGCCGCGCGACGGGTTGTAAACGGGAAGGGTTTGCGTCGCGGCGGGCGTTTGCCATTCGCCGCCGATGAGATTGGGACAGAAGGTCATGAGAAGTGGACGGTTTTTGAACAGGCAGCAGCACGCCCCCGGTCCTCAAGGTAGGGATGCCGCTCCGAGGCACTCCCTGTTGTTTCTGAAAAGGTTGCGCGAGTCATAGAGCTGAGCAGCAAAATTTGGGATTGCCTCGGAGCGGCATCCCTACCTCGTGTTTAGAGCCGCTGACGCGGCAGACCACCATTCAGCCGCGTGCCAAGGCATCGGATTGCTGGACGAACGAATCGCCGCTCCATTCGCTGTCCGCGAGCACCATCTTCTTTTGTTGTTCGGCGGCGACGGCGGCTTTTTGCGCGGCTTTCTTGTCGGACTGCATCCGCACCAGTTCGGCGTGGGTCGTGAAATAATCCAGGCTCTTGCCCTTGAAGTCGGCCAGCGTCTCAAATTCGTGTTTCTCCATGAACGCGAGCAGTTCGTCGCACATGGGTTTGACGCATTCGTAACCGAACTTCATGACGCCCGTGCAAACCTGCACCGTGTCCGAACCGAGCAGGATGAACTGCGCGGCGTCGCCGCCGTTTTCGATGCCGCCCATGCCCGAAAGCGTGCGACCCGGGAATTCCCGCCGGATCATCGTGGCGATCTCCATGCACATGCGCAGGGCAATCGGGCGCACTGCCTTGGACGAATAACCGCCGGGCGTCGTGTAACCTTCGACGGTTGGCTCCGGTCGCAACGTTTCCAGGTTGACGCTCGTGACGCTGCGGATCGTGTTGATCGCGCTCAATCCCTGGCAACCGGCGCGCAGGGCGGCGCGGCTGGGGTCTTCGATGCGCGTGATGTTGGGCGTCATCTTGGCCCAGACCGGTTTCTTGGCCGTGGCCATGACCCAACCGCAAACTTCTTCCAGAACTTCCGGGTTCTGGCCCATGGCCGCGCCCATTTTGCGCTCGGGCAGGCCGTGCGGACACGAGAAGTTCAACTCGAAAGCGTCCACGCCCGCGCCCTCGCAACGTTCGACGATTTCCACCCAGGCATCCCGGTTGAACTCTTCCATGATCGATGCGATGAGCACGCCGTCGGGGTACTGGTCCTTGCAGCGTTTGAATTCGTCGAGCCAGATGTCGAACTTGCGGTCGCTGATGAGTTCGATGTTCTCCCAGCCGATGACTTCCGAGCGGTCGGCGGAATACAGTTTGGCGTAGCGCGGGGTGACGTTGACGACCTTGCTCGAATCGAGGCTGACCGTTTTGGCGATGACCGCGCCCCAGCCTTCCTTGAAGGCTTTGTTGAGGACGTTGAGGTTGGTGCCGGGAGGGCCGGAACCGATGATGAAAGGGTTCGGCAGTTTGAGTCCATCAACGATGGTGGCAAGCGTCGGCATGTCTAAGTTATTCCCCCCACTACTTCCCGGTCCGAATCAGGCGAAGGGACAAACCTAGAGAGAGTCCGACGCCTTGACGAGAGAAAAATTCGTGTCACGCCGCCGCGATCCAGGCTAGCGTTTTGGAGGCGAGTTTGTCGAATGCCGTCACGGCCATTTCGAGGTGTTCTTCGCGGGTGTCCTCGATCTTGTTGTGGCTGATGCCGTGCAGGCTCTGAACGAACATCATGACCGTGGGGACACCGGCGCGGGCGACTTCGGCGGCGTCGTGCAGCGGACCGGAGGGCAGGCGATGGACCGGCGCGCCGGTTTCGGTGATGGCCTCGTCGCAGAGGGCAAGCAGTTCAGGCTGGAAGGGGACCGGCGCAATATTCCAGATCCGCTCCCACTCGACCGTGCAACCGCCCGCGTGGGCGAAACGCTCGCTGGCTTCCCGCGCTTCCCGGAGCATGTGCGCGAGCGCCGGGGCATCGAGGTGACGCTGGTCGAGCGTGAGGCGGCATTCCGCGACGACGCTGGTGACGATGCCCGGATTGGTCGTGCAGGAGCCAATCGTGCAGACGCCGCCGTGGCGGTCCGTGATGCGGTAGATTTCGGAGGCCATCTGCGCGGCGGCGAGGAAGGCGTCGCGGCGGCGGTTCATCGGCGTGCTGCCGGAGTGCGCGGCCTGACCGTGGAAGGTCATGGCGTGGCGTTCGACGCCGAACGTGCCCAGAACGGTGCCGAGCGGGCGGTCGAGGTCCAACAGGACGGGGCCTTGCTCAATGTGCAGTTCGAGATAAGCGGCGACGTGGGCGAGTTCGCGGTGGGAGTCCTTGACGGTTTCCAGGTCGATGCCGTGAGCGTGCAGGGCGTCGGGGAGGCGGATGCCGTCGCGGTCGCGGAGCTGGCGAGCCTCGTTCAGATCGAGGTTGCCCGAACAGGCGGAGGAACCGAACAGGCTCTTGCCGAAACGCGCGCCTTCCTCGTCGGCCCAGTCCACGAGGCGGACGGTGAAAGGCGGGTGGCCGCCGTACTGCGCGTGGATGCGGCGGAGGATCTCGACCCCGGCAAAGACGTTTAGGCAGCCGTCGAGCCAGCCACCGTTGGGCACGGAATCCAAGTGGCCGCCGATGAGCAGCGCGCGCTCGGATGCGCCGTGCAGGGTCGTCCACAGGTTGCCCGCCGCGTCGGTGTGGATCTCGACGGGGAGGGTGGCAAGCGCGGCGCGCAGCTTCTGGCGGGCGGCGCTCCACGGCGGGGTGAAGGCGACGCGTTGCGCGCCGTGTTCGTCGCCGGTCAGGGCGCGCAGTTCTTTGAGTTCGGCAACGGTGCGGGCAGGGGAGAAGGAGGAGGGCATGCGGGCTAAAAATCCAGGGCAGGATCGCGCCCGAATTGATGGTCTTCGTTCTACCGGCGAAGGGCTGGTGGGTCGAGCCGAATATCCAGCGATAAAAAGTTTGTATTTGATGATTGACCGGATGCGGCAAGAACGGTTACAAACCCGGGGAAGCGTCATATCGTTACGAATTTATTTTATGAAAAACTATTTGGTGATTCTGGTGACAATCGGAATGGGGGTTGCGTACTGGTATCAGATTCCAGAGCCTCCGAAGGAACCCGTCGCGGTGGCAACCCCCGCACCGAAGCCGGTGAGGACCTTTGTTGCCGCGCGTAGCGCGCTCGATGAACCGGCATACATAGTGGGCGGCGGGAGACCTTCGTCGTCCGTTCTCCTTGGCAACGACAAGCCCAGTCACCTTCATCCCTAACGGTTGATTTATGGACAAGCGTTTTGCTTACATCGTGTTGGGTCTGCTGGTTATTTCGTATCTGGTCTGCCGGAAGGATCACCCCGAAGTCTTGCAACAAATCCAAGCGAAGGCCATCGCTGTCGTGACCGGGAAATCAATATCGTCGGATGCTGCAAAGGCAGACCCGGGAGCCGACCAATGGGACAAGCATCGACAGGACGTTTTCACGTCGCGGTTGGCGGATTCTAAGCGGCGTGCCATCACCAAATACCCGGACCTCGCGGTGGCAAATTCCGAGATGAACATCCGGTTCGTTTACCGCTATAAGTTGATGGTCAAGGACGACAACCCGCGGTTGAAAGCCCCCAATTGGCCCGAACTGCTGGCCGATGATTGCGCGGCTGCCGTCGCCGTGCATGCTCCGGCAAGCGCGCCGACCGGCAAGTCCGACAAGATCACCCGTGCCGGCACGGCGGCAGCGGCAACCACTGTTGCCACCCGTTAACGAAGGAGGCGTTTCGTTTTTGCCGCTTCCCTTTTCGGCAGGGCGGAATCGTCAATTTTGCGTCGGGTCAACGACCAATGATCTCCCCTGGATACCTGCCGCAAAATACACCGGGCATAAGGAGAGCGAGCCTCGCGCCTTTCGTCTTGATCCTGATCCTCCTGAACCTTCCGGTTGCCTTCACTCAGGAGGCCACTAAACCCGTCATCGAAGGTTACCAGGACACGCCGTTGCTGCCGGGCGACCGTTGGCATGTGCACGATCCCGACCGGCCTCGGCCCGCCGTCGTGACTCCCGGCACGTTCGCCACCCCGCAGGAGGCCGCCAAGCCGCCATCGGACGCCATCGTGCTTTTCGACGGGAAAGATGTTTCCCAATGGCGTTCCATGAAGGGCGAACCGGCCTCGTGGAAAATCGACGACGGCGCGATGACTCCTTCCGGTGGCGACATCCGGACGGCGCAGGAATTCGGGGACGTGCAGTTGCACGTCGAATTTGCGGAGCCGGTTCCGGCGACGGGCCGGGGCCAGGGCCGTGGCAACAGCGGGATTTTCTTTCAGGGCAAATACGAATTTCAAGTGCTCGACAGCTACGAGAATCCTACCTATGCGGACGGCCAGGCGGGCGCGCTCTACGGTCAAAGACCGCCGCTGGTCAACGCGGCCCGCCCGCCGGGCGAATGGCAGGCCTACGACCTCGTCTTTACGGCGGCGCGTTTTAAGGATGGAGCGCTCGTTGTGCCCGCGTATCTGACGGCCTTTCACAACGGCGTGCTCGTGCAAAATCACGTCGCCTACCTTGGGCCGACACTTCACCGCGCCTTAGCGCATTATTCTCCGTTGCCTCTGACCGGTCCGCTGGAATTGCAGGATCACCACGATGCAGTGCGTTACCGGAACATCTGGGTGCGTCCGATCCACTCGGTCGAGGCGAACGAAGAGGCAGCGGCGAAATAGTCGACCGTTCACTGCGGGAACCCCCCCCCGTCGCGCTGTGCGTGCGGCGTCAACCGTTACCGATGATGGGACTCGAACCCATACTCCCATTTCTCTCAAGCGGATTTTAAGTCTGTTCAAGGGTCTGCGGACTCCGTAGGTAAATGGTCGTTTTCCTCTGAGGGTTCGTAGTCTTGCGTAGTCGCGCGTAGTGCCCCGTAGCGGGGTTTGGGGGCGTTTGGTGTGGATCGGTTAGGCGGCGAGAACCTCGTGTTTGGGGGTGGCCACCGCCATGCCCCGACTGGTCAGATGCTCCTGGATGGCGCTCTGCGGAATGAGCCAGCAACGTCCCGGTTTAGTGGCGCGGATTTCGCCGCTTTCACAACGTAGCTTTACGATTTGAGGGTGCAGACCCAAGAGCGGTGCGGCTTCTTTGATCGTGTACTTGCGCTCGTTCGGGTCAATGTCTCGCTTCGTGCGTTTCATGGTTTGGCGACGGGGAATAGGTTCCAGAACCGCTCGGCCTCGACGGCCTTCACGACCCTGTGGTAGCGGATAGAAATCAGTTGGGTAACCATGTCCTTCAGCGAACAGAGGCTGGCGGCATTCCTCACGCCGTGGCCGCGCGCTTTTTCCTGGCCACCTTCTCGCGGTGGTGCTGCCTGAAGGAGAACCAGCGTGACACTCCCGAGGCGAAGACACGACTGATGGCGTGACAAAGCTTGCTCGCGCGCCAGCCTTTCCCGGCGGCGGCGTTGACGCTGGCGGCCCAGCACCCGGGTACGCACGGCCTTGACGCGGCCCAGCAGTTCGTTGAGCAGCACGATGTCGGGCGAGGAAGCGATCACGTTGCGATTGCGTCGTCCGCCGGGGCTGTTTCGCTTCGCGTTGCGCATGACCTGTGGGTCCCTCTCAGCGAGGAAAGAGTCGAGGGCTTCCTTCACGCCACGTGTCGAGCCGTAGGGCATCGCTTCATTGGCTTCGGATGGAGACGGTTGACGCGTCATAGATGCCACGCGCCGAGATTACTGCATCTGTGAAAAAACTTCAAGGACTTGAAGGGCGATGCGCAAGGCCTTGCGTATGCCCCTATTCTCAGAGCGTGCCCCTCTTGCGCGCGTGCGTGCCATCGGGTCCGGCAAATGCCCTCAAACCTGGCGTGTTCCCTTGCACCCGGGATAACCCGAGCATCCCCAAAAGCTCTGCCCACGATTCGCCCCTCGCCTTGCCATCCGTTCTACCATCACGCGGTTGCAAGCCGGACAGTGCGGCGCGTCAGGCATGAAAGTTTGTCCGACCGTCATTGCTCGAAGCGCACCGTGCTCCGGGCGTACCATCCGCCGCCGCACCTTGCGAACGGCTGCGGTGGTCAGGCGAGTCAGCGCCCACCGGAACAGGCCACCCGCGACCGCCGTGAGGATGATCGCCGGGATCAAGCGGGTGAAGACCTGCGAGTAAAGGGCGTGGATGAACGCTTCGAGCGGATCGGCGGCGAGCATGGCGCTGCCGTGTCGAGCAGGAGTAATGCCACCTCTTTTGCGCGTCGCCAGGTCCGACAAGGACTGCTTTGACGGTACGAGCGCAGCCGGAGGACCGCCGTCTTAAAACCATTGCGTTCAGCGCACCGATAACGCGGTTCCAACCGCGTTTCTGGCGACGGCTTCCTGACCCGAGTGCTCAGGCTAAGCCAAAATTTTCGGAGTGCCGATCTGCTGAAAGTGACGCCAGGAAACTTTCTGCCGAAGCCCGGACCGCCGTCCGCTCAGGCTCACTCCGGGCCTCCCACGTTTGGATCGTGCGGATGACGCGCGGGTTGTCGCGCAACTGGTCCGCGTGGCGGGCATGGAAATCCCAGTAGAGTGCGTTGAAAGGACAAGCATCCGGCCCTGTTTTCTTGAGCGGCGAGTAGCGGCAACCCTCGCAATAGTTGCTCATCTTGTGGATGTAGCCACCGCCTGCCGCGTAGGGCTTGGTGGCCACGTAGCCACCGTCCGCGTAGAGGATGACCCCCAGCGCGTTGGGCACCATGACCCAGTCGTAGGCGTCCACGGTCATCTCCAGGTACCACCGCAACGCCGCCTGCGGGTCGATGCCTGCGATGAGAAAGAAATTGCCCACCACCATGAGCCGCTGGATGTGATGCAGCCAGCCGAGGTCCAAGGCCTGCCGGATCGTCTGGCGCAGGCAGTTCAGATCCGTGTCGCCGGTGTAGAACCAAGCGGGGATGGGCCGGATGGCCTGCAGGTGGTTGACCTCTTGGTAGCCTGGCATGGCGTGCCAGTATGCGCCGTTGATGAACTCGCGCCAGCCGATGACCTGGCGCACGAAACCCTCGACGCTATTGATCGGCGCGCGGCCCGCCTCGTAGGCTGCCACGGCGCGCTCCACGCACTCACGCGGCGTCAGTAAACCCAGGTTGAGCAGCGGAGAAAGCACCGAGTGGTAGATGACCGGGTGATCTTGGGCGAGCACGTCCTCGAAGGGGCCGAAGTGCTCCAGCCGCTCCGTGACGAACTTGTCCAGCCAGCGCAAGGCCCCGGCGCGGTCCACGGGGAACCAGAAGTCGCGGGCGCGGCCCGGATGATCAGGGAAGTGCTGTTCGACCAAGGCGATGACCTCGCGCGTGATCTCGTCGGACGTTTCGCGGATGGGCACGGTGGGCTGCGTGCGTCCGCTGGCGGCGTATTGTTTGTAGGTCAGGCGGTTGAGCGGATCGAAGTTCCACTCGCCGCCGACGGGCTTTGCCGCGCCCGATGCCACCGGCTTTTCCATCAGGTGGCCGGTCCGGCGGCGCATCCGGCGGTAGTGTTCCTCCATGACGAGATGCGGACGCTCGCCCGCCCAGGCGGCGAAATCCTCGCGCGAAAGCAGAAACTGGTGAGTCGGCACCGCCCGCACGGGCACGCCGAGGCGCCGCGCAAACTTCGGCAGGGCGGCGGTCATGGCATAGTCGTTGGGCGCGGCGAGCACGATCTCGTCGGGATGAAACTTCTCGACGTGGCGGCGCAGGCCGGTCAGGAAATCCGGCGTGTCTTCCAACCGATAGTAATCCACCTGCCAGCCTGCTGCCCGCAGGTCGCGCGCGAAGTGACGCATGCCCGAGTACACGAGCACGAGCTTTTGCTGGTGGTAGCGCACGACCTCGCCCCGCGCCTTGCTTTCGACGATGAGCACCACGCTGTTCGCCGGGTCCGCATCCGTGAGCGCG
The DNA here is from genome assembly GCA_964236475.1 of uncultured Chthoniobacterales bacterium. GTDB lineage: Bacteria > Verrucomicrobiota > Verrucomicrobiia > Chthoniobacterales > SZAS-18 > CAHJWO01. The sequence goes on from CAXSED010000073.1 coordinate 17,843, forward strand.
GCGTTCTCGGGCGAAACTTGGTCGGCGAGAATCCAGAGGGTTTGCATCGGAGAGAGTGAACGCGGCAGACAGACCGTTCGTGCTACGCGCAAGGTTCGGCGAGCGATGCTACTTTACACCGTGAAAAATGCGCAGCGATGGTTGCGTTTGCAAGATGAGGCAGACGAAGAGGCGCGGGCAGATCTGCTGGCCGAGTACCGGCGGCTGGTGCGTGTCGAACTGCCGGCGGCGGCCCGGGCGGGAGGCTGGGTCTTGCGGCGAGACCACTGCTTTGCTCGCGTCATCCTGGACGCGGTGTGCAGAGGCTGTTGGTACGCGCACTTGCGGTGCCAGCCCGGACGCTCGGCAGAGAGTCAACTGGACGCGGCCCAGCTCGCTCAGGCGTTGCAGACGGGGCGAGCAATGTTGACGGGAGGAGCCTCGGAAGTCGCGCGCCTCAACGCGCAGAGTTTGCGCTGGCGGGAAAAGGATTGAGATGATCTTGGCAACCCTCGTTCGATCCTACGTGGCCGCGCAGTAACGTTGGTAGGATTGCTGCGGGCGCTGCTGCTCGCGCACCTGCTCCCGGTAGATCGTGCCGCTCTCCAAGCAGCGCCGCCCGATCAGCCAAGCCATCACGTCGTCGTCCTTGAGGCTGCCCTCGGCTTCCTCCCGACCGTCGGGCTTCTTGACGAACGTGGTCAGCTCCGCGAGCAAGTGCGGGCACCAGATGTCCCAGCCCTGCTCGTAGATGGTGACGTGTTCTTTCCTGCCCTTCGCAGAGTCGGCCACGATGAGGTAGCGGCAGCCCTCGATGCGCGGCTCCCAGAACCGAAAGTAGCGGCCCGGGTCGTCCGGCCTGCAAACGACGAGCTGCACCTGGCGCACCTTGCTCCCCTGCCCTCCTTCGATGGGGTCGATCCGGGCGTCCGTGGGCCTTGGACCCTGGACGATCAGCCGCTGGATGTGCACCAGCCCTTCCCGGTCGAAGACCTGCTCCTCCTCGGCATCCATGAACTCGCCGTGCAGCACGCTGCGCAAGAACTGCGGGTTCTTCTCCGCGTAGGTGGCCGTCAGGTCGTCGATCTTGCTCTTGGGAATGTGCGGGCAGTCGAGCAGCCCCGCCTGCACGCAGACGAAGCGATCCCGGTCGAGGGTCTGCGACTCGTAGAAGACGCCCTCTTTCCTGCCGGGGGATGATAGGAGGATCGGCCCGGAAGATGGCGGCGGTGGCGTGGCCGTTGCCGACAAAGCGGGCGAGGTCCTCCGCGCTGATGGGTTCCGGCGTGGTCGGCATAGGCAGGCGGCTGGCAAGGCTTTTGGTGGTGGCCGTGCTGTGCTCGGTCGGGAAGATGTTGCTGGAGAATGGAGGCTCGGGTAGACCAGCCTCGCGGGCGCGCCGCCGGTGCTCGCGCAAGATGATGCGGTAGGCGGCGTCGAAGTAGCCGCTGCGCTTGCGCAGGGCGGTGACCTTCGCCTCCGTGGTCCCACCGGAGCGATAGGCGGCCTCCAGGTCGGGACGGACGGCAAGTTGCGCGAGGAAGAGCGGGACCCAGTGGCGCGGGGCGCGGGAGTGATCGGTTCTTGGTGCACGGGCTTTCCGCGTTTCGAAAAGTGCCGTCGATGTCAAGCCGAGATGGGCTAGCTGGCTCATAATCCCGCTTGTCCCACAGACGGGTTTTGTATAGGCACAGGCTCGTGAAGTGTTATCCCCGGCCTCTCCTGCTTGCCTTTTGCCTGCTGCTCCCGCTCGCGGGCTGTAAACCGAAGCCTGGTACCGGCGACGAGCACCCGGCCGTACCCGCTAACGTTGACGCTGATCCGGCTTTCAAAGCCCTCGTGGACTACCGCTCCGCCACGCGCACGGCGTACAACAACCGCCGCTTCGACGAACTCGAACAGAACGCCGACGATGCCCGTGCGACCAAGGCGAGGTTTGGCAACGGCTCCTGGAAAATCTGGCAGTTCTACGATGCGCTGGGCTGCGCAGATACCGAGCCCGAGAGCATGTGGCAGCTTCACGCAAGCATCCATAAAGCATGGATCGCCGCGAAACCGGATTCGATCACCGCGCACGTCGCCCAAGTTATTTTCCTCTTTGATTACGCCTGGCATGCCCGGGGCACCGGCTATGCAGGCACGGTCTCGCCCGCAGGCTGGCAACTCTTTGGCGAACGGCTCAAAGCGGCGCACCAAGCCCTCATTGACTGCAAGGAGCAAGGGAAAAACTGCCCGGTATGGTGGTCCGCTGGCCTGCGCATCGCCTTGGGCGAACAGTGGCCGCGCGTGGAGTTCGACCGCTTCTATGCGCGAGCCAAGGCGTTTGAGCCGACGTTCTGGAACTACGACACCATTCGCTCGCGGTTCCTTTCGCTCAAATGGTACGGCCAGTCAGGCGAGTGGGAGGCGGTGGCAGATGAGGCAGCCGCCGATCCGAAGGGCTTGGGGATGGAGATGTACGCGCGTTGCGTGTTGGAGCAGATCGGGAATTACCACAACGTTTTCCAGGAAACTCAGGCGAAGTGGGCCAAGGCTCAGGCCGGTCTAGAATTGATGGAGCAGCGTTATCCAGAATCGTTGGAGGTGGCGCGAGCGTACTGTCGGCTGGCGTGTCTCGCCGGAGACCGAGCTACGGCGAAAAGGCTCTTTGACCGGCTAGGGAACAACGCGTCTTCTGATATTTGGGTGACGCAGGAATATCTGCAACGCGCCCGCGCCTGGGCGAATGCCGCGAACTAGCAACCTGCGCACTCTTACCGAAGCCCAGCGCCGCCGTCATGACGCGGTACTCGCACGCGTTGCCCAGCGGGCGGCCTTGATCTCGCGCAAGAGGCCCCCACCGTTGCCGGGAGATGAGCTTAATCTAGTGGCACCGGCAGCTTGAGGATGTGGAAGGTATTATTGCTCCTCTTCTCCCAGCAGAAGCAGTTCCCGTTTGTTGTGAAAGGTGGAAAATGAAATCCTTGCCTGCCAGCGTTTCGCCGACAGACAAGGATTAAAGAAGCCGCGGCTAGTTTAACGGGGCACAGCCAACTTAAAGCATCTAACAAAACCGGGTTTTCTGGTAGGTTCGGCCATCTATAGCCAAGCCG
>CAXSED010000074.1:0-14504 GCA_964236475.1 uncultured Chthoniobacterales bacterium
GGAAGTCGTATTTGGCGACGACCTCGTTGGCGAATTTTTGCAGGGAGAAGAGTTCGCGCAGCAGGGCGACCTTTTCGGTTTCGAGGCGCGAGCCGCGGGATTGCTCGGCGGTGAGTTGGGCGCGCAGGCTGGTGAGCAGTTCGCGGCGTTCGGCGAGGAAAGAGCTTTCCAGGCTGAGTTCCTTTTCGTCGCGCGTGTCCACCTTGCGGGAGCGGCGGGTGACCCAGAAAAGGAGCATCTGCCCGAGGCCGACGCTGCTGGACACGGCGGCGAAGATTTTGAGGGTGTCGTCCATGGAAGAAAGGATGAAGGATGAAGGATGAAGGATGAAGGATGAAGGATGAAGGCGGAGGCAGAGAGAAGGCGCAGCGTTTTGATCTGGTCTGCCTTCATCCTTCATCCCTCATCCTTCATCCTTATCTCCTGCGGGTGCCGATCTGGAAGTAGAGGCAACCGGCGGACCAGGCGAAGATCAGGTAGGTCGGCGCGCCGGTGGTGCGGGAGTTCCAGAGGAAGAATTGCAGGCCGATGAGCGACCAGACCGCGCTCAACCACATGGCGGCGCACATGCGCAGGCGGTCGCGCCCGGTGAGCAGGCCCACCAGTTGCAGGCAGCCGCCCGTGACCAGCAGGCCGCCCCAGAAGGTTTCGCCCCCGAGACCGAACCAGGCCGCGCTTTCCTTGAGAAAACGGAACCCGGGCGCGCTTTCGAAACTCTGCCGGGTCAGCACCCAACCGCCCCAGGCGAGCGCGGCGACGATGCTCTTGCGCTCCAGGTCGAATCGGACGACGAAGAAATCGCGCAGGCTGGCAAGTGGGTGTTTCATCGGAGCAGGTGGCGGCGGCAGGGGAAAGGGGGGGTTAAAGCGGGCGGCTCGTAGGCGGAACGGCAAGGCCGACGCGGCCGGCCGCCGTCCCGCCCGAGGGCGCGGTTGCGGGCGTCGTCAGCGGCGCGGCCGAAGCGGCGACGGAGACGACGGCGGCAGCCGCCTGGGCCCTTGCCGCCCGGTGGATCGGGTCCGCTGTCTGAGCGGAACGGGCGGCGAGAAGTGAGGCGGCGGGCAGATGCCGCGCGCCGCCGAGGATGCGGAAATCGACGGTGAGGTCGCCCTGGGCCGGGTTGCCACCGAGCGCCCGGAAAGCGGCCCGCGTCAGGTCGATGGCGGCGTGGGCATGGGGCGGCGCGGCGGGGCCGAGGTCGATGAGCGGCACCGTGGCTTGCTTACCCGTGGAAGGGCAGGTGACGCGGACGTTGGTGGTCATCCAGGGCAGGTCGGGCAGGGGGCTGCCGCGCGTGAGCCGGTAGCCGTTCATGGGAAGGGCGCAGCCGAGCAGGTCGGGGTGCAGGCGCGTGGAAAGGCCGCTGGCGGTCTGGCCGTTGTCGTCGGGATCGTGCGCGCCGCCGAACCAGGTGGCGCGCACACCGGTCACGACCAGATCGCCGCCGTCGATGCGCGCGGTGAATCCGTAGCGGCCGTCACCGTGCAAGACGGCGGGATCGGCGGTGGCGGGTGAGGGATTCATCGGTGAACGCGAGAGGCAGAGGTTGAGAGCGCGGGCGATGTTAGTAGGCGGTAGCGGCACCGGCCTTGGCTATGCCGCGCGAGACGCTGTAGGCCACCTGGCTGAGCGCGCCCGCGAACACGGCGTACTTCGTAGGCAGCGCGCCGGAAGCAGCGGCGAGGATCAGCCCGATTTGGCCGATGGCAGTCATCCAGAACTCACTCGTTTTCCAGCCGGGGGTGACGGCGGATGGAGCCGTGGTAGACAAGACCGGGTTGGTTATCGGAGCCGGTGCCGCGGAGGAGGCAGCAGCGATATTAGTCGGGATGTTAGAAATGGTCGCGTCGTTCATATGCGATATCCTTCCACCCCTTTTTTGGCTTGTCTCGTGCACCTGCGACTCTTGCGACTCCTGCGAACTAAATCTTACATTTGCTACATTTTTTTCGGGGAAACCTGAGGAGCTGCTTGCCGATAACCCATGGGAGTGCTGCTGCCCTGGCCGGGGTCGGATTGGTGGCGATATCCACCTATGGTCTGCACCCGGGGGCTGAAATCTTGCATCTCGATGAAGCTAGACAATGTCCTGCACTTTTAGATGCCCTGCCACGGGTTGCTGCCAAGGAGGCGAGTGAGCATGAGCATGGCAAAAGCCACAAAGTGTAAGCCCGCCAGTGTCGCGGAGAGTCGCTCGTAATCGCGTGCCAACCGTCGGCAACGTGCGGTCCAGGCAAAGGAGCGTTCGACCACCCAGCGATGAGGCAAGAGCACGAAGCCTTTCTTCGCTTCTGGCAAGCTAACTACCTGTAGCTGAACGCCATGTTCTGCGGCCACGGCCGCCACCTCCTCGCCGGTGTAGCCCGAGTCCACGAAGGCGACCTCCACGCTCTGGCCGGTGGCCTCCTGCACGTTGGCGAGCAGTTGATCGACGTGAGCCCGCTCGTTCTCATTCGCCGCCGAGACGTGGGCAGCCAAGAGGTGACCGAGTGTGTCCACTGCCAGATGCACCTTGGCCCCTTTCCTCTTTTTGTGTCCGTCGTAGCCCGAGCACGGCCCGCTCTCGATGCTGCCTTGCAAGGTGCGGGCGTCGAGCACGGTTGCCGTGGGCTGTTCGGGTCGCTCGACCACCAAACGCAGGATCATGCGTAGATCGTGAACCATCGTCTCGAGGACGCGCGCCGCCAGCCAGCGTTGAGCCTGTTGATGGACGATCTGCCAGGGAGGTAAGTCGTTGGGCAACAAACGCCAAGGATAACCGACCCGGACCACGTAGCGCAACGCGTCAAACACCGCACGCAACGAGTGCTCACGCTGGGGCGCATCTTCCTTCATCAAACAAAGGTACGGAGCCACGAATGCCCACTCCTCATCGGTCACATTAGTCGGGTACACTCCAGGCTGGCGCATACCACCAACTTAACTCATAAAATGCAAGACACCGTCTAGGCCGCGGACAGCATTCCACGAGAACCCACCGTGCCAAGCCCGTTGCAGCGGGGTCAGGTGTCTAGCCGGATCTTTCCGGCTGTAGAGGCGGCGCGCCGTCCCTACAGGGTTTTGTTTGGTTATTCGGATGGGCACTAGGCTCGGTCTGACGGATTTTTTCCGAGGTGGATGGCGACCGCCGGGGAGGGCGCGTCGAACCCGATGGCGCCCGGCGGTCGTCATCCACCTCGGAATCTTCTTCGCCGAAGGTGGATTCGTCAGACAGAACCCAAGTCACGTAGGGTCGGTGTGTAGTCCGCTTGATGGCCGCGGTGGTACGAAGCGGCGGCGGGCCGATCAATCACCCCAGTACCGGCGTCGGCGTTCGGGCGTCCAAAAATCCGGTTTGCGAACCGCCTCCAGATGCGCTTGCAGGCTTTCCACGTCGATCAGAATCTTGCGGGGGCTTTGCCGTTCGCCGGTCACAAAGCCGGAACGGAAAAGTCGATAAATCGTGTCGCGCGAATAGTGAGCCATCCGGGCCGCTTCCTTAATCGTCGTTTTGCTCTGCGGACGGCGCGGCACCACATGAAAGCTGCCGTCGCCCATTGGCACCACGTCACAGGAGGTCAAAATCGCTTCTTGAGACGAATCAACTGCGGTGAACATTTTCGACTTGGACAAGCCCGGATTTGCAGCCATAATGAACATTATTGAACTCCTTTGAACTTTTAATCAAGTGCAAACTGAACATATCTTAACAGATTTTAACATTCGCGTACAAAATTTGCAGGCGGTGACAGGGAAATCGCAAACGGAAATCGCCGGAATATTGGAGGTGTCGCGCACGACACTGCATTATTATTGCACTGGACAGAACTCGCCGAAGGCATCGGCGCTATACCGGCTGGAACAAGCCGAGCGGCAAGTGCGGGCGGTGACGACCGAGACGCGCCAAGGGATGGGAGAAGGGGGGAAACTGGCAAGCGATCATCCACTGTCGGTGGAAGAACCGGAGTTGTTCGCCGACGAGCGTCCGCGCACGGAGATCGAACTGGCGCGGCATCTGCGCTGGTTACAGGGCGCGCGGCTGCGGCAGCAAGAAGCGGCACTGGCGGCGCAGCGGCATCTGCACGAAATCGACGGTTGGATCCACGAGACCGAGACCGAACTGAACCGCGTGCGGGAAACGACGACGACGGGAGAGAGGAAGGCAGAATTCGGCGGACGCCGCGCGGCAGTGCCCAAGGAAAAGCGGGCGGTACTGCGCGACATCGACACGGTGAGCCTGCCGATCTTCGGCGCGCTGCCGGCGGGTTGGCCGCAGACCCGCGAGGGAGTCATGCAACGGCGGCCCATCAGGACGTTGCGTGTGCGGCGCGGGCGGTTTCCGGAAGGCGTGTTCGGGCTGGAAGTGCGGGGCGACAGCATGAACGCCGCCCGGCCCACGCCGGTGTTCGACGGGGATATCGTGGTGCTGCTGAGTCCCGAACAGCGGGAGCCGCAGGCGGAGGATATCGTCGCGGCGTTGATCGACGGCGAAACCTGTTTGAAACGGCTCAAGACCCGCAAGCGGCAAGCGGGAGCGTTTTTGAAGAGCGAATCCACGAATCCGGCGCACGGGGAGATTCATCCGGCGCACGAACTGGTGATCCAGGGGGTTTTCGTGGGGAAGCTGTGAGCGGCGGCAGGTTTCTTTGGCCGCTGGCGTCCCGGAGTCATTCCATTGCCGATAACACGAGCCATTGGAGCCGTTGACGCAAGGCTCCCAGGCACGTCAGCCAGAAGTCTCGCGGCAACGGCTCGAAACGCGTGACCCCTGCGGCGACCTCTGTCGAGGAGAAGATGTTGCTCGGCTCGCCCAGCAGTTCCTCGTACAGACCGTCCATCAGGTAGAAGGCGATCTCGCCGTTGGAGAAAGCCACGGGCCGGGTGAGACCCCCGGCTTCGGCGCGCAGGGCGTCGATGATGGCGAAGACCTGCTCCAAGGTGAGTGGGTGCCCGATCCGCCGGGCGCCTTCGAGATGGTTGGTGACGATCGCTTCCAGGCGCCGGACGATCCGGGCGATCTCGGTGCGCTGGCTGGGCGGCATGGCCGGGGCGTGAGCAGGGACGAGTGTGCGGCGTTTGGACCCGTTTTTTGGCGGGTCGTCGCCCTGATCACGCCGGGAGGACATCGCCCAATAAAAATCGGGCCGGGTCGGCAGGCAACGGCTATTTCCCGCTTTTCCTGGGACGGGTGGCTGGCGACGGTCAGGTCCCGAACAGGGCGTCGAGTTCGACGCACAAGGCGGGTAGGGCAATGCTGGGAAGCGTTTCGCCGCGCGTGTAGACGCGGCGTTGGGTGTAGCGGCCTGCGGACGGAGCCGCGTGGACTTCGATGGCCTCGTCGTTGGCCAAGACGATCCAGTATTCCTGGACGTTGGCCTCGGCGTAAAGGGCGGCTTTTTCGCGGTCGAGAACGACGGTCGAAACCGCGATTTCGATGGCGAGCAGGGCGGTGGTGGGGTGGGTGCGGCGATACTCGCTGCGTTGACCGGCAACCACCAGAATATCCGGCTCCGGCATGGAGTCGGACATCTTTAATGGCTGCTCCTGCCGGATGTGTTTTTCGGCGTCCAGCGCAGCCTGAACCAGTGTTTGCAACTGGCCAATCAGATAAGAGTGGAACGGTGAGGAAGTCACTTTTTCGATGATGACGCCGCGGATGAGTTCGATGCGTTGACGATCAACCTTTTCAGCCATGCGCTCGTAATTCTCGACGCTGATCGGCGAGACCAATTGGCGGACATCGGGCAGTTCAAGAATGGCAACCATGCGGGGAGTGTACCGGGTGGAGCGCACGGCGGCAACCCTTGCATTGTGGGCGGGCGTGCGGCATCGTGCCGTTGCCATGTCCTGCGCGAAGATCGATCCCGCCCTGCACGTCGAAAAGAAACCTGACTGGATCAAAGTCCGGCTGCCGTCGAACCCCGTGTTCTTTTCGACCAAGGCACTGGTGAGCGACCTGAAGCTGCACACCGTCTGCGAGAGCGCGCAATGCCCGAACCGCTGGGAATGCTGGAGCCAGGGGACGGCCACGTTCATGATCGCGGGAGACCGCTGCACCCGGGCGTGCGGGTTCTGCGCGGTGAGCACGGCCAAGCCGTTCGCGCTGGAAGCCGACGAGCCGCAACGGGTGGCCGAGGCGGTGCGGCGGATGCGCTTGAAACACGTCGTCATCACGGCGGTAGCGCGGGACGATCTCAAGGACGGCGGCGCGGAGCATTTCGCGCGGACGATCCAAGCGGTGCGGGCCGTCGATCCGAACATGGTGATCGAGGTGCTGGTGCCCGATTTTCACGCGCAGGGCGACTGCTTGAAAGTCGTGCTCGACGCAAAGCCGGAGATTTTTAACCACAACCTGGAAACCGTGGAGCGGTTGACGCCGTTGGTGCGCTCGCGGGCGAAGTACGCGACCTCGCTGGCCGTGCTGGCGCGGGCAAAGGAGATCAGCCCGCGCGTCGTGACGAAAAGCGGCCTGATGCTGGGTCTGGGCGAAACGGAGAACGAGCTTTTCCAGGCGATGGACGATCTGCGCGGCTCGGGCGTACAGGTGCTCACGCTCGGGCAGTATTTGCGCCCGACGCCGCAGCATCTGCCGGTGGTGGCCTACGTGCCGCCGGAGACGTTCGAGTTGTACGGGGAGATTGCGCGCAAGAAGGGGTTTGAGTACGTGGCCAGCGGGCCGCTGGTGCGGAGTTCGTACCACGCGAGCGATTTTCATCCGGTGCCGCCCAGGGAGGGATAGGTAGGGTAAGGAGGATCGGTTGTTGATCGCCACGCCGCTGCCGCCCAATTCGTCTTCCGCACTGTTCACGCTTTTGGTAGCGGGCGGAGTTGTTTTGGGCAATCTGCTAATGGCTCTCCTCTTGTCGCACGCGAATGGTTAGAAAGCTTTGTCGAAAAGCTACGGGACCGACGTGCCGCCGAAGGATGGAGTCAAATTCCTCACCAGGGGTGAAAATCTGGTTTCCTGGATGAATAACGAACAAGGAGTGGACGCCACATTGACACTAAGAGGCGTAAACCTGACGGCGCGATGGATGCGGAGACCATTTCATCCTCCGCTCTTACTACCGTGGCCTTTCTTTGAAAGCATGGTGGTGGAAAGTAGTGGGTTTTCCCAAGTGATCACCTTTCACTTCGCGGACCCGGCTGAACGGCGCATCCGATTCTCGCTGCCCAAAGCGGCGATTCCTACCATTCGCAAGATGAGCGGGCGAAACGATTTTTCGGGCGAGGTGTTGCGATAAAGCTTGTCGCGGGCGCGGGGATCAAGGTTAAGAGAGGACGACCATCCATGAAGGTTGCCGCACTCATCCCAGCCTACCGCGAGGAACGCTTCATCGCTGACGTGGTCCGGCGCACCCGCGCGCAGTTGCCCGACGTGCTCGTCGTGGACGACGGATCGCCCGACCAGACCGCCCGGCTCGCGCAAGCGGCGGGCGCGGAGGTGCTCATCCACGAGCAGAATCTCGGCAAGGGCATGGCCATCCAGACCGGGCTGCGCGACCTCGCCGCCCGGGACGTGGATTACGTGCTCATCCTCGACGCCGACGGCCAGCATCTGCCGGAAGAAATCCCGCGTTTCCTGGCGGCAGCGGCGGCGCGACCCGATAAAATGCTCGTGGGTAACCGGATGCACGATACAAAAGAGATGCCCTGGAAACGGCGGCTGACCAACCAGTTCATGTCCAGCCAGATCAGCCTGCTCTGCGGCCAGCGGATACCGGACACCCAATGCGGGTTTCGCATGATCCACCGCGATCTGATCCCCCGGCTGCTGGCGGCGAGCCGGACGGGGCGGTTCGACTACGAGACGGAGATGCTAATCCTGGCGTCGTGGCGCGGGGAACGCATCAGTGCGGTGCCGGTCAGCACGGTGTACGGCGACGAGACGAGTTCCATCCACCCGGTGCGCGACGGGGTGCGGTTTTTCCGACTGATGGCGCGGTACTGGTGGAAGAAACTGCGCGGGTCACACTGAGGCAAGCGGGCGGACCGCCGGAGGGTCAGCGGCGCTCGGCGTAGACGTACTTTTCATCGCCGTTCTTGCCTTCGAGCTTTCGGCCATCGGGGGCCAGCACGACGTAATCGACCGCGCCGTGTTTTTTCCAGTGGAACTCGTAGTAGCGGCCGCCGGACATGGTGGAAATGAAATACCAGTTGCCGTGGCGCGAGCCGTCGATGGTGTTGTCGGCACCCACGCTGACCTCCTGGTAACCCTGCCATTTCCAGGCGCCAACCACCGGGTCCTGGCCCGGGAGCGGCGGGGGCGGGGTAATCGCAGGAGGGGCGGATACCGAGGGTGTGGCGGTAGCGGCGACGGTGACGACGGTAGGGGTAGCGGCGGTAGCAGTGGCAACGGCGGCAGGCGGTGGCGTGGGGGGCGGCGGATACCAGGCACCGATCTGACGTTCCGTATCGCGCTCGCGCATGTACAGCGTGGTGATGCTCTGGCGCAGGGCCTCGGCGCGCTGGGTCCAAGCATTGATCTGGCTGCTGGTGAAAAAGGTGTCTTCCAAGCGGGTTTTTTCGGCGCCGTCGGTCGCGCCGCCGCGCGGTTGGGCGGCCTCGGAACTGCGCGTGGCCAGCGCGCCGCGCAGGGCGGTCACGGCGGTTTGACGCTCGCTGATGGCACCGGTCAGCGCAGCGCACACGTTCTCCGCCGCGATGTAAGCAGGCCGGTGATTGGCGGGCGCGGCGGCCATGCCGTCGGCGTAGCTGGCGCGGAGGCTGGCGATGACCTCGGGCTGCGCGAAAGCCGACGCGCCGAGCGGGGCGAGGATCTTGCTCAGGTGCCGATCCACGAAGGGTTGCAAACTTTCAGAGGGCGGCGCATCGGGCTTGATCGTGGGAGCGGATTCCGCGGGCAGGGGGGCCGGTTCGGCTGCTGGGGTGGCGAACGGCGTGGCGGGTGAATCGTGGTGTTTACGCTTGGCTTGGACGGGAGGGGCGAACAAACAGAGGCCCAGGCAAAGCAGGAGGAACCGTGCGCGGATGTTCATGGGGCAAAGGGGATTGCGACGACGGTTTTACGAAACGCCGGGTGGCGTTGTCGAGACGTTTCTCACCCGGTCCTGTCCGGGAATTCCAGCCCGCGACTCCAAAGGGGCTGGCTATCATGAGGGTAGGTTGACAGGAGTCGGTCAGCGCGCCGTTCGCGGCGGCAGCCGGTGGGTCGTTTCACCGAGAAAGAGATAAGCCGAAAGCCGATGCCGCCGCGCCAGGGAGATGAAGCCGAGGCAGGAAAGGAAGATCCCACTGGCGACGCACAGTTTGGCGGCGATGGAGTAGGGAATCGGCAGCACCCCGAATCTGTTCGCCAGAAACTCGAAGCCCTCCAGGAACCCGAAGTGGGCCAGGTACACGCCGTAGGAGGACGTGAAAAGGGTCAGCAGCAGCGGATCGGAGGTTTGGAAGCGTGCGTTTAGCGCGCAGGCAGCCACGGCGTAGCCGACCACCGGCCCTGCCAGCAAGCCCAACGCATAAAGCGGCGTCCCGAAAAAGGCCGTGGTGACAATGAGCGGAATGACCAGCCAACCCAGAAAGAGGTTTACCCGACGCCCGAGCCGGGTTGCCTGGCCAGCCCGGAGTAAAAACGCCAACGCCACGTACACCGCGCCCCGTGCCAGAGCGTCGTCAAAGAATGCGTAATGTTGCGCCTGTCCCGTGTAGCCGAAGAGGGCCGCACCGAGCGCGACGGCCAGCCCGGTCCAGCGCCATCTCGACGAACGACCCAGGAAGATGAGCGCGAGAGCCAACGCCTGAAACAATAGGAGCAGCGGGATGAAATAGAGCTGCACGCCCGCGCCGCCGTAGAAGGCAAACTCGAACGGGGCGAAGACGAACGGCCTGCCCGCCAAGCGAAATTTCAACACGCGCAGCACGGTATAAATCGCCGACCAGACCGCGTAGGGAACGAGCAGGCGATCCAGCCGGAGATCGGCCAGCCGAGGTGCCGCCAACGACGTGATCCTGACGATGAAAAAATAAAGCGAGATCATCAGGAAATAAGGCACGGCGAAAGCCAGGAAAAGCCGCGTGAAGGCTGCACAGGCATCGGTGGAAGGAGCCAGGTGAATGAGAATCACCCCGAAAGCGGCCAGGAGCCTGACGGCGTCGACCGAAAGGGACCGGTGGGGAGTCATGAGAATCGGAATGCTGTGCCTGATGACCCAAGCTCAGTGGCGGAGTCTGGCGACGCAAGGGCAGATCAACACGGAAACCCGATCAAGCGATCGACCCAGCGGCCAACCGCGGCAGGACGACAAATCCTGCGTGAAAGAGTGCTTGGACGGTTGATACAACAACAGATTGGTTTTCTGACCGAATGCCTCCAAGCTCGACGCCAGGTCATGGCGAAGTCAAAGACTGGAACTCGGAACCGGCGTGAGGGCCAGCCCCTGTTCGCGGGAGTGCGTGGTTAGGTGTTGGGCGGGCGGGTGAGAGCGTGCCAGACGGTGGGAACATCCGTGCGGGGCTGAGGCAACACCAAGCTGGCAAGGATCCCCTCGGCGGCGTTGACGGCATAGAACGCGAAGGCCAAGGGCAGAAAAAAGAAAGCCTGCGCGCCGCAGAAAAGAACCACGAGATGCACAAAGAGAATAACCGACCACAGCTTGCCGGACCACATGTGGTAAGAGGGCGATGCACGGTAACGCAGATAATCGACGAGGTTGCGGGCGACAAAGAGCAGCCCATAAGCGGCCATCCACGGCCGCAAACGAGCGAGAGGAAAAGAAGAACAGACCAAGCCTGCAACCACCGCGCAGCCGTAGAAAATCATGTCAGCGCGCGTGTCCAGACGCCGCAAAGCCAAGGTGGCCACGCCTAACCGACGAGCGATGATGCCATCGGCAATGTCGCTGAGCAGTCCGGTGACAAGAAGCACGACGAGCGACCACGCGGGAACATGCCAGAAAGCGAGCGGGAGAAAAGCCGTGCCTGCCACCAGACGGAACAACGTCAAAGCTACCGGAAGCCGTGTCATCGGGAAACACTTAACTCCCCAAGCTCAGCTGCTGCCTCTGGCAGTCGACTGCGGCGCGTGGTTAGGCTTTGCACCGAGCTTGTAGTAACAAGAGACACTTTTGGTGGTATTGGGTGGCCCCTTCCAGTTCTGTTTGGCGTAGGCAACGCAACGGTGGTCAAGGAACGCGCTGCCTGAAGACTTGACGATCACAGCGGACGAAACCCGCCCATGAGTGTCTAACGCAACCCGCACCACCAAATTAGCGTGGTTGTTTTGGTCAGCGATGGTCGAGACATCGCGGACTTTCATAACCATCTCTTGCGCCTGCATGGTCATGCCGCCGAAGCAACACAACAGGCATGTAACGGCAAGAATTGGCCGAGTTTGCATAGATAGGAAGACCTTTGAATGGAAGCCTAACACCCTCAAGCTCAGTGACAGAGGCTGGCGTGGCAAGATAAAACCAGCACGATGGACTCACCACCAGTCTCTGTTCGCTGGAATGCGTGGTTAGGCTTTGGCGTCATTGAAGGGGCTTGATTAGGTGAACAATCGCCGTGCTTCTGAATGGTTTACGGCAAGTCTCTCCGGGCGCGTTTTGCACGATGGCTTCTTGCCGGGAGGTGGCTTGTCCCCGCTCAATGGCCGACCGGCGCGGCGGGCGTCCCCTGCGCGGCCTTTTGCGCTTTCTGGCGTTTTTCCTCTTCCTGGCCGAGCAGTTTTAGGAAGGGACGGAACCGCGCGACGGGGATTTCCAGCAGGTCGGCGCGCTGGGCGGCGTCGGGCGAAAAATCGGTGACGGGCAGACTGGCGGCCAGTTGGGCGTCCTCGACGACGAGCGTGCCGTGGTCGGCGGCGCTGCTCTGCCAGTCGATGCGCGCGAGCTGGTAGGAATCGGTGCGGACCCAGAGGCGCACGTATTTGTCCTTGCTGGCCTTGCCGCCGTCGGGTGGGTCGAGGTCGAGCTGGCGGCAGGGGATGGCCCCGAGCGGCTCGCTGCCCGCGTCACGCACGCCGACGAAACGGAACAGGAACCAGAAGAGTTTGGTGGAAATCGCTAGGCGCAACGGTGCGAGGGGTTCCTGGTCGGCCTTGGAAACCTTGGCGGCCTGGGCCTGTTGGAGGATCGGCGCGAGGCGGGACGCGGGGGAGGCCCAGACGGTCTGATTCTGGCGGCAGATCGTGACGACCGTGCCGAGCGCGGGAAACTGGAAGAGGATGCGGTTGTCGGGCGCGGCCTGGGCACGGAAGAGGAGCGGGGAGCCGCGCAGGTCGGCGGGTTGGTTGGTGGCTTCGGCCAAGCGGATGCGCAGGGCAAACGCGCGGTTGGGGCCATCGGGGCTGCGGGAGAAAAGATCGACGATGGGTTCGATGGCTTTACGGAGCACGTCGCGGGCGGGCAGGGCGGGGACGGCGGGGGAGGGTGACGCATCGGCGGCGACGAGGGCACACGGCAGACCGAGGAGGCATGCGAGGACAAACATCGGCGTCAGCCAAAGCAAAAGCCGTACGGAGGCAAGACGGGGGATGGAGGACATAGCGGCGTGGGTGGCAATTGGGTGCGTGGGGCTTGGACCGTTCAAGCAGTGGCAGGCCACCTGAAATGTTCTGTCATCCCTCGGCTCCGTTCGCTCCCCACTCCGCTCAAGGTGACAGAGTCTTTTGGAGAGGCTGATCGCGACGAACGCGTGGAAGAAAGCATTTGAATATACTTCGCCGTCCGCACGGTGGATGCTTCCATTCCACGAAGAGAAACCATCCCGTCCACTCACATCGCCGCGAGCTTCGCCTCCAGCGCGGCCTTGCGCGCGAGCAATTCGGGATCCTCCACGCTCTCGGCCAGCAGCGCGTTCACCTGCCGCAACGCCCCGGCGTAATCGCCCGCCTTCCCGGCGGCGTCGATCTCCGGCAGATGGTCCCGTACTCCGGCCAGCCGCATCTGCACCTGCATCTGGAGCGCCTTGAGCACCCGGTCCCGGGGCAGCGCCACCAGCCCGCCCGCCGCCGCGTGCTCCGCCGCCGTGAGCCGGTTGGTGGCGAGGTCGTGTCCGATCCCCTCGGTCGCGGCGTAGGCGCTGGCGACGAGATCGTGCCAACCGGCGAGGTCCGCGTGGACGAGGTCGCCCAGGGCCTCGGTCCCGCGCAGGGGCAGGAGGTGTTCGCGGGCGTCGAGCAGGGTGAGCACGGCGTCATGGGCTTGATCGTTCGCCAGCGCACGCAGTGTCGTGTCGAACGCCTCTTCGCCGTGGTTCAGGGCCGTCTGCGCCGCCGTCAGCGCGGCCTGGGCGTCGGTGTCGATGGCATCGGCTTCCCGGCGGATGGCAGCGGCGCGCGCCGGGCCGGTATGGTCGTCGGGGAAGAGGGGATTGCCCTCCTGGGTGATGGCGGCGTTGCGGCGTTTGGTCGCGGAAAGCCCCCGCGCTTTTTCCAGCGCCGCGACCGCCTGCTGGACGCCGCGTTGCGCACCGAGCACGTTTTCCACCGCCGCGCGCACCTGTTCGTACAACGCGGCGTCGGGTTCGGCGGCGACGGCGGCGGCGAGTTCGCGGGTGGCGTCGGGCCAATGGCCGAGCTTGAGGGCGTTGAGACCGCGCTGGAAGGCGGGTTCGCCCCGGCCCGGCAACAAGACTACCGCGAACTCCGGGGCGTTGAGGCCGACGGTCTTGCCGGTGCGGTCCCGGGCGAGCAGGTACACGCGGCGTTCTGCCGGTTGGTCAGTCAGGACGGTGTAGACCTGGCCCTTCCTGGCGGTGGCGGCAGGTTGACCGTAGAGCAGGAGCGGTTCATCACGCACGAACAGGACCTGGTCGTCCTTTTGCAAATCTTCCGCCTGCGCCACGGGGCAGGCCAGCAGCAGCCAGGCGAAGAGGAAGGCGCGTTTCATGGGAAAACGAGCGGCGGACCATGGCGGCCACGGATCAGGTCAGGAAAGGATTGCCCGCGCGCTCATCGCCAATCGTCGTCGCCGGGCCGTGGCCGGGATAAACAATCACCGGGTCCGGCAGGGGCAGGAGTTTTTCGCGGATGCCACGCAATAGGAGTTCGTGGTCGCCGCCGGGCAGGTCGGTGCGGCCGATCGACCCGGCAAAGAGCACGTCGCCGCCGTAGAGCACGCCGCCCGGGCCGTCGTAAAAGCAGACACTGCCCGGGCAATGCCCCGGCACTTCGAGCACCTCGAAGGGCACCCCAGCGAACTCCGCGCGCGGAGTTTCCCCGATGAATTCGCCGCCCGTGACCGGCTCGAACTCGATGCTCAACCCGTAGCGGCGGTACGCGCTGCTGTCCACGAGCAGCGGCAGGCCGTCGCGGTGATAGTACAGCGCGCAACCGTGCTCGCGCACGATGGCGGCGGCGGCGTGAATGTGGTCGATGTGCGCGTGGGTGAGCAGCAGCGCGTCGAGCCGGATGCCGCGTTCCCGCAGCCACGCGGCGCTGCCCTCGGGGGCGTCGATGAGCAGGTGGTTGCCGCCCGGCGTGGGCAGCGCGTAGGCGTTGGTCGAGAAGAAACCGCCGGTGTAGAGCTGGGGTCGGGCCATGTTTTTGCGGTCGGTCGGAGCGG